>DASQZW010000064.1:0-5425 GCA_035638495.1 Terriglobales bacterium
CGCGACCCCGTGTTCCTCGGGGCCCTGCGGGCCGCGACGCCGCTGCTCGAGGCGATGCGATGAACCTTCGGGTCCTGCAGGACCCCGGCGCCGTCGCCGAGGCCACCGCGGAGCTCGTTTCGGCGGCGATCGAGGGCGGCCTCCGCACGCTCGTGCTGGCCGGCGGGTCGACCCCCCGGCGCGCCTACGAGCTCCTGGCCGAGCGACCGCTGCCGTGGGGGCGCGTGGCGGTGCTCTTCGGCGACGAGCGCTGCGTGGCGCCGACCGATCCCGAGAGCAACTACTGGATGGCACACGAGACGCTGCTGTCCCGCGTCCATCCGGGCACGGTGCACCGGATGCCCGGCGAGCTGGGCGCCGATGCGGCGGCCTCGCTCTACGATGGCGTCGTGCGGGCCAGCTCGCCGCTCGACCTCGTGCTGCTGGGCCTGGGCCCGGACGGCCACACGGCGTCGCTGTTCCCGGGCAATCCGGCGCTCCGAGCGACCGGCGGAGCGGTCGCCGTCCACGACGCGCCGAAGCCGCCCCCGGACCGCGTCAGCCTGACGCTCGACGCGCTGCGCGGCGCTCGCCGGGTCGTGCTGCTGGCCACGGGCTCCGACAAGGCCGACGGGCTGCGCGGCGCCCAGCGCGGCGAGGTCCCGGCCGGCATGATCCCCGGAGCGGAGTTCCTCGTCGACCGCGCGGCCGCGGGGCTGCTCGAGTAGTGGTTCGGATCGTCCCGTCGGTCCTGTCCGCGGACCTGACGCGGCTCGGCGAGCAGGTCCGCGAGGTCGTCGCCGCGGGCGCCGACCGGATCCAGGTCGACGTCATGGACGGCCACTTCGTGCCCAACCTCACGTTCGGCCCCGCCATCGTCGCGGCCGTGCGCGCGGCCGCGCCGGCCATCCCGATCGAGGCGCACCTGATGGTGGAGCGGCCCGAGCAGTTCGTCTCGGCGTTCGCCGAAGCCGGCGCCGACTACGTGCTGGTCCAGGTGGAGTCGACGTACTCCCTGTACCGGGCGGTCCACGCGATCGCGGAGGCGGGCTGCCGGCCCGGCCTGGTGCTGAACCCGGGGACGCCCGTGGAGACGCTGCGTGAGCTGGTGCCGTACGTGGGAATGGTCAATGTGATGACGGTGGAGCCGGGCTTCGGCGGCCAGCGGTTCATCGCGACCAGCCCCGACAAGATCCGCCGCGTGCGCGACCTGGCGCCCGCCCTCGACATCGAGGTCGACGGCGGCATCGACGAGCGCACCGCGCCGCTGGTGGTGGAGGCCGGCGCGACGCTGCTCGTGGCTGGCAGCTCGGTGTTCGGGCACCCAGAGGGCGCCGTCGCCGGCATCCGGGCGCTGCGCGAGTCGCTTGAACGCTGACGCCGACGCATCGAAGCGGGCAGCCGCGCGGCGCGCGCTGGAGCTGGTCGCGCCCGGCATGCTGCTCGGGGTCGGCACCGGCACGACCGCGCGGTACTTCATCGAGGGGCTCCGAGGACTCCGGGTGGCGGCCGTCGCCACCTCGCTGGCCAGCGCGCAGCTGGCGCGAGGCGCGGGCGTCGAGCTGCTGGAGGACACGCCCGGGCCGCTCGACCTGGCAGTGGACGGCGCCGACGAGATCGACCCGGCGCTGAACCTGGTCAAGGGCCACGGCGGCGCGCTGTTCCGGGAGAAGATGGTCGCGATGGCCGCACGGCGGTTCGTGGTCATCGCGGACTCGTCCAAGCGGGTGGAGCGGCTGGGCACGACGACCTACGTGCCGGTGGAAGTGGCGCCCTTCCTGTGGCGCCAGACGGCGGCACGCCTGGGGGAGCTGGGCGCGGCCTGGACGCTGCGGGGCGGGGAGGCGACGCCCTACCGCACCGACAACGGCAACCTCATCGTGGACCTGACGTTCCCCCGCGGCATCGCGGAGCCGGCCGGCGTCGCGGCCGAACTGAAGGCGGTCACGGGGGTGCTGGAGCACGGGCTGTTCGTGGGCCTGGCGCTGGGGGCGATCGTGGCGGGTCCGGGCGGCGTCGAGGTGCTGGGCACGCTCGACTGACGCGGGGAGCCCGGCGGCGTGGTTGCTGCGCCTCAGAGTCCCCTCAGCAGGCGGATGACGACTCCTGTGCCCAGCAACGCACGGTTCTGCTCAGCCGCCGACGCGCTCCACCGTGAACACGCAGCAGAACGTCCCGGTCGTGCAGCCGCACTCGGTCTCCTCGACCGTCCAGTCGTTGGCCAGCCCGCCCCACCGCAGCGCCGACTCGAACGCGGCGACCCAGAAGTGGCACGCCTTCGCCGTCTTGCGGCGGCCGAGCGCGAACAGGTTGGCGTAGTGGACGATCCAGAACTGCCGCTTGTCGATCTGCTTCCAGGCGTGAAGCGGCTCGCCCCGGACGCGGTCCATGCTGTGGTTGAAGACGTACAGCGCGTCCGCGACCTTGCTGTCCGGCCTGCCCATCATCCGGAACGGCTTCGGCTGCGTGCTGCGCAGCCAGTCCTCCGTGACGGTGCGTCCGAGGGTGCGCAGGTGGGCCGGACCGTCCGGGCCGAAGACGTGCTCGAACGCCTCCGCCAGCCGGCTGCACTCGTCCGCGGTCGCCGTCCGTTCGCCGTCGTCGGACGGGTCCTGGGCCAGGTAGTGCCGCATCCCGGCGGCCTCCAGCACCTGCGGCCAGCTGCGTCCCGCCGTCTCCCTGGCGTGGCGCATGAGGCACGCGAAGTAGGAGTTCAGCAGCGGCAGGTCGTGACACTCCAGGCGCGGTACGCCCATCCGGTGGAGCATGCTGACGGCCGAGTCGGCGGGGATCGGCGCCGGCTGGTTGGGCAGAACCGCGCGCGGGCTCTCCACGATGCCGTTCGTCGGGGCGATGCCGTACTCCGGGCTCAGTGAGGCACCGATGCGCTCGAGCACGGGGTCACGTCCCGCGCCCACGGGCAGCCCGGTGGGCGCGTCCATCGCGCGTACCGGCCGCCGGCTCGTCACCTCCTCGACGTCCGGGACGCCGACCAGCTCCTCGAGCAGCTGCCAGACCGAGTCGTGGCGGTCGGCCGGGTCCTTCGCCAGGGCCCGCGTCAGGGCCGCGTCGACGCCCGGCGGCAGCCGCCGGTTGCGTGCATTGGCGGAGGGCACCTGGCCGTTCAGGGTCGCCGTCAGCGTCTCCGCGACGCTGCGCCCGTTGAACAGCGCCGTCTCCGTCAGGATCTCGAAGATCAGGACGCCGATGGCGTACACGTCCGCGCGGCGTGTCGGCTCCTTGCCCTCGACCTGCTCCGGCGCGAGGTACTGGGGGGTTCCCAGGTTGTAGCCCGGGCTCGTCAGCGCGAGCGGCCCGGTGCGACGGCTGGCGATCCCGAACTCGGCCAGGTAGGCGCGCCCTGCCGAGTCGACCAGGATGTTGCTCGGCTTGATGACCCGGCAGACCAGGCCCAGCTCGTGCGCGCGCTGGAGCGCGTCGGCGATCTGGCTGACCACGTTCCAGAGCAGATCGGGATCGACCCGGCCGTCGGCCATCAGGTCGGCCAGCATCGGCGCATCCAGGAAGGGGGCCGTGGCGAACGTGACGTGCTCGTCGCGGCCGACGTCGTACATGGGAAGGATGGCGGGGTGATCGACGCGCGAGCAGAGGCTCGCCTCGCGGCGCAGGCGCTCCACCAGTGCAGCCTCCGGCTCGAGCTGCCGGTCGATGACCTTCAGGGCCCACTGTGACCCGAGGCTCCCGGTGGCGCGGTAGACAGCGGTGTGGGTTCCGTGTCCCAGACACCGGATGAGCTGGTATCCACCAACGCTCGATCCGCCGAGTTCCTGGATATCTACAGCCAAGGTGTCACCCGCATATTTCCTGGACGGCGGCCCAACCTCCGGGGGGCTGCCAGGCCCACCGCCACCCTTCCACTACACTCGGCCGCATGACCTCCATCCCGTTTGGCGTGTTCGGACTGGCCGTCATGGGCCAGAACCTGGCACGCAACGTGGCTTCGCGCGGCGTATCCGTGGCAGTGTACAACCGCACGCCCGCCCGCACTCACCGAATGCTGGAGGAGCACGGCTCGGAGGCGAGCTTCGTTCCAGGCTATGACGTGCCCGCCTTCGTAGCGTCCATCGACCGTCCCCGGACCGTCCTGATCATGGTGAAGGCGGGCCCACCGGTCGACGAGGCCATCGCCGAGCTGCGTCCCCACCTGGCCGCGGGCGACATCGTGATCGACGGCGGCAACTCGTACTTCGGCGACACCCGGCGGCGCGCCGCTGACCTGGAGGCGGCCGGACTCCGGTTCCTCGGGACTGGCATCTCGGGTGGGGAGGAGGGGGCCCTGCGCGGCCCGAGCCTCATGCCGGGCGGGACCCGCGAGGCGTACTCGCACGTCGAGGCGCTGTTCACGACCATCGCGGCGCAGGTCACCGGGGACCCCTGCTGCGCCTACATGGGCCCCGACGGCGCCGGGCACTACGTGAAGATGGTGCACAACGGCATCGAGTACGCGGACATCCAGCTGATCGCGGAGGCGTACGACTTTCTCGGCCAGGCGCTCGGCCTCGGCGCGCCGGAGCAGGCCGCGATCTTTCGCGAGTGGAACCGGGGCGACCTGGACTCGTACCTGATCCAGATCACGGCCGAGGTGCTGGCCAGGCACGACGCGGTGACCGGCCGGCCGCTGGTCGACGTGATCCTGGACGAGGCCGAGCAGAAGGGCACCGGCAAGTGGACGTCGCAGGAGGCGCTGGAGCTCGGCGTCCCGGTCACGGCGATCACGGAAGCGGTCTTCGCCAGAACCGTGTCGGCTCAGAAGGCGCGCCGGGTGGCCGCCGCGCGGGCGCTGGCGGGTCCCGGGGGCGTCGCGCGGGATTCGAGCGGGCTGGTCGACGCGGTCCGCGACGCGCTGTATGCGTCCAAGGTGGTCGCGTACGCGCAGGGCTTCGAGCAGATGGCTGCCGCCTCCGCCCAGTACGGATGGAACCTCGATTTCGCCACGATCGCGACCATCTGGCGAGGCGGATGCATCATCCGCGCCCGGTTCCTGGACCGGATCAAGGACGCGTACGAGGAGCAGCCGGAACTGCAGAGCCTGCTGCTGGCGCCGTACTTCCGCGACGCCGTCGGCGCCGCGCAGGACGCGTGGCGCCGGGTGGTGCGCACTGCCATCGAGCTCGGCGTGCCGGCCCCGGCCTTCTCGTCGGCCCTGGCCTACTACGACGGCTACCGGCGAGAGCGCACGCCCGCCAACCTGATCCAGGGGCTGCGCGACTACTTCGGGGCGCACACGTACCGGCGGCTGGACCGCCCGGGCAGCTTCCACACGCGCTGGGCGCAGGACGGAGTCGAGGTCGAGGCGTAGGCGCGATCCGCGGGTAGACTCTGCTGGCGCGGACGGAGAGGTCGCCTAGTCCGGTCGAGGGCGCGGCACTGGAAATGCCGTACAGGGGCAACCCTGTCGTGGGTTCGAATCCCACCCTCTCCGCCA
>DASQZW010000065.1:0-11235 GCA_035638495.1 Terriglobales bacterium
CGGCCGCCGATCAGGGCGGAGAGCAGGACGTTAGCGTCGACGACGAGAACGTCGGGAAGCTTCGAAGTCTCCGAGGACGTCTTCCTCCGAGGCGCCGGCAGCGCGGAGTTGCTCCCGCACCATCGACGACAACCGCTGGAAGACGGCGCTGCGCAGCTCGTCGGGAAGGGCGTCCGGCTCGTCCCAGGGCACCCAGAAGCCGGCTGGCTGTCCGTCGCGGGTCACCAGGACCACGTCCTCGGACCTCAGCCACTCCGTCGCCCGGTCGCGAAAGTCCCTCACGGTTGCTACCTTCACTGTGGCCACTCCGGTGACCACCTTACCGCGGCTGGTCGCGCTGTCAAGTTCCATGCGGATGGACAAGGACGGGATCATAGTCGGCACGACACGCAGCCCGCCCTCGACCGCCAGGCGAGTGGCCTGCACGTCGCCGAGATGCGGTCCGGGCGGCGTACGCAGCCCGTTTGCCGCGCGTTCGACCGCTTTCGCAGCCCCCCGCGAACACGGTCTCGGCCATGCTGCCGAGCCAGGCGAACTGGAAACAGGCCTCAAGACGCCCGATCTAGCATTCGGAGAAGGGCTCCCCACCACCCGTCCCCCCAACCGATTCCTAACCACTCTGGAGAGCGGCCGGCGTATTGCAACTAACCGCCGTAAAGGGGAATTGGCTGGGGAGGAAGGATTTGAACCCTCGATCTCCTGATCCAGAGTCAGGCGCCTTACCGCTTGGCTACTCCCCAGCGACCGGGCGGTGACCTATTTTAACGGCCGCGTGGCGGCATCGCCGGCTCGGCCGCCGGCCCCGACGGACCCCATCCCTTTGCCCAACACTTTCGGCCCCGCCTCACCGTAGCCTGCTCGCATGACACCGCCCGCGCCCGCCCACCTGCTCAGCGTCGCCCGCGCCTTTCGGCCGATCCCCACGCCGGACGGCGGGCTCTGGTTCGCATCGGACATGCCTGGATTCAGCCAGACCTACCGCATCGCCGGGCCGGACCGCTTCCCGGTCCGCCTCGCGCCCGGGCAGGACCGGATGCTCCCCATCGGCGACACGCCGTTCGGCCTGCTGGTGTCCCAGGACCAGGGCGGCAACGAGACCTGGCAGCTCTCCCTGCTGGAGTCTGGCGGCGGTCTGCGGCGCGTCACCCACGACGGCAGGGCCATCCACCGGGACGTGGTCCTCTCTCCCGACCGCCGGCGCGTCGGCCTCTCCTACAACCCCGGCGGACGCGCGGACTGGGTGCTGGGCGTGCTCGACCTCGAGACCGGCGAGATCACTCCCTGGCTCGACCGCGGCGGCAGCTGGAACTGGCTGGCCTGGAGCCCCGACGGCACCACCGCCGCGGTCGTCGAGGACGTGCCCACCCGCAGCCACCACAACCGCGTCCACCTTCTCCAGCCCGGCGGCGAGCTGCGACAGATCCTCCCCGACGCCGTCTACGTCGCCGGAGTCACGTGGGCGGGCGACGGCCTCCTGGCGCTGACCGACCTGGACCGCGAGTTCGTCGGACTGGTCGAGCTGGACGACGACCGGACCGCCGTTCGCAGGCGCCTCGTGGACGAGGACCACGACGTGCTCGCCGCCGTCCCCGACCCGGCCGGCCGCCGTGTCGCCGTCGTCGTCAACCAGGGCGCTCACGACTCCCTGCGCGTCCTGGACCTCCAGACGGGAAGGGCGACCGGCCCGGAAACGGCGGCGCTGCCTCCCGGCATGGTCTACACGGACAACTCGTCGAGCACCGCCGACCACGTGTCCTGGACCCGGGACGGCGCGGGCATCCTGGTCGCCTGGGAGTCGCCCACGTCACCGGCCGAGGTCTACGAGCTGCCCGCGGGCACGCGGTGGACCCGCGCCAGCGGCGATCCGATCGAAGGCCTGGTCGCGCCCAGAGAGGTGAGCTACCCCTCCTTCGACGGCCTCCAGGTCCCCGCGCTGCACTACCGGGTCGACGGCTCACCCCGGCCGACGGTGGTCTTCTTCCACGGCGGACCGGCCGGGCAGTCGCGAGCCAACTTCAACGCGGTCATCGCGACGTGGATCGCGGCCGGCATCGACGTGCTGGCGCCCAACGTGCGGGGCAGCACCGGCTACGGCCGCCGCTACTACTCCCTGGACGATCGCGAGCTTCGCTGGGACTCGGTCCGCGACGGTTGCGAGGCCGGCCGGTGGCTGCGCGCGCAGGGCTTCGCCGGCGCCCTGGTCGCCATGGGCGGCTCGTACGGCGGGTTCATGACGCTCGCCGTCCTGGTCGAGGACCCCGAGCTGTGGGACGCGGCCGTCGACATCGTCGGCATTGCCGACTGGCACAGCTTCTTCGCGAACACGAGCGGCTGGCGCCGCGCCAACCGCGCCGCCGAGTACGGCGACCCGGCAGGTCCGGACGGCGAGTTTCTGGCCGAGTTCAGTCCGCTCCGCAGGGCTCACCGGATCACGGCGCCGCTGCTCATCATCCACGGCCGCAACGACGTCCGGGTGCCGGTGTCGGAGGCGGTCCAGATCCACGACGCGGCCGGCGACTCCGAGCTCCTCGTCTTCGACGACGAGGGCCACGGGATCCTCAAGCACCGCAACCGCGTCAGCGCCTACGGACGCGCGCTCGAGTTCGTAAGGGAGCGGATGAACGGGTGAGCGCGCTAATCTCCATCGGGATGGCCGAGCTGGACGGATCGATCCCCGCTCCGGCCCAGCAGGCCGAAGAGACCGGAGAGCAGTGCACGAGCACGATGGAGATTGATCGCCCAACCCACACCCAGGACGCGGTCGGTGATCAGCCTGTCGTCCTCGGGATTCCAGTACGCTCGCCGGATGCGCTCCCAGGTCGGGGGGCTGAAGTCGTACGGCACCACCCCCAGCACGCGGCCGCGCCACATGCGCTCAGCGGGCGGCTTGGCCGCCTCCTGGACGATGGCGCCGACCAGCAGCCCGATTGCCGCCGCCTGCACGACACGCCGCATGACTCTGGCCGGCCGCATCGCTCGATTATCCCGTCGGTGACCGTGTCGCGGGTCCCCGGGTAGGCGATGCGCGTGCGAACCAGGTGGCTCCGGTGGCTGCGCCCGGGCCTCGAAGTCAAGCGGTGGATCGTCCTTCTGGCCGTCGGCATCCTCATCATCGACCTCGCGGTCGCGTACTTCCTGAAGGACGCCTACCAGAACGCTCCCTGGCCCTGGTGGACGTCCTACGTCACCCTCCAGTTCCTGTCTCGCGCCCAGCGCGGCGCGGTGTTCCTCATCTTCGGCGTCGCCCTGGTGGTGTTCTCGGTCGTCCAGCTCCAGCGCTCGGTCCTCGGCCCGTTCCTGCCCGGCGGCGAGCGCAGCATCGCCGAGGTCATCTACGCGTACCGGACGCGCAGGCGCGGCCCGCGCATGGTGGCGATCGGCGGCGGCACCGGGATGTCGACGCTGCTCCGCGGCCTGAAGGAATACACCTCCAACCTCGCCGCGATCGTGACCGTGGCCGACGACGGCGGCTCCAGCGGACGCCTCCGCGAGGAGTACCGCATCCTGCCACCGGGGGACTTCCGGCAGTGCCTGGTGGCGCTGGCCGACGCCGAGCCGCTGGTCAAGCAGCTGTTCAACCACCGCTTCCAGAACGGCTCGCTGAACGGGCACTCGTTCGGGAACCTGTTCATCATGGCCATGGCCGAGGTGACCGGGAACTTCGAGCACGCCGTGCGCGAGTCGGGCCGGGTCCTCGCCGTGCGCGGCGACATCATCCCCTCGACCCTGCACGACGTCACGCTCGTGGCCAGCGTCAACGGCACGATGGTCGAGGGCGAGTCCAAGATCCCGGCGCAGAACGGGCTCATCAGCCGGGTCTTCCTGCGCCCCGACAACCCCGAGCTGAACCCCGAGGCGGCGCTGGCGCTCATGAACGCCGAGGTCATCGTGGTCGGACCGGGCTCGCTCTACACGTCGATCCTGCCCAACCTGCTCGTCCCCGGGATGGTGGACGCGATCCGCGAGTCGCCCGCGCTCAAGGTGTTCGTCTGCAACGTTGCCGAGCAGCCCGGTGAGACCGACGACTACAACGTGGGCGACTACCTGGGCGCGATCCGCGAACACACCGGCGTGGACCTGTTCGACTTCGCGGTCGTGAACTCCAACCTGAGCCACCTGCCCACCGGCGGCCAGTCACAGGTGCTGTTCGACGTGGAGCGGGTGCAGCGCGACCACCCGCTGACCCGATACATCGCGGCCGACGTCGTCAACGTCCGCATCCCCTCCCACCACGACCCGGACAAGCTCGCCCGGCTCCTGATGAAACAGGTCTGGGAAGCGTAGGAAGCCGGACCCCGCTACGAGTGGCGGACGACCACCGTGGCGGCGATCTCCACCGTGACGCCGCGCGGCAGCGAGTTCGTGCCGACGGCCGCCCTTGCGTGCTTGCCGGCCTCGCCCAGCACCTCCACGAGGAGGTCCGACGCGCCGTTGACCACCTGGGGCTGACCGCCGAAGTCGTCTGCCGACAGGACCCACCCGATCAGCTGAGCGATCTCGATCACGTTGTCCAGGCCGGCCGCCGCCTCGATCTGGGCCAGGATGTTCAGCGCGCAGCGGCGCGCCGATTCCTGCGCGACCTCCACGCTGACCTCGGTGGGCACGCGGCCCGTGAGCAGCTCGCCCTCGCGCATCGCAACCTGACCTGCGATGAAGAGCAGCGCGCGGCCGTCGCCGATCGGGACCAGCCGCGTCGGGACGTAGGACGCCATCGGGGCGGGGGCGGAGGGAAGCTCATAGCCGAGGCTGTGGAGACGGTCGAGCGGTGCTGACACGGCTCCGAAGTGTAAGCGCTAGCCACGCGAACCCGACGGCCACTGCGACGCCCACGACGGTGTCGACGAAGCGGAGGATCGGCTGCTGCCAGGCGTTCTGCGGGCTGATCTGGGCTGGCGACGGCCAGCAGCGCGCTGTCCCACAGGGCAAACCGAATCCTCACCCGGGCCATCGGTCGTTAGTTCCCGGTGCGCCGGCCGACCATCGCGGCAGGGTCGACGATGCGGTCGAAGTCCGCGGCGCTGATGTATCCCGACGCCAGGGCAGCCTCCCGGAGGGTGGTGCCCTTGTCGCTGGCGCTGTGCGCGATGGCCGACGCCTTGTCGTAGCCGATCACCGGGGACAGCGCGGTAACCAGCATCAGTGACCGGTGGACGAATGCGTCGATCTGTGCGCGGTTGAGGTCGGTGCCCTCGATGCAGAACTCCCGCAGCTTGTCGCACGCGTCCGCCAGGATCGTGGCCGAGTGCAGGAAGTTGTTGATGATGACCGGCCGCATCGCGTTCAGCTCGAAGTTGCCCTGCGAGCCGGCGAAGGCGATGGCAGCGTCCTCGGAGAGGACCTGGATGCAGACCATCACCATGGCCTCGCACTGGGTCGGGTTGACCTTGCCGGGCATGATCGAGCTGCCCGGCTCGTTCGCCGGCAGGACCAGCTCACCGAGGCCGCACCGGGGCCCGGAGGCCAGCCACCGGACGTCGTTCGCGATCTTCATCAGCGGCACCGCAAGCGCCCGGACCCCGGCGGATGCGCCCACCATGGCGTCGAGGCCGCCCTGGGCCGCGAACTTGTTCGCCGCCGTCCTGAAGGGATGGCCCGTCGCCGCCGCGATCTCCGCCGCGATCTCGTCGCCGAAGCCCGGCGGCGCGTTCAGCCCGGTCCCGACCGCCGTCCCGCCGGCGGCCAGCTCGAGCAGTCCGTCGGCCGAGGCGCCGACTCGCTCGATCGCCTGCTCGAGCTGGTGTGCGTATCCCGACCATTCCTGCCCGACGGTGAGCGGCACCGCGTCCTGCAGATGCGTCCTGCCGATCTTGACGACGTTCGCCCACTTCCGGGCCTTGGCGTCGATCTCTCGCTGCAGCGCGCGCACGCTCGGCAGCAGGTGGCCGTGGATCGCCTGCACCGCGGCGATGTGCATGGCGGTAGGGAACGTGTCGTTGGACGACTGCCCCATGTTCACGTCGTCGTTGGGGTGGATCGGATCCTTGCTCCCCAGCCGCCCGCCGACCAGCTGGATCGCGCGGTTGCTGATCACCTCGTTGGTGTTCATGTTCGACTGCGTCCCGGACCCGGTCTGCCACACGTAGAGCGGGAAGTGCTCGTCCAGGGCGCCGGATATCACCTCGTCGGAGACGCGCTCGATGAGGTCGGCCTTCCACACGGGCAGCCGTCCAGCGTGCCCGTTGACGATCGCGGCCGCCTTCTTGACGTAGCCGTAGGCGTGGTAGACGGCCTTTGGCATCCGGTCGTCCCCGATCGAGAAGTGGATCAGGGACCGCTGCGTCTGCGCGCCCCAGTAGCGGTCCGCGGGGACGTCGATGGCGCCCAGCGAGTCCGTCTCGCGCCGCGTGCCCTTCTCGGTGAGCCCGATCGGCACGTCGAGCACCTTCGGTTGGGCGGCCATCACGCGCCTCCGTTCGGGTAGACCGGCTGCCACATGGCGTCCTGCACGGCCTGGATCGGATTGTCGAGCTTCCGGGTGGCGACCCCGTCCGCGACCGCGGCCCGAGCCACGGCGACCGCCGTGGTCGCCGACGAGGCGCGGAGGTTCTCCACCGGCGGCAGCAGCGACGCGCCGCGGGCGCTGACGTCGACCTGGCCCGCAACGGCCTCCGCGGCAGCACGCAGCATGCCGGCGGTCACCCGGGAAGCCCCGGCCACGATGGTGCCCAGGCCCAGCCCGGGGTACAGCAGCGCGTTGTTGGCCTGCGCGATCGTGTACGTCACGCCGTCGTACTCGACGGGCTCGACCGGAATGCCCACGGCCACCAGCGCCTGCCCCCTCGACCACGCGATGACGTCGGCCGGCATGGCCTCGATCCGCGAGGTCGGGTTCGAGATCGGGAAGATGATCGGCCGCTCGACCCCGCTGCTCATGGCCTCGACGACGGCATGGGTGAACGCCCCGTGCGCGGTCGACGTCCCGAGAAGGATCGTCGGCGAGACGTGGCGCACTGTGTCCAGGAGGGAGATCGCGCCGCCGTCGGGCGCCCAGCCGGTGACGTGCTTCGGGTCCCGCGCGTACGGTCGCTGAAAGTCACGCAGGTCCTTCATGTCGCTGGTGAGGAGGCCCTGCCGGTCGACCAGCCACACCTGCGAGGTCGCCTGGTCGGCGGACGCACCGTCGCGGATCATGGCGTCGTGCAGCTGGTCTGCGATGCCCACGCCGGCCGTGCCGGCGCCGAACACCACCAGCCGCTGCTCGGCCAGCCGGGCGCCGAGGACCTTCACCGCCGACAGCACCGCGGCGAGGGTGATCGCCCCCGTGCCCTGCATGTCGTCGTTGAAGATCCGGTAGGCGTCGCCGTACTTCACCAGGATCCGCCGTGCGTTGTCGGGGCCGAAGTCCTCGAAGTGCAGCAGCGCGTTGGGGAACATGGACGACGCGCTGCGCAGATACCTCTCGATGAAGGCGTCGTAGGCGGCGCCGCGCACCCGTGCGTGCCGGTTACCGAGGTAGAGCGGGTCGTTGAGCAGGTCCTCGTTGTCGGTGCCGACGTCGAGCGAAACCGGGATGACGCGACGTGGATCGATGCCCGCGGCCGCGGTGTACACGGCCAGCTTGCCGACGGCGATCTGGATGCCCCCCACGCCCCAGTCGCCGATGCCCAGGATCTCCTCCGCGTCGCTGCAGACGATCAGGTCGACGTCGCCGGGGCCGAGCTCCAGTGAGGCGAACGCCCTGGTGACGTCGTCCGGCCGGTCGATGGACAGGAAGATGCCTCTGGGCCGGCGGAATTCGTGCGAGTACTGCTCGATGGCGTCCCCGACGGTCGGGTCGTACACGATCGGCAGCATCTCGGCAAGGTGGTCCGAGAGCAGCTTGTAGTACAGGACCTCGTTGCGGTCGTGGAGCTGCTCGAGGTACAGGTTCTTGGCCAGGTCGTCGCGCTGACGCTGCAGCTGCTGGTAGGCGCGCCGCGCCTGCTCCTCCAGCGTCAGGACGGCGGAAGGCAGGCGGCCTGCCAGGCCCAGCGACTCCCGTTCCTTCACGCTGAAGGCCACACCGCGGTTCCGGAACGGGTCGTCCAGTACTGCGGGAACGGCCGCCGCCCGTACGGTGCTTTCGATCATGATCTCCTCCTCGTTCCGACCGTAGGAGAGATCGCGTGCCGAGCGACTGACTCACCTGGTGGTTCCCAGCACGCCGGTGGGATCGTCCTTTCAAAGGCTCAGACGTTGCAGCCACGTAAAATCGGTCGCGCCGTGGTGGGGCAGGCAAGCGCGGCCCTGGAAGCCGCCCTCACGTGGGTCAAACGCATCGGCGTCGAGCCGGAGGCCGCAGAGCCGTCGCTCGTGGCGGCGATCGCGCTCGTGCCGTCCGTGGTCGCCGGCGTCATCTTCTTCGGGCTCGACGCGCTCGCCGTGCTGGGCATCGCGCTCGCCGCGGGCCTGCTCGCCCACGTGGCCGCCCGCCTGCTCGGCCAGCCGCTCGACGGCACGCCGATCGTGCCGGCGTTCGTCGGCGTCGCCCTGGTCGGCTCCGGCGCACCGCTGACGTGGGCCCTGGCGGTCGCGGTCGTGGCGGCCGCGTTCGAGCTGGGCCGCACGCGCTACGTGCCAGCGGCGCGGCTGCAGGTCGGGATCCTCGCGTACGCGGTGGTGCTCGTCCTCTCGCGGGGCGGTCCGGGCGTGTATGTGGCCCCGGGCGGCGGGCCGTCGGCCGAGCCTGTCCGCCAGTGGCTGGCCGGCGGCGGGCACGCGCAGCTCGACCCGGTGCGGCTCTACGTCGGCAACGTTGCCGGCCCCGTTCTGGCCACGTCGATGCTGGCCGTCGCGGTCGGTGCGGCCTGGCTGTGGTACTCGCGCCGCCTGAGCCTGCTCGTGGTGCTGACCTTCCTGGTCGGCGCGCTCGTGCCGATCGCGGTCGAGCGCTGGTCCGTGGGGTACCAGCTCGACAGCGGGCCACTGTGGTTCGCGGCCGCGCTGGTGCTGGCCGACCGCCGGACGCTGCCCGCCTCCGGCGTCGGGCGGCCCCTGCTCGGCTTCTTGACCGGCGCGGCCGCGCTGGCGGCGCGGACCCGCGGACTCGCGATCGAGGCGTCGCTGGCGGCCGTGGCCTGGATGCAGGTGCTGAGCGTAGTCGTCCAGGGCCTGAACTGGGTCCGTGGGCATCGCGAGGAGACATGGACGCGGCTGCGTGAGCTCCGCGGAGTGGCGCTGACGCTGGGCCGCCCGCACCGGCCGCGGCCGGCGCAGCCGCCGAGCTAGTCGCGGAACCGCACATCGGTCCGGATGTGCGATTCCCAAGGCCGCGGAACCGCACATCGGTCCCGATGTGCGATTCGCAGCGCCGCTACGTCACGCGGCCCGGGTCGGCGGCCAGCGCCAGGTGCTCGCCGGCCGCCACCACCCGGCGCAGCCGGTCGAGCGCGTCCCACACCTCGGCGAACCCCGTGTAGGCCGGGGCCGGGCACAGCCGGACCAGGTTCGGGGGGCGGAAGTCCGGCACCACGCCGGCCGCCACCAGCGCGCGGCTGACGCGGCTCGCCTCGGGGTGGGCGAGCGAGACGTGCCCGCCCCGCGCCGCCGGCTCGCGCGGCGAGGCCAGCTCGAAGCCGAGCGGCTCCAGCCACTCCTCCCACAGCGCCACCAGCAGCTCCGTGAGCGCCACGGACCGCGCCCGCAGCCGCTCGATCCCCGCTTCGGCCAGCACGGCCACGCCCGTACCGACCGGCACCAGCGAGAGCATCGGCGGCGTGCCCACCACGAAGCGCCCGATGCCGGGAACCGGGTCGTACGCGGGCCCCATCTGGAACTGCTCCCGCTGGCCGAACCAGCCCCAGATCGGCTGCCTGAGCTGCTCCTGCAGCTCGCGGCGCACGTACAGGAAGGCCGGCGCGCCGGGCCCCGCGTTGACGTACTTGTACGTGCATCCGACGGCCAGGTCGACGCCCCACCGGTCCAGCTCGACCGGCAGCGCGCCTACCGAGTGGCAGAGGTCCCAGAGCACCAGCGCCCCCGCCCCGTGCGCCGCCGCCGTGACGCGCGCCACGTCCTCGACGGCCGCGGTCAGGTACGAGACGTGGGACAGCGAGACCAGCGCGACGTCCCCGTCGAGCGCGGCCTCGACCTCGCCCGGTCCCAGCAGCCGCAGCTCCAGGCCGCGCGCGGCGGCCAGGCCCTCCAGGACGTACCGGTCGGTCGGGAAGTTGTCCGCGGTGCTCAGGATCACGCGCTGCTCCGGCCGGGCGTCGAGCGCGGCCGCCGCCAGCTTGTAGAGGTTGACCGAAGTCGAATCGCTGATGGCCACCTGGCCGGCCGCCGCGCCCAGCAGCGCCCGGCCCAGCTCGTCGGCCACCCGCTCGGCGTGCTCCATCCAGCCCAGCCACGATCGGACCAGGCCCGCGCCCCAGCCCTCCCGGACGATCGCGCCGACCGCCTCCACCGTCACGCACGGGAGCCGACCCAGCGAGTTGCCGTCCAGGTACAGCGGACCGGCGTCCTCGATGACGAACCGGTCGCGCAGCCAGGCCAGCTCGTCGGCCGCGTCGAGCCGCTCCGCCTCCGCCCGCCGCAACGCCGCTACCCGGCGGCCTTCAGGAATTCCGGCCGCCCTCTGACGACGAACTGGTCACGGCGCGGGCCCACGCCGATCAGCTCGATCGCCGCGCCGCACAGCTCCTCGACCCGCTCGACGTACGCGCGGCAGTTGGGCGGCAGGTCCAGCCAGGTCCGGCAGTCGCCGATCGGCTGCTCCCAGCCCGGCATGGTTTCGTACCGCGGCTCACAGTGCTTCAGGTGCGAGATGTTCGCCATCGGGTGGTCGTGGAAGTGGCCGCGGAAGTCGTAGCCGACGCACACCCGCAGCTCGGGCATCTCGTCCAGCACGTCGAGCTTGGTCAGCGCGATCGATGTGGCGCCGTTGACGCGGCATGCGTACCGGGCGACCGCGCCGTCGAACCAGCCCACCCGGCGTGCCCGGCCGGTCACCGTGCCGAACTCGTTGCCGCGCTCCCGGATCGCATCCCCGTCGTGGTCCTCGAGTTCGGTCGGGAACGGCCCGTAGCCGACGCGCGTCGTGTAGCCCTTGACCACCACCAGCGAGCAGTCGATCCGGGTGGGCGGCACGCCGGCCCCGGTGCACAGGCCGCCGGCCGTGGTGTTCGAGCTGGTCACGTACGGGTACGTGCCCGCGTCCAGGTCGAGCATCGTGGCCTGGGCGCCCTCCAGCAGGATGTTCGCTCTGCGGTCCAGCGCCTGCTGGACGATGGGGAACGTGTCGCGGATGAACGGGTC
>DASQZW010000066.1:0-10356 GCA_035638495.1 Terriglobales bacterium
CGACCTGCTCGGCGTGCTCCTTCTCGACCGCCGGCACGAGCAGCGCGCTCCGGCCGCGGGGGCCGAGCAGGTACGCCACCGGCCGCTCGGTCGGGACGTGGTGGAAGCCGGTCAGGTAGGCCACGCGCGCCGGGTAGAAGACCACGAGCGCGTCGAGGCCGGTCCGCTCCATGCCCGCTCGCAGCGCCTCGCGCCGCGCCGAGTACTCGGCGGCGCCGATGGTGGGGATGTCGCGCGGGGACACGGGTCAGTACGCGGCCAGCCGGCGCATGGCGGCGGCGATCTTCTCGGGGTTGGGCAGGAACGCGTCCTCCTGCGGGTGGTTGAACGGCATCGCGGGGACGTCGGGGGCCGCGACACGGGTCACGGGCGCGTCCAGGTGGTCGAAGCCCTCCTGCGCCACGATCGCCGCGATCTCGGCGCCGAACCCGCCCGTCAGGTTGTCCTCGTGCACGACGAGGGCCCGCGCGGTCTTCGCCACCGAGCGGAGGATCGTCTCCCGGTCGATCGGCTGGAGCGTGCGCAGGTCGATCACCTCGGCGCCGACGCCGTCGGCGGCGACGGCCTCGGCCGCCTCCAGGCAGTGCTGCACCATCAGGCCCCAGGCCACGCACGTCAGGGACGTGCCCTCCCGGCGGACCGCGGCCGGCCCGATGGGCACCAGCACCTCGCCCTCCGGCACCTCGCCCTTGACCAGCCGGTAGGCCTTCTTGTGCTCGAAGAACATCACCGGGTCGGGGTCGCGGATCGCCGACTTGAGGAGGCCCTTGGCGTCTGCCGGAGTGCTGGGGACGACGACCTTCAGGCCGGGCACGTGCGCGTAGAACGCCTCGACCGACTGCGAGTGGTAGAGACCGCCGTGGACGCCGCCCCCGAACGGGGCGCGCACCACGATGGGGCAGGACCAGTCGCCGTTCGAGCGGTAGCGGATGCGCGCCGCCTCGCTGACCAGCTGGTCGAACGCCGGGTGGATGAAGTCGGCGAACTGGATCTCGGCCACCGGGATCAGCCCGTTCAGCGCCGCGCCGATCGCCACGCCGACGATCGACGACTCCGCGAGCGGCGTGTCCAGCACGCGGGCCTCACCGAACCTCGCGTGCAGGCCCTCGGTGGCGAGGAACACCCCGCCCTTCCGGCCCACGTCCTCGCCGAGCACCCACACGCGCTCGTCGCGCTCCATCTCCTCGGCGAGCGCCTCGCGGACGCCCTCGATCAGGGTCTTGACCGCCATCTCAGCGCGCCTCCGCGAACACATGCCGCTCGAGGTCGGCCGGGTCCGGCTCCGCCGCCGCCTCCGCCGACCTGACGGCCTCCTCCACCTCGGTCGTGCACTCCTGCTGCAGCCTCTCGTCGTCCTCGTCCGTGAGCAGACCCTCGTCCAGGAGGGAGTTGCGGAACCGCTCGATGGGGTCACGGCGCAGGAGCGCCTCCAGCTCCTCGCGGGACCGGTAGCGCCGCTGGTCGTCGTCTGAGGAGTGGGAGGTGAAGCGAGCAACCTTGGCGTCGATCAGGGTCGGGCCCTCGCCGGCCCGGGCCCGGTCGACCGCCGCCCGCGTCACCTCGTAGACGGCCAGGACATCGCCGCCGTCGACCGTCGCGCCCGCCATGCCGTAGCCGCGGGCCCGCTCGGCGACCGATTCGACGCCCATCTGGAGCCGGTGGGGGACGGAGATCGCGTAGTCGTTGTCCTGCACCAGGCAGATGAAGGGCAGCCGGTGGACGCCCGCGAAGTTCAGCGCCTCGTGCCAGTCGCCCGTCGACGTGCTGCCCTCGCCGAGGCTGGCGACCGTCACCTCGTCCAGGCCCCTGACCCTGGCCGCGTACGCGATGCCGACCGCGTGCGGCACCTGGGTCGCGACGACGCTGGATGTCGTGATGATCCGGGCCCTCCGGAGCCCGAAGTGGGAGGGCATCTGCCGGCCGCCCGAGGACGGGTCCTCGCGGCGGGCGAAGACGCCCAGCATGAAGTCGCGCGCGGTCATGCCCAGCGCGACGCAGAACGCCAGGTCGCGGTAGTAGGGCGCCAGCCAGTCGACGCCCGGGCGCAGCGCGGAGGCGGCGCCCACCTGCGCCGCCTCGTGGCCCTGGCCGGAGATCACGAACGGGGCCTTGCCCTGTCGGTTCAGCACCCACATGCGGCGGTCCAGGGCCCTCGCCATCACCATGTGCCGGTACATCGTGCGCAGCTCGTCCGGGGCCAGCCCCAGCGCCACGTGCCTGGGCTGCCGGGCGGTCGTCGTCCGGGCCAGGCCCCCCCTCGTCTCCCGGGGGGTCACGGGGGGATAAACGTCTTCCTTGCCCTCTTCGCTCATCGTGAGCCGATTATCGCGCAGCCATCAACGAACCTTGACCGTTTTGGCTTGGCATGGATGGGACCTCGTGACTACACTGGACAGCCGCGCGGGGGAGGGCAGTCCACGCCGGAGGTGATGGCGCCATCTCATTCGCAGCCGAAGTCAAGAGCGAGCTCGCGGGACTGACTCCCGCGCGCCCCTGCTGTCAGCTGAGCGAGCTGCTCGGGATCTTCTACTCGTCGCGCGGCCGTCTCATTCGCAGCGGCGACAGCCGGGCCGCCTACTTTCCGCTGCTCCGCAACACCGCGGCGCGGAAGGTGGTCCGGCTGGCGCGGTTGCTGGGCGGTATCGAGGCCAAGTACCAGGCGGCGAAGAGCGCGAAGCAGATGACGTTCTTCATCGAGCTGCCGCTGCCGAGGGCGCTCGAGCAGTTCTTCGGCCAGCCGGCCGCCCGCGCCTGTCCGGAGTCGGCGTGCGACCGCAAGGCGATGCTGCGCGGCCTGTTCATGGGCTGCGGTTCGGTGAACGCGCCGAGCGCTCGCTACCACCTGGAGCTGGTGCTGCCCACCGCCGGCTGGGCCTCGCGGCTGGCCGACCTGCTGCACGAGCAGGGCGTCCGCGCCGGCCTCACCGAGCGAGCCGGTCACCAGGTCCTGTACGTGAAGGACGGTGACGGCATCGTGCGGATGCTCTCGCTGATGGGCGCCTCGCGGGCGGTGATGGAGTTCGAGAACGTGCGCGTGGTGCGCGAGGTCTCGGGCCAGGTCAACCGCCGGCTCAACTTCGAGACCGCGAACATCGACAAGACGATCGGCTCCGCGATGCGCCAGGTGGCCGCAATCGAGCAGCTCGAGCGCTGCGGCCGGCTGGTCGAGCTGTCGCCGGCCCTCCGCGAGGTCGCCCAGGCCCGCCGGACCCACCCCGAGCTGAACCTTGCCGAGCTGGCGGCGCGCATGCGCCTGTCCAAGTCCGCGGTCAACCATCGGCTGCGCCGGCTGGTCGAGATCGCCGAGGAGGCCGAGGACCGCGCGGCGTACGCGGAGGAGCGCGTGCCCGCCGCCGCCGGCGCCCACCTGGCGTAGCCTTCTAACCGGCCGCGCCGCACCGGGCGCGGCCGGATCCCGGTGTCCGCGCGGCGCCGTGTAAATCCGTTCGGAGGATGCTGCATGTCAGTTCGGGTAGGAATCAACGGGTTCGGGCGCATCGGCCGGAACATCTTCCGCGCGGCGTACCAGCTCAACCGCGACATCGAGGTGGTCGCGGTCAACGACCTGGGCGATGCCGGCACCTTCGCCCACCTGCTGAAGCACGATACCGCGCTGGGCACGTTCGGGCCGCCGGTCCAGGTCAGGGGCGACGCGATCGGAGTCGACGGCCAGATGGTCAAGTTCCTGTCTCAGCGCGACCCGGGCGACCTGCCGTGGCGCGATCTGGGCGTCGACATCGTGATCGAGTCGACGGGACTCTTTACGGACGCACACCGGGCCCGCGTGCACATCGACAGGGGCGGGGCGCGCAAGGTCATCATCTCGGCGCCGGCCACCAACCAGGACTACACGGTCGTGATGGGCGTCAACCACCGCGGCTACGACCCCGAGAAGCACACCGTCATCTCCAACGGGAGCTGCACGACCAACTGCTTCGTGCCGCTGGCGAAGGTCCTGAACGAGCACTTCGGCATCGACCGCGGCATGATGACGACGATCCACGCGTATACGGCCGACCAGCGGCTGCAGGACCTCCCCCACAAGGACCTGCGCAGGGCCAGGGCGGCTGCGGACAACATCATCCCGACCTCGACGGGCGCCAACCGGGCCGTCGCCGAGGTGCTGCCCGAGCTGAGCGGGAAATTCGTCGGCATGTCGTTCCGGGTCCCGGTGCTCGACGTGTCGGTCGTAGACCTCAGCGTCGACCTGAGCCGGAGCACGACGGTCGAGGAGATCAACGCGGCGTTCGACGAGGCTGCCGGAGGCGACCTGAAGGGCATCCTGGCCGTCAGCCACGAGGAGCTGGTGTCCTCCGACTTCAAGAACGACCCGCATTCGTCGATCGTGGACGCGCCGGCGACCCTGATGCTGGGCGACCGCGCCGCGAAGGTCGTGTCCTGGTACGACAACGAGTGGGGCTTCAGCTGCCGGATGGTCGACCTGATCACGTACATGGCCGAGCGGCTCTAGGGAACCGGGATGAAGGCCTCCTACCAGGGGCTCGACCTGCGGGGGCAGCGGGTGCTCGTGCGCGAGGACCTGAACGTCCCGCTCAGTGACGGCGCGATCTCGGACGACACGCGCGTGCGCGCGGCGACCGGCACGCTCGCCGACCTGAGCCGCCGCGGCTCCCGCGTCGTGGTCATGTCGCACCTGGGCCGCCCGAAGGGCCGGCGGGTGCCCGAGCTCTCGCTGCGGCCGGTGGCCTCCCGGCTGTCGGAGCTGCTCGACCGGCCGGTCGGCTTCGCCGAGGACTGCGTCGGCCGGGCCGCCGGCGTCGCGGTCGAGCGGATGTCCGAGGGCGACGTCGTCCTTCTGGAGAACGTCCGCTTCCACGCCGGCGACGAGGCCAACGACCTCGAGTTCGCCCGCGAGCTCGCGGCGCTGGGTGACGTGTACGTAAACGACGCCTTCGCGGCGTCGCACCGCGCTCACGCGTCCGTCGTCGGCGTGGCGCAGCACCTGCCGGCGTACGCCGGCCTCCTCATGCTGGCCGAGCTGGAGGCGCTGCACCGCGCCCTCGACGAGCCCCGCCGGCCGCTGGTGGCCATCGTGGGCGGGGCCAAGGTCTCCACCAAGGCCGGCGTCCTGCACTTCCTGCTGCCCAGGGTCGACGCCCTGCTCGTCGGCGGCGCGATGGCCAACACGTTCTTCAAAGCTGAGGGCCTGGAGGTGGGCGCCAGCCTCGTCGAGGACGAAGCGCTCGACACCGCCCGCGAGGCCGAGCGCGAGGGCGGCGGCAAGCTCGTCCTGCCCGAAGACGCCGTCTGCGCGCGGTCGGCGGAGCCGGGGCAGGAGACCGTGGTCCGGCCGGTCGACGCGGTCGAGCCCGGCTGGAAGATCCTCGACGTCGGGCCGGAGACGGTCGCCCGTTTCGCCGGCCGCCTGCGCGGCGCCGGCACCGTGGTCTGGAACGGGCCGGTCGGTATGTTCGAGATTCCGGAGTTCGCCGGCGGAACGCGGGCGGTGGGCGAAGCGGTGGCGGAGTCCGGCGCGTACTCGCTGGTCGGCGGGGGCGACACCGCGGCCGCGGTCGATTCGCTCGGCCTCGCCGGCCGCTTCTCGCACGTCTCCACGGGCGGCGGTGCCACCCTGGAGTACATGGAAGGACGCGAGCTCCCCGGCGTCGCGATCCTGCGCGATGCGTAAGCCGCTGCTCGCCGCCAACTGGAAGATGAACCCGGTGACGGGGGCAACCGCCCTGGAGCTGGCGCGGGCGGTGTCGCCGGCCGCGGCCGAGCACGCCGGACAGGTCGAGGTCGCGGTCTTCCCGCCGTTCTGCTTCCTGGAGTCCGTGGCCGCGGCGCTGGTGGACGCGCCCGTCGGCCTGGGCGCCCAGGACTGCTACTGGGAGCGGTCGGGCGCATTCACCGGGGAGGTGTCGGCGGCCATGCTGGCCGGCTGGTGCGACTGGGTGATCGTCGGCCACTCGGAGCGACGCGGCTACTTCGGCGAGACGGACGAGCAGGTCGCCCGCAAGGCCGCCGCCGCGCTGGAGGCGGGCCTCAGCGTGATCGTGGCCATCGGCGAGCGCGAGGCGGAGCTGGAGGCGGGCGAGACCGACCTGGTCTGCAGCCGGCAGCTCGGGGCCGTGCTGGAGGTGCTGACGGCGGCGGACGCGGACCGCCTGGTGATCGCCTACGAGCCCGTCTGGGCCATCGGGACCGGCCGCAATGCCGACCCCGCCCACGCCGGGGCGACGATGGAGGTCGTGCGGCGCCGGCTGGACGGGGCGTTCGGGACGGAGGCCGCCGGCAGGGTCCGGGTGCTCTACGGTGGCAGCACGAACGCGGCCAACGTGGTCTCGTACGTGGAGCTGGCGAGCTGCGACGGCTGCCTGGTCGGCGGCGCCAGCCTCAAGGCCGAGGAGTTCTCGTCGATGATCGGCGCGGTGGCGAGCGTGGAGGCACGGCAAGCGATACGACCGGCGCCCCCTGACCCCCCAACCGGAGAGGGGGGGAGAGGGATACGACCTGCGCCCCCTGACCCCCCAACCGGAGAGGGGGGGAAGTGACGCGGCTGGTCCTGCTCCGGCATGGGGAGAGCGAGTGGAACGCGCTCGACCTGTTCACCGGCTGGGTCGACGTGGGCCTCTCGGCCAGGGGGGAGGCGGAGGCGCGGCGAGCCGGCGAGCTCTTGCGGGACCGCGGGCTCCTGCCGGAGGTCGTGCACACCTCCGTCCAGCGCCGGGCGATCCGGACCACCGACATCGCGCTCGACGTCTGCGGCCGGCACTGGATCCCGGTCCGCCGGTCCTGGCGGCTGAACGAGCGCCACTACGGCGCGCTGCAGGGCAAGAACAAGCGGCAGACACTCGACCAGTACGGCGAGGAGCAGTACATGCGGTGGCGCCGCTCCTACGACATCCCGCCGCCGCCGCTGGAGGGCGAGGCGCTGGAGAACGAGGCCAGCGACCCGCGCTATGCCGGGCTCCCGCCCGAGCTCCGGCCCCGCAGCGAGTGCCTGAAGGACGTGGTGGCCCGCATGCTGCCCTACTGGTACGACGGCATCGTGCCGGACCTGCGCGACGGCCGCCTGGTCCTGGTCTCGGCCCACGGCAACTCGCTGCGGGCGCTGGTGAAACACCTCGACCGGGTGTCGGACCAGGACATCCCGGGCCTGAACATCCCCACTGGCATCCCACTGCTGTACGAGCTGGACGGGGATCTGCGGCCCGTTCGGCGGGGCGGCGAATACCTCGACCCCGACGCGGCGGCCGTCGCGATCGAGGCGGTCAGGAATCAGGGCCGGCGGTAGTTTCATTACAGTCCAGGAGCACTTTTCTTCTCTCACGGAGGTTTGCGAAATGGCCTTTGTACTGCCCCCGCTGCCCTACGCCTTCGACGCGCTCGAGCCGCACATCGACGCGCAGACCATGGAGATCCACCACGACCGGCACCACGCCACGTACGTCAACAACCTGAACGGGGCCATCGAGAAGCACCCGGAGCTCGGCGACAGGACCGTCGAGCAGCTGCTGAGTGACCTCGACGCCATCCCGGAGGACATCCGCACCGTCGTGCGCAACAACGGGGGCGGCCACCTCAACCACTCGATCTTCTGGGAGATCATGGCCGGCAACGGGGGCGGCGAGCCGAGCGGCGCGATCGCGGACGCGATCAACGACGCGTTCGGCGACTTCGCCAGCTTCAAGGACGCGGTGAGCAAGGCGGCGATCGGCCAGTTCGGCAGCGGCTGGGGCTGGGCATACCTGTCCGGCGGCAAGCTGACGGTCAAGGGCTTCCCCAACCAGGACAACCCGATCAGCGGCGGCGGCGCGCCGATCCTGGGCGTCGACGTGTGGGAGCACGCCTACTACCTCAAGTACCAGAACAAGCGCCCGGACTACGTCGCCGCCTGGTGGAACACCGTGAACTGGGCCGCCGTCAACGAGCGGCTCGCGGCGGCGCGGTAGGGAGCCGGCTCCCCTCCTCCGCGCGACCGGGGGAGGGGAGTAGACTTCCCGGGTTCCATGAACGGCATTCGCAACGCCCTGATCATCATGGAGGTGGTTGTCGCCATCCTGCTGATGGCAGGCGTCCTGCTCCAGACGCCCAAGGCGACAGGCCTGGGAGGGACCATCGGCGGCGGCGACGGCGGGCTGGGAGGCGGCTACCGGACCAGGCGGGGCCTGGAGCGGCAGCTGTTCTACACCACGTGGGTCCTGGCCGCGGCGTTCTTCGTCATCTCCGTCGCGAACATCTGGTTCCAGACCCACCAGTAGCGTGATCCGAGGTTTCTCGGGGGCCGTCGCCCTCGCCGCCCTCCTCGTGCTGTCCGCCTGTCAGTCGGGCATTCCCGCGCTGCCGATCGCCCGGACCGGTCCCGTGTCGGGCGGGCAGGTGGTCGAGGCCGTCGTCGGCACCGCGGGTCCGCTCAACCCGCTGTTCGAGCAGGGCGCCAACGAGCGGGAGATCGACAGCGTGATCTACCAGGGCCTCACCACCATCAACAGCAGGCAGCAGGTGGTCGGCCTGCTGGCCCGGAGCTGGACGCTGTCGAGCGACGGCCTGACGTACGCGTTCACGCTGCGGAACGACGCGCGCTGGGCCGACGGCGCACCGTTCAACGCGGACGACGTGATGTTCACGTTCGCCACCTTCCAGAGCCCCGACTACCAGGACCCCACGCAGCAGCTCTGGAAGGACGTGACGGTCGAGAAGGTCAACCAGCAGCAGGTCAAGTTCACGCTCAAGGCGCCGAGCGCGGCCTTTCCGCTGGCGCTGCGGCAGGGGATCCTGCCCCGGCACCTGTTCCAGGGGGTGCGCATCGCCGACATGACGCGCTCGCCCCGGAGCGGGGGCCGGGCCGTCGGCACCGGCCCCTTCATGGTGTCCTCGATCTCCGCGGATCACCACGTCGTCACCCTGGACCGGAACCCCTACGCGAACCCCCGGCCGTACCTGGACCACTTCATCTTCCGCAGCTACGCGACGGCCGCGGACGCGATGGACGCGGTCTCGCGCGGCGAGGCGGACGCGTTCGGCGACCTCCAGCCGCAGGGCGTTGCCGCCCTCGCGCGGCACCCGGACGTGAACCTGATGCAGATCAGGACGTTCAACTTCACCGCGGTGTACTTCAACCTGATCCCCGACCTCGCGGTCTTCTTCGAGCCGCCGGCGGTCAGGCAGGCGCTGACACAGGCCATCGATCGCAAGAAGATCGTCGACGACGTGCTGGCCGGCCACGCGGACCCCGCGACCGGCCCCATCCCGCCCTCGGACTGGGCGTACGACAGGCAGGCCGGCGGCAAGTACCCGTTCAACCCGGGCCAGGCGACGAAGACGCTGCAGGCCGCCGGCTGGACCATGAACCTGCAGACGGGCGTCCTGGAGAAGGGCGGCCGCAGCTTCCAGGTCCAGCTCGTGACCGCCGACGCGTACCCGTACCGGCAGGTGGCGGAGTCGGTGCGCGACCAGCTGCGCCTGATCGGCGTGCAGGTGCTGATCGAGCCGGTGCCGGCCTCGGTCCTGGTGAGCAAGTACCTGATCGGCAAGCAGTTCCAGCTCGCCCTGGCGGACTTCGACAACGGCTCCGATCCCGACCAGTCCCAGCTCTGGCACTCGGGCGCGGCGAACGACAGCCTGAACTTCACGACCGCCGACCGGCTGCCCAAGCAGGCGCTCATCGACAAGGACCTGGAGGACGGCATCGGCCGGGTGGACAACGGCGTCGTCAAGACGGACGCCGCCTCACGCCTCACCGCGTACGCGGACTTCCAGGCGCTGATGGCCGACGCGGCGCCCGCCGTCTTCCTGTTCGAGCCGCAGTACACCTACATCGTGTCGCGACGGGTCCGGGGCGTGCACACGAATCCCGTCATCGAGCCGACGGACCGGTTCGAGTACGTGGCCGACTGGTACGCGACGAACGAGGGCGGCTAGGCCGGAGCGCGGCCGTGAGGCTGGAGGCGGTCGAGCTGCGCCGCATCCGGATGCCGCTGGTGGCCCCGTTCCGGACGTCGTACGGGACGGAGACCATGCGGGACGTGCTGCTCGTCCGCGCGGTCACCGACCAGTGCGACGGCCGGGGTGAGTGCTGCGCCCCGAGCGAGCCGCTGTACTCGTCGGAGTACGTCGACGGCTGCGAGGACGTCCTCCGCCGGCACCTCCTGCCCCGCCTCTTCGCGGCGCCCGCGCTCACCGCGGCCGCGGTGGCGGAGGTGCTGCGGCCGGTGCAGGGCCACCGCATGGCGAAGGCCGCCATCGAGATGGCGGTGCTGGACGCCGAGCTGACCGCCCGGCGAGAGCCGTTCGCGCGACACCTGGGCGGTGTCCGCGACGCGGTGGCGTGCGGCGTGGCGGTCGGTATCCAGGAGAGCGTCCCGCGGCTGCTCGAGGTCGTCCAGGGGTACG
>DASQZW010000067.1:0-5627 GCA_035638495.1 Terriglobales bacterium
TCGGCATCATGGAGTCGATTCCGACGCTGCTCGACGCCGTTGACGGCTACCTCGGCGAGGGCTACCGGCGCATCAAGCTCAAGATCGAGCCCGGCTGGGACGTCGGCCCCGTGCGGGCCGTGCGGGAGCGCTTCCCCGACCTGCCCCTGCAGGTCGACGCCAACGCCGCCTACACGCCGGCCGACGCGCGCCACCTGGCGCGGCTGGACGAGTTCGACCTGCTCCTGATCGAGCAGCCGCTGGCCGAGGACGACCTGCGCGGCCATGCCTCGCTCGCGGCCCGTCTGGCGACGCCGGTGTGCCTGGACGAGTCGATCGTCTCGGCCCGCTCGGCCGCCGACGCGATCGCGATGGGCGCCTGCTCGATCGTCTGCGTCAAGCCCGCGCGCGTCGGCGGCTACCTCGAGGCGCGCCGCGTCCACGACGTCTGCCAGGCGAACGGCGTGCCGGTCTGGTGCGGCGGGATGCTGGAGACCGGGCTGGGACGGGCCGGCAACGTGGCGCTGGCCGCGCTGCCCAACTTCACGCTGCCGGGCGACATGTCCGCGTCGGATCGCTACTACCGGCGGGACGTCACCGAGCCCTTCGTGCTGCGCGACGGCCGCCTCGGCGTCCCGACGGGACCCGGCCTCGGCGTCGAGGTGGACGAGGTCGCGCTGCGCGAGGTGACCATGCGCGTGGACGTGGTCGATCGTCCCTAGCTAGCTAGGGCAGGCGGTGGTGGCGCTGCTGCTGGAGCTGCTGCAGGATCTGCGCCAGCGTCGGCGCCTGCAACTGGCCCCGGCTGCGCTCTGACCCCATCGTTGTGGGGGTCGGCACGTCCGCCGCGACGGGCATCGTCGGCACCGGCGACGGCGGCGGGGTGGTGGCGTCCGAGGCCGGCTCCGCCACGACGGGCGGGACGTGCGCGACGGCCACGGTGGGGCGGGAGGTGTAGTCGGAGAAGGACACGATCAGCGCCAGGACGCACAGGAGCAGCACGCCGCCGACGGCCATGAGCACGAGTCTCGTCTGGCGCATAGAGATCCCTCCTACATCGAAACGCCGGGCGCGGCCAGAGTACCTGACCGGCCGCACATGATAGGCTGCTGCGCGAGGTACTCGGCTTCGGCCGCTGGCTGGCGGCCGTTCGCAGCGAGAGGGGGGTTTGAGCGTCGGTCTTCTTGCGCTGTTCTCGTGGCTGGCGACTGCCAGCTTCGGCGCGTTCCTGGTGTACCTCTGGGCGGGACGCGCCTCGCGGTCCGGCCGCCCGCGCCTCACCTACGGCCGACCGCCGCCCTACATCCCGCGCTGGCTGATCACCATGCACGTGCTGATGGCGGTCGGCGGCCTGGTCTTCTGGGTTGGCACGCTCGTCCTGCTCGACGAACTGGCGTACGTGGCGCTGCCCACCCTCGTGGGGGTGGGACTGCTCGGCTCCTTCATGTTCCTCCGCTGGCTGGGCAGCCGCCGGGCCCGACGGGCGGCCCAGACGCCGAACCGCGCGCCGTCCGAATCCCGCCTGCCCACGGTGGCCGTCATCAGCCACGGCGTGCTCGGCGTCACAACCGTGATACTCGTCGTGCTCAGCTACTTCCGGCCCTAAGGCTTCTAGAGGGCTTCCGGGGCGGTCTACGCTGTTCCAGATGAGCGCGACGAGAACCGGTTACGCCACCACGTCCGAGCGAGGGCTGCGGTGGGACTCCGTGCCCATGCGCCTGTGGCAGAAGGCGAAGCGCCTCGGGGTCTGGGACCCGGCCGCGATCGACCTGACGGCCGACCGCGAGCACTGGTCCCGCTTCACGACCGAGGAGCGGGAGTTCATCCTGCGCACGATCGCGCTGTTCCAGGCCGGTGAGGAGGCGGTCACGATCGACCTCCTGCCCCTGATCGAGGCGATCGCCGCCGAGGGACGGATCGAGGAGGAGATGTACCTGACCTCCTTCCTGTGGGAGGAGGCCAAGCACGTGGAGCTCTTCCGGCGCTGGCTCGACGAGGTGGCCGAGGCACGCCACGACCTCTCCGGCTACGTGACGCCGAGCTACGAGCTGCTGTTCGGGGAGGAGCTGCCCATGTCGATGGGCGCGCTGCGCACCGACCAGTCGCCCGAGGCGCAGATCCGGGCCTCGACGACGTACAACATGATCATCGAGGGCGTCCTGGCCGAGACGGGGTACCACGGGTTCCGCGAGTCGCTCGTGGCCAACCGGCTGCTGCCCGGCCTGCTCGACGGGATCACGCTGGTGGCCCGGGACGAGAGCCGGCACATCCGCTACGGGGTGTACCTGCTCAACCGCCTGATCGCGACGACGCCCGGCGGCTGGGACGTGATGAACGGGCGGATGAACGAGCTGCTGGGCCCGGCCATGGGCGTCGTGGCCGAGTTCTGGGAGCACTTCGACCCCGACCGGGCCCCGTTCGGCCAGACGATGCAGAAGTTCCTGGACTTCGCCAGCACGATGTTCGACAAGCGGATGAAGGTGCTCGAGCGGGACCGCGGCAAGGGGCTGCGGGACATCGAGGCCGCCACCCTCGCCGACATCGCCGAGGAGGGATAGCGGCAGCGGTATGGATCTCGGACTGCAGGACGCACGGGCGCTGGTCACCGCGGCCAGCAAGGGGCTGGGCCGGGCCTGCGCCGCCGCGCTCGCGGCGGAGGGCGCCCGGGTGTTCATCGTGTCGCGCGACGAGGGGCGGCTGAGGGACGCCGAGCGCGAGATCGGCGCGGTCGGCCACCTGGCGGTCGACCTCTCGACGCCCGGCGCCCCCGAGCGCGCGGTCGAGGCGGCCGTCGCCGCCCTGGGCGGGCTCGACATCCTGGTCTGCAACGCCGGCGGTCCGCCCCCCGGCACGTTCTCCTCCACGCCGGTCGAGGAGTGGGAGGTCGGCTTCCGGCTGACGCTCATGAGCACGGTCCGTCTGTCGAAGGCGGCCCTGCCGCTCCTGGTGGACTCGGGCCGGGGCCGGATCGTGAACATCACCTCGATCTCCGTCCGCCAGCCGATCCCGAACATCCTGCTCTCGAACGCGTTCCGCTCTGCGGTCACGGCCATGGCGAAGACGCTCGCCGGCGAGGTGGCCGGCCAGGGGGTGACGGTCAACAACCTGGCACCGGGCACGATCCTCACCGACCGTGTCCACCAGCTGTACGCCGGCAGCCTGGACGACGTCGCGCGGAGCGTCCCCGCCGGGCGCATCGGCGACCCGGGTGAGTTCGGCGCCGTGTGCGCGTTCCTGTGCTCGCGGCAGGCGGCCTACATCACGGGCCAGACCATCGGTGTCGATGGCGGGGCCCAGCGTGGGGTTCACTGAGACCATGGGGATTCGTTTCGCGGAGCGGATGGATCGGTTGGGCACCGAGGGCGCGTTCGAGGTGCTGGCGCGGGCGCGTGGCCTGGAGGCCGCCGGACGGCACGTCGTCCACCTGGAGATCGGGGAGCCGGACTTCGCGACGCCCGACAACATCACGGAGGCCGCGATCTCCGCGCTGCACGCCGGCTATACCCACTACACGCCGGCCGGCGGCATCATGGAGGCGCGAGAGGCGGTCGCCCGGTTCGTCTCGCGCCGCCTGGGGATCGACGCACAGCCGGCCGAGGTGGTGCTGACGCCGGGGTCCAAGAACGTGCTGCTGTTCGTGCTCCTGGCCTGCGTCGAGCCCGGCGACGAGGTGATCTACCCGGACCCGGGCTACCCGATCTACGCGTCGCTGGTCAACTTCATCGGCGCCCGGCCGGTGCCCGTCCGGCTGCGCGAGGATCGGGCCTTCCGCATGGACCTGGACGAGCTCGCCGCCCTGGTCACCTCGAGGACCCGGCTGCTGATCCTGAACTCCCCGCAGAACCCGACCGGTGGCGTGCTCACCGAGGAGGACGTGGCGTTCATCGCGCGCCTGGCGGTCGAGCACGACCTGGTGGTCATCTCGGACGAGATCTACTCGCAGATCGTGTACGGCCACGAGCACGTGTCGGTGCTGTCGCAGCCGCACATGAAGGAGCGCACGGTCCTGATGGACGGGATGTCGAAGGCGTACGCGATGTGCGGGTGGCGCCTGGGCTACGGGGTCGCGCCCCGCGAGCTGGCCAGCCGGATGGAGGCGCTGATGATCAACTCCTCCTCGTGCGCGGCGGCGTTCGCGCAGATGGCGGTGATCGAGGCGTTCGAGTCCCCCGAGTCCGACCTGGCGGTGCGCCGGATGGTGGAGCAGTTCCGCTCCCGCCGGGACCTGGTCGTGGCGGGCCTGAACGCGATGCCGGGGGTCCGGTGCCAGGTCCCGCAAGGAGCGTTCTACGCCTTCCCGAACGTCGAGGGCACGGGCCTGGACGAGCGCCGGCTCGCGGAGGACCTGCTCGAAGAGGCGGGGGTGGCGCTCCTGCCCGGCTCGGCCTTCGGCCCCGCGGGCGAGGGCTTCCTTCGGCTCGCCTACACGCAGTCGGAGGCCGACCTTCGGCTCGGCCTGGAGCGGATGGGGAACCACCTGGCGGACCGGGTGCCGGTCGGCGGCTAGCTGCCGGATGGCCCATGCAGCGCCGCGCGCACCTGTTCGACGAGCCGTCCCGGAGTCCGCAGGACGTCAGCCGCGGTGAAGCGGAGGAGGCGGAAGCCGGCGTTGACCAGTCCATTCTGGCGTCGGTCGTCCGCCACCAGCGCCTCTCGGTGGGTGCCTCCGTCGTACTCGAGGCAAAGCCGCGCCGCCCGGTAGTACAGGTCGGGTCGCGCCAGGAAACGGCCCTCCGCGTCGTACAGCCGGACCTGCGCCTCCGGCCGCGGCAGCCCGGCGAAGACGAGGATCAGCCGGAGACGCGTCTCCATCGGCGACTCCGCCGCCGGTTCCGTGAGCTCCACGAGTCGCCGGAGGTCGATGACGCCCTTCCGGCCCGGGTGCTGGGCGATGTGGGCGGTGATCTGGGCCAGGTCGAGCAGCCGCCGGTGCAGCGCCAGGTCCGCCGTTACGACTGCCTCGACGAGCGGGAGACGGCGGCTGAGGTCAACCACGGTCCTCAGGACCGAGGTCGCCCGCAATCCGCGCCGCTCAACGACCTCGCCGTCTCCCAGTCGGGCGCGGCGGACAAGGACGCCCGTTCGTGCCGAGACACCGCACCGCTCGGGGACGGTGACCTCTACGGGGTCACACGGCGGGAGGTCGAGGCCGTGGAGCCAGGCTGCAGTCCGGCCCGAGAAGGCCGCCTCGGGTGGGAGACGCCGCCGGACAGCCGCCAGCGTGATGGCCGGGCCATCGTCGAGCCCCGCCCATGCGTACAGACCGCTGCCCAGGCGCCGCCAGGCGGAGCTCCGGAGGTGCTTGCGCGTGAGCCCCATTTCCGCGGCCTCGAGCAGGGTGAACGGTCCGCTCTTCAAAGCCGGGGGCACAACCGGATGTGTCATGTCCGCGAGGATGGGCGACGCGGTCCCGCTCGCCAACCCAACCGGTAAAGACGCACACACCGGTGTTCGGGGCCATCCGCCGGCGGATGGCCCTACGGCCTGTCCACCAGCGGGCCATCCGCCGGCGAATGGCCCACCGAGGGTCTGAGCGGGGCCGGCTACTCCGGGATGTAGTCCCGCCGCAGGCCGAGGCGGTCGGGGATGTGCAGCTGCACCATCTTGGCCGCCACGCCCGCAGGCGCGCGCGGTCGAGCCAGCGAGGT
>DASQZW010000068.1:0-8619 GCA_035638495.1 Terriglobales bacterium
CCGGCTGGCGCTGGGCATGGCAGCCGGCCACGCGGTTGGCTACCTCATCACACTGCTGATCCTCACCGGGATCGTCGCGCTCTTCTTTCTTTTCCACGCGCCGAACCCGCGTACCCACCGCGGCGACCGCCTGGTGCGGAACCTCCGCCGCACGAACGCCGCGCTGCGCACGAACGCCGCCGCTGCCGCCGCCGGCCTGGCCGGCGCGGACCTGGCGCTGGCGATCGGCCTGTGGGGGCCGGCCGTGCTCGGGGGCACGCCGCTGGACGACGTGCGGCGGCTGCTCCGCCCGGCCGGCAGCTCGGGCAGCGGCGGGGGCGACGGCGGGAGCTCCTGCGGGGGAGGGTCCTGCGGCGGCGGGTGCGGTGGAGGCTGCGGCGGCTGATGCGCGTCCACATCATCAGCGACCTGGAGGGGGTGTCAGGCATTACCCGGTGGGAGCAGGTGCAGGGAGGCGCCCCGATGTACGAGGAGGCGCGCCGGCTGTACACAGAGGAGATCAACGCCGCGGTGCGCGGCGCCCGTGATGCCGGCGCCTCCGAGGTCGTGGTCATGGACCACCACGGCGCGGGGCGCGAGTGGTCGTTCAACTCGCTCGTCCCCGACCTGCTCGACCCTTCCTGCGACTTCGTGGTCCAGCAGAACTGGACGCAGTACAGCCGCTTCCTGGAGCAGGGCTGCGACGCCTGCCTCCTGGTAGGAATGCACGCCAGGGCGGGCACTCCCGACGGCCTAATGAACCACACGATCTCGACGTCCGCCTTCCAGAACCTGTGGTTCAACGACGTCCCGGTCGGTGAGATCGGCATCAACGCGGCCTTCTGCGGCGCATTCGGCTGCCCGGTGCTGCTGGTCACGGGCGACGTTGCCAGCTGCCGCGAGGGCCGAGACCTGCTCGGCTCCGGCCTCGTCACGGTGGAGGTGAAGGAGGCGTTCGGCCGCAACAGCGCCCGCCACGTGGCGCCGCGCCGGGCGTGGAAGATGATCGAGAATGGGGCCCGGGAGTCCCTGCGGGACCTGTCCGCGGTCCAGCCGTACGACCCCGGCCGGCCCTGCGAGATCCGCGCGGAGCTGATCCAGACGGCCGCCCTGGAGGACTACCGCCGGCGGGCGGGGGTCGAGGTGGTGGGGGAGCGCACGGTCGTCTGCCGGGCCGACGACTTCTGGACGGCCTGGCGCCGCTTCTACCTCTGAGTCCGCCGGGCCCGAACCGCACATGCGGACCAGGGTGCGGAATCGTCGGTCGCGGTAGCCTGACGGACCATGCGCATCGCGATCGTGTCCGACGTCCACGGCAACCTGCGCGCGCTGGAGGCGGTCATCGCCGACCTCGCTGAGGTCGGCGCCGACCTGGTCGCGTACGGCGGCGATCTGGCCCTGGGCGGTCCCCGTCCGGCCGAGGTGGTCGACCGAGTCCGGGAGCTGGGCTGGCCCAGCGTCCTCGGCAACACGGACGTCGTCGTCGGCGACGAGCGGCTGATCCCCGAGCAGGGGCGCGGCTTCATCGCTGGGCCGGCGGCGCGGACGCGGGAGCTGCTGGGCCCCGAGCGGGCGGCCTGGCTGACGAGCCTGCCGATGGAATGGCGAGTCGAGGGCATCGCGCTCGTCCACGCGGTGCCCGGCGACTGCTGGGCGATCGTCCGGCAGGACGCCACCGACGACCACCTCCGCGAGGTCTACGGTCCACTCGGCGTCCCGGTCGCCGTCTACGGCCACATCCACCATGCGTACGTCCGCCGGCTGCAAGGCCTGACCGTCGTGAACAGCGGCAGCGTCAGCCTGTCCCTGGACGGCGACGTGCGGGCGACCTACGCCGTCCTGGAGGACGGTCGGGTCGAGCACAGGCGGGTCGCGTACGACGTCGAGGCGGTCGCTGCCGATGTTGTCGCGATGGACTACCCGAACGCCGCGGTGTACGCCGAGTGGCTGCGCACCGGCGCCTTCCCTCAGCCCTCCGAACGAAGGTAGAGCTGGAGGCCCTTCCAGGCCTTCTCGGCGTCGGCCGTGCGCGCGTGCGGCGAGCGCAGCTGGTTGGTGAAGCTGGAGATGTCGTCGAGTGCCCACCGGAGGCGGTAGAGCTCGATCGCGCGGGGGTCGACCTGCCGGCCGGTGATCTGCGCGTAGAGTGCCAGGGCCTCGGCGTCGTCGCCGACCATCCACAGGTCGCGTTCAGGAGGGGCCAGCCCGACCGTGTCCCAGTCGACCAGCACCAGCTGGTCTCCGGCTCGCGGCAGGTTGCCGCCGTGCGGCTCCCCGTGCGTGATCACGACGTCGCGCTCCGCGACGGCCAGCTCCGCCGCAAGGCGGTCGAACGTCAGCAGCCGCTGCCGCAGCGCCGGGGCGTGACCGGCCAGCAGGTCCCGCACCGGCTCCGAGAGCGGCCCGCCGGTCCATGGCCGGTCCGGGTCGTCGAGGGCGGCCTCCAGGCGGCGCCGGTGGGGCAGGTCCAGGTGCCGGCGCCGCGCGATGCCGGCGGCCACGGGTGTGGCCGCGTGGAGGTCCGCCAGCAGGCGGACCACATGCGCCCGTTCGCCCGGCGTGTGTTCCATGACGGACCCCCCGCTCACGTCGACGAAGGGAAAGAGGGCAACGCCGTACCGCGGCTCGAGGCGCAGGACAGTTTCGCCCCCGATCGCCGGGATCGGGGCCACGACGAACGACAGCCTGCCGTCGCGGTGGAGCGCGACGGCCGCGTCGAACGCGACCTGCAGGCCGGCGAACGCCGAGTCCCGGTCATCGCCGAGCCAGCCCTTCACGTCGAGGTCATCGACGGTCACGAAGTACCGCTCCCCGGCGGCGTCGCGCACGTCCCAGTGGTGGCTGCCGAAGCCCACGGGCGCGTAACGGACGCTCGCGACGTCGAGTCCCCAGCCGCCCGCGAGGCACATCACGAGGTCCCGCTCCTGCAGTCCCTCGGGCGGCGTCCTCACGAGGGCGTCAGCTTAGGGGATCAGCGCAGCGGGATCGCCACCGGCGTTCCGACGAGGCCGATGTCGGGGTCCCAGAGGAGCGTCGCCCCCGCGGGCGCCCGGGCGACCGTGAAGCAGAGCGGAACCGGACCGAAGTCCACGCCGACCTGCTGGGCGTCCGAGTCGCGCGGGCCCTCGCCCGCGCCCCCGGCCGGGTGCAGGTCCGCCCGGGTCCAGCGCGGACAGGCGGCGTCGAAGAGGGGCCGCGCGGTGGCTCCGGACGCGTCCCGGAACGTGAAGTCCAGCGGGTCCGCGCGCTGCTGGGTCGACGAGGAGTTGTGGAACGTGACGGTCATCGTGACGCGGCCGCCCGCGTCAGGCAGGTGGACGTCGCCCACCGTGACGTCGAAGCCGGCTGGGTGGCCGAAGGTGCTCGCCGAACCGCGATCGGGCGGGCTCGGACGAGCGCCGATGTCGGCGCGGGGCAGGACGGTGATCACCGCGATGCCCGCGATGATGGCGGCCGCGACGAGGGCGCCGGCCAGGACGAGTCGGTGCGGCACGCTAACAGTGCACCGGGCGGGGTGCCTTTGTGACGTTAGTCTCAGGCGTCGTGCCGTTGTTGATCGCCGTCCTGGTCGTCGCGGTCCTCGGGATCGCCGGCGCGCTCGTCGACACCGACCTGTCCGTCCCGGTGATCGACGCGAGGCGGTACCGGCGGGTCCTCGCGGTCTTCGCCCACGCGGATGACGAGGTCGTGTGCTGCGGCGGCTCACTCCACCGCCTGGCCGCGCTCGGCGCCGCCGTCACGCTGGTCGTCCTGACGGGGGGCGAGCGGGGCACCCGCACCGGCGCGCTCGACCCGCGCCTTCGCGGCGTGCGCGCGCGGGAGGCTCGGGCGGCCGCCGCGATCCTCGGGGTCGCCGAGGTGGTCCAGGGAGACCTCGGCGACGGCCTGCTGCAACGGCGCGCCGCCGAGCTTTCGGCGTTCCTCGAGCGGACCATGGAACGGGTTCAGCCCGACCTCGTGATCACGCACGACCTCGCAGGTCTCTACGGACACACGGACCACGTCGCCTGCGCGGAGGCGGTGACCGAACTCCGCCGGACCCGCTTCCCGCGGTGCGCGCTCTGGTACGCGGCGCTGCCCGGCGGGATCGCGACGATCGCGAGGCTGGCCGGCGATCCGGGCCTGAACGACCGGCGGGCGAAGCCCACGGGCAGGCTGTTCACGGGCGCCGGGGTGCTGGCCAGGATCCGTGCCTGGGGCGTGTACGAGAGCCAGCGAGCGTCCCTCGGCTGGGTGTTCCCGGCGTGGTTCGCGGTGACGCCGTTCGAGCACTTCGAGGCCGTGCCGTGACGCGTAGCCTGGCGGTCGACGTGGAGATCGCGTTCTGGACGCTGTTCGCGGCGTGGGTGCTCGGCGAGCTGTGGTTGCAGCGGCGGTGCCGGCTCCCCGCCGGGGCCACCCCCGGCGACCGCGGCTCGATGGCCCTGCTCATCGTCTCGGTCTGGTGCGGGGTGGTGCTGGGCCTGGCCGCGGGGCTGCTCCTGCCCGGCGCCGGCGTCCGGGTGGGGGACAGGGAGCTCTTCGACACGGGCCTGGCGCTGATGCTCGGCGGGCTCGCGCTGCGCTGGTACGCGGTCGCGGTGCTCGGGGCCGCGTTCACGGTCACCGTCGGGACGCGGTCCGACCACGGCCTGGTCGCCCGCGGCCCCTACCGATGGGTGCGCCATCCGTCGTACGCCGGCAGCCTCCTCACCATCCTTGGCGTGCTGCTCTGCGCCACGAACCTCGTTGCGTTACTGGCCTTCGCGCTGCCGGTCGCCGGCTACGCGTACCGCATCCGGGTCGAGGAGCGCGCGCTTGCCGAGGGGCTCGGCGACGAGTACCGGCGGTACATGCGGCAGACGGCCCGTCTCGTCCCGTTCCTGCTGTGATCGGCATCCGGGTCAGGCGGTCCGCCCGCCCGCTGACGGACCGGTGGCGGACCGTGCCGGTCGAGCCGCGCGGCTCGACCGAACTCGGGATCAGCTTCCGGCCGCTGCAGGCCGAGGCCCTCGGCCTGGACCCGCGAGCGGCGCTTCAGAGGCTGCTCGCCTTTCCGTTCCAGGTCGTCCGGCTGGGCGCCTACTGGAACCGGATCGAGCCGGAGCCTGGCTCGTTCCGCCCGGAGGAGCTCGACCGGCAGGTCGAGGAGTGCGGGCGTGCGGGCAGGCGGATCATCCTCTGCGTCGGCCCGGTCAAGACGTTCGGCTATCCGGAGTTCTTCGTCCCGGCCCACCACCTGCCGCGCCCTCTCCGCGAGGGCGCCCTGGTCGAACCGGGCGATCACGCGCAGCTCCTGGCCGCCGCGATCGCGTTCGCGACCCGCGTGGTGGAGCGGTATCGGGATCGGAGGGCGATCACGGCGTGGCAAGTCGAGCACGAAGCCGTGGACCCCCTCGGAGTGGAGCACTCCTGGCGGCTGTCGGAGGCGTTCGTCGAGCGGGAAGTCGCCGCGGTCCGCGCCGCGGACCCGTCCCGGCCGATCGTGATGACCGGCTTCTTCCCGGCATCGCCGGTCGTCCGGCTGGTGCAGCGGTGGCGGACGCGCGACCAGGGCGATTCGCTCGCGGTCGCGGAGCGCCTCGCGGACGTCGTGGGCGTCGACCTCTACCCGCGGCACGCCCTGGCCGGCGTCGGCGGCCTGACCGCGTACGCCGACGGCAGCGGCGACGCCGCGCAGCCGCCGATCGGCCCGCGGCGTCTGGTGATCACGGAGGGTCAGGCCGAGCCCTGGGAGGCCGTGACGACGCCTCCCAATCCAGCGGATCGGGCGATGGCGAGCTGCCTGCCCGAGCACGTGATCGAGAACTACAACCGGTGCCTGCGATGGGGCCGCCCGCTCGAGGCGTACCTGTTCTGGGGCGCCGAATACTGGCTCGCCCGCGAGCGGTCGGGGGACGCGAGGTACCTCGAAGCGTTCGCGCGGGTGCTCGCGTCCGGCGGTGAGAATTCTGTCTAGGTGCGCGGACTGCACTGAACTCGCAGTGCCCTGACGAGTGCCAAGCTGGCAACTCGGAACGCGTGCCGACGCGGTGCTCCCGCGTCCGGTGCGCACGCACTGAACCCGCAGGAGGACGCGATGGCGACGCTGACGGCGATCGAGTTTCCAACCGCCGACGGGGCGGACCGTGCACTGAAGACGCTGGAGGACCTCCAGAAGCAGCGGCTCATCGTTGTGCACGACGCCGCCGTGGTCAGCTGGCCGGCAGACAGGAAGCAGCCGAAGACGCGACAGGCCAACAACCTGGTCGGAGCGGGAGCGCTCGGCGGGATGTTCTGGGGGATGCTCTTCGGTCTCCTGTTCCTCGTCCCGATCCTCGGCATGGCCATCGGGGCCGGCATCGGGGCTCTGACCGGCGCCCTGACCGACGTAGGCATCGACGACAAGTTCATCGACCAGGTGAAGAGCAAGGTGACTCCCGGCACGTCGGCGCTGTTCGTGCTGACGAGCGAGGCGGTCATCGAGCGGGTCGCCGAGAGGTTCAAGGGCGTTGACGCCGAGATCATCTCCACGAACCTCAGCAGCGAGGACGAAGCGCGCCTGAAGGAAGTCTTCGCCGAGGCCACGGCCGCGCCCAGCGCATGATCCATCTGCGTCCGGGGGCCTGGCGTTGAGCTCCACACCACTCGTCATCGGCGTCTTCGGGGACGAGGTACGGGCCGAACAGGCCGTCAGCGCCCTCGAGGTCTGGCGAAAGGCGAACAGCGGACTCGGCGTCGGGCCCATCGGGGTGGTGGCCCGGGGGGTGTCGGGCACCACCACGTGGCGGAGCCGGGGCGTGATCCGGACCGGGAGGGCGGTGCTGCGAGGCCTGCTGATCGGGCTGTTTCTGTTCGGCCTCCCCGCCGCGGGCGCGGCGGCGCTGGCGGCATGGGCGTTCGGCAGCCTCGGCCTGGGTCTCGCGGGCCTGATCGGGATCATTCCCGCGAGCAACGTCGGCGGACTGGTCGTGGCGGTGACCTTCGGCGCCGCGCTGCTCGTCGGCATCCTGGTGGGCCTGTTCGGCGCGGTGCTCGGCTGCCTCGTCGGGTGGCTGGTCGGCGTCATCGACGCCCAGGTGCGCGGTCTCACGCGCGCCGAGGCCGCATCCACGACGGCGGCTCTGCCGCCCGGTGCGTGGGCGACGGTGGCCAGGGTCCAGTTCGCCGCGCAGCCCCTCGTCCGGGACGAGCTCGCGCGGCTGGGCGCGGCGCCGGTCGTGGAGCGCGAGCCGCTCCCGGCCGCCCCGCCGGCGCCGCCGCTGCCGGCCGACACGTCGCCCGAGGCCCCGGTGCCCGCCGGTTCGCCCGAGCCGCACGTGCCGGAGGGCTCGCCCGACGAGCCCGCGCCGGTCGATTCGCCTGAGGCGCCTCAGCCGGCCGGCTCGCGGAAGCCCTGACCGTGGCAGACCAGGCACCACCACCTCCTCCTCTCAAGCGGCGCCGCAGCCTCATGGTCCCACTGGTCGCGATCAGCGCGGTGCTGGCCGTGGCGGTGATCGCCCTGCTGGTGCTGGTCCTGGTGCGGCCGGCGCCGAGCAGCGCCGCTGCGACTCCGACGCCCACGCCCACGACGACCGCCCCCGGCGCCTCGCCGACGCCGGGCACCTCGGGCGAGCCGGCGTCCCCGGTCGACCAGGCGCAGCAGCACCAGCAGTACCGCACCTACGTCTCGACGGTGGTCCAGAGCGGCACGGCGGTGGTGGCCGGCGTCCTGGGCATAACGGGCTGCCGGGACGGCAAGCCGCAGTGCCTGATGCACATCAACGATGCCAGCCAGCAGGTGAGCAACATGCAGGACGCCCTGCAGGCGAACCCGGCGCCACCCTGCCTGTCAGAAGCGGACGCGCAGCTCCAGGACTCGCTCACGTTCCAGATGAAGGGCCTGAACACTGCGCACGACGCCCTGGTGTCGCAGAACCGCCTGCAGCTCATGCAGGGGCTGATGCTGACGGCTGCAGGCCTCTATCGCGGCGGCCAGGCGATCGTGGCGGGCCGCGGGGCGGACTGCCCCTAAGAAAACGATTTTGCCGTACCGCAGCCACCTCATCCAGGTCGCATGAGGTGGCTCACGTACGGCAGGACTCTCAGGTTTCGGCCGGGACCGGTTCTGGCGCCCGTCGCCGGCGGTCGGCGCGCAGGTCGCGCAGCGGCATGAACGAGCGGACGGGCGGCACCCGGTCGAAGTTGTAGGGCGGCGGCGGCGAGCTCGTCGCCCACTCCAGCGTGTTGCCCTCCCACGGGTCGTCGCCGGCCACCTCGCCGTTGCGCCAGCTGACCACCACGTTGATCAGGAAGATCAGCACCGAGAGCGCGACCAGGAACGAGGCCACGGTGATGAACGCGTTGGTCGCGCCCCAGCCCTCCTCACCGAACCCGCCCGGGTACGTGAAGATGCGCCGCGGCATCCCCTCCAGGCCGAGCGTGTGCATGACCAGGAAGGTGGCGTTGAAGCCGATGAACACCGTCCAGAAGTGCCACTCGCCCAGGGTCTCGTTCAGCTTGCGGCCGGTGATCTTGGGGAACCAGTAGTAGATGCCCGCGAAGATCGTCATCACGCTGCCGCCGAACAGCACGTAGTGCAGGTGGGCGACCACGTAGTAGGACTGGTGGAGCTGGGTGTCCACCGGCACCGAGCTCAGGTAGATGCCCGTGATGCCGCCGATCAGGAAGGTGGCCATG
>DASQZW010000069.1:0-7953 GCA_035638495.1 Terriglobales bacterium
CCGGGCTGGGAGTACCTGCTGCCGGCCGGCTGGACCGGCTGATCCTCAGCTCCGCTCAGGAGGTGAGATGGCGCTGGTCCACGGCGGCGGAGCGGCCTGCACGCTTGGCGACGCGCTGGTAGGAAAGACCGAGCAGGACCCCGACGTCGCGGACGGTGAGCCCGGCATCCACCAGTCGCCGAACCACATGATCCAGCGCAGCCTGAGCCTGCCGCTCGGCCGCTGCAGCCGAGCGCCGCGCCTCTCGCACCTCCTCCAACTCGGTCTCCCACTCGTCCGGAAGCACCGGCACGACCTCGACATCGAAGGACGACGGTGGGACATCGAGAGTGACTCATGCCCGCACCCTGGCTGGTGCTGGCGGACAAAAAACGGACAATGAGCCGATGCCCGAGATCGAGCTGTTCAACCCACCCGGCCTGGCCCCGCCCGTCGGCTTCGCCCACGCCGCGGCCGCCGGCGACCTGGTCATCCTCGGCGGCCAGACCGGGACCGACGCGAGCGGCCGGATCGTCGCGCCCGGCGACATCGCAGCCCAGTTCGCGAGGGCCATCCGGAATGTCGCGACCGCGCTGGAGGCGGCCGGCAGCCGGCCGGACCGGGCCTTCAAGCTCACCTACTTCGTCACGGACGTGGCTGCCTACCGCGCCGGTCTGAAGCCCATCGGCGCCGCCTACCGCGAGGTCTTCGGCCGGCACTACCCCGCCACCAGCCTCTTCGAGGTCAGCGGCCTGTTCGACCCCTCGGCGCTCGTCGAGATCGAATGCATCGCCCTGCGGTGATCGATTCGGGCGCCTCCCTGGTGTTCACCCGGGCGCCCCGTACGATGTGACCAGATGGTGTCGAAGCACGCGGACCTGGACGGACCCGTCCACTACCTCGACAGCGGCGGGAGCGGCCCTCCGCTCGTCTGCGTCCATGGCCTCTCGGGCTCGGCCCTCAACTGGATGGCCGTCGCGCCGGCGCTGGCCCAGAGCCACCGCGTGCTCGCCCTGGACCTGCGCGGCTTCGGTCGGACCCCGCTCGGGTCGGGCACACGGCTGCGGGACAACTACCACCTGCTCGACCGCTTCCTGCGTGACGTCGTCGGCGAGCCGGCGATCGTGGTCGGCAACTCGATGGGCGGCCTGCTGGCCGTCCTCCAGGCCGCCGCCGCGCCGGTGACCGTTTCGCGCCTGGTCCTGGTCGACCCCGCCCTGCCCTGGCGCGGACGCCGGCCGTTCGACCTCTCGCTCTGGACGTTCTTCGGCACCCTGCTGCCGCCGCTCATCGGCGAGGCGATCCTGGCCTCGAGCGGGCGGCATCTCGGCGCTGAGCGCGTGGTTCTGGGCGTGCTGCAGGCCTGCTGTGTCGACGCGAGTCGCGTGCCCGCGGACCTGGTCCGAGAGCTGGTGGAACAGGAGCGGGAGCGGATTGTGTGGCCCCGCAGCTACCGCGCGCTGGCGCAGGCGTCCCGCTCGCTGCTGTGGGCCCTCGGGCGCCGCGGACTGATGCACACGTATTCCCGGGTGGCCGCGCCCACCCTCGTGCTGCACGGCGAGAAGGACAGGCTCGTCCCCGCCGCCTTCTCGCTCGCGATCGGCCGGCAGTTCGGCTGGCATGTGGAGGTGCTGCCGGACTCCGGGCACGTGCCCATGATGGAGGTCCCGGGCGACTTCCTCCGCGTCGCGCTGGGCTGGCTCGATTCGCACGAGCCGGCGGCGGCCTAGCGAGCACCGAGCTCCCGTGGACCGGCGCGGGCTGCCCCCGCTGCGCTACTTCGGACGCATGGACGCGCCGCCGCCCGTGTGGATGGAGACGCGCGCGCCGTTCGAGCTCGCGCGCCTGCTGCGCGACCCGCTGTTCGCCGGCGGCGACATGCCGCGTGGCGATGGCCGGCCCGTCCTGCTGATTCCGGGATTCATGGGTGGCGACCGGTCGCTCGACACGCTGCGCGAGTGGCTGCGCCGCCTTGGGTACGACGTGGAGCAGTCGGGCCTCACGTTCAACATCTGGTACTCGGAGGCGGTGCTGCGGACGCTGACGCCGCGCATGGCCGGCCTGTTCGACCGCACCAGCCGCCCGGTGACGATCATCGGCCACAGCCGCGGCGGGCTGCTGGCCAAGGTCCTGTCCGACCGCCACCCGCACCTCGTGCAGCGCGTCGTCGGGCTCGGCTCGCCGTTCGCCGATCCCTTCGACGTCCATCCGTTCACGATGGCGGGGGTGCGCGTGGCCCAGGCGGTCAACCTCGTCCGCTTCGGCCAGACGTCACACGCCGAGGTCCCGTTCCTGCGCGACCTGGCGGCCCCCGCCCAGGTGCCGCTCACCTCCATCTACTCGCGCAGCGACGGGATCGTGCACTGGCCGGCGTGCCTGCGCCCGGACGCGGACTGCGTGGAGGTCACCGGCAGCCATACCGGCCTCGGCGTCAATCCGGAGGTCTACGCGCTCCTCGCTCGCGTCCTGCCGGTCGGGTGAAGGGGCGGCGCAGGCGTTTCGCGATCGCCACGTACTCGGCCGCCGCTGCGTCGAGGTGCCTTCCGAAGCGCGCCAGATCCGGCATCAGCTCGCGATCGGCGTTCAGCCCGATGTGGACGCGGCCGTCGTACGACACGATGGCCACGTTCAGGCCCAGCGTGTGATAAACGGGCACGAACGGCCACACCTCGAGCAGCCTCGCGCCGCCCGTGTAGAACGGGACCTGCGGCCCGGGGACGTTGGTGACCACCATGTTCACCCGCGACTGCAGGCCGAAGCGCGGCTCGGAGGCCAGCCGGCTGCCCAGCGCGTGCAGCGTGGCCGGCGCCCATGACGTGATCGCGGTCAGGCTCCGCGCCGCGATCGCCTGCCCGGACCGCTTCAGCTCCCCGGTCTCCGCGACGATACGGGCCAGACGCGTGGCGGCCGGCATCGCCGCGATCGGCAGGTCGACGACCATCCCGCTGACCTGGTTGCCGAACCGGTAGCGGTGGCTCGCGTCACGCACGCTGACCGGACAGAAGACCCGCATGGTGTCTGTGGTCAGGTCGCCGCGCTCCTGCAGCCAGCGAAAGGTCCCCTCCGCGACGATCGCCAGGACCACGTCGTTGACGGTGGCGGCGAAGACCTCCTTCACCTCCTTGAGCGCGACGAGCGGCAGCACCTGGTGGTGCAGGCGGCGCTCCGAGCCAATCAATCGATTGAACGGGAGCTGCGGCCCGGGCCTGACGAGCGACAGCGCGAGCGAGGCCGCGCCGGCCATGGGCGTGGCGAGCGCCTCCTGGGCGGCGCCGCGCACCAGCTTCGGCAGGCGAAACGGCAGCGTGAGCGGGTTGGCGGCGACCACGCGGCGCAGCCCGTCAATCGAGTCGCTGGCCAGGCTGAGGTCGTCCGGCGCCGGCCGCGGGTACCAGGCCGGAGGATCCGGGGCCGGCGGGGGATCGGGTTCGAGGTCGAACAGCAGGGTCGCGACGTCGACGGTCGAGATGCCGTCGACCATGGCGTGGTGCACCTTGTTGACCAGGGCCACTCGGCCGCCGCTCAGCCCTTCGACCACCTCCAGTTCCCACAGCGGCCGGCGGAGGTCCAGGCGCTGCGCCAGCACGCGGGCGGCGTGGTCGCGGAGGACGGCGTCTGTGCCCGGCTGGGGCAGCGTCGAGTGGCTCACGTGGCGGTCGAGGTCGAAGTCGGGGTCGTCGACCCAGACCGGGTGGCCGAGGTTCAGGGGGCGAAACCGCACGCGCTGCCGGTAGCGCGGCACCAGGTGGAGTCGTTCCTCCAGCGACCGCCTGATCCCCTGCGCCCCGCGCCCGCCCGCCACCTGCGGCTCGCCCTGGAAGACGTACACGGCGCCGCTGTGGAGCGGGGCCTCGGGGCGCTCCGCGTAGAGGAAGAACGCGTCGAGCGCGGTCAATTCCTCGAAGAACGTCGCCGTTTGCTCGACCATCCGACCCCACGGTACCGCCCTTCCCCCGAGGTGTGCGGCGCGCGCCGGGCGCCGGGCCGCTGGTAGCCTGGACGCCACTTGGCTCGAAACGCACCTGTCAGCGCGCGCGTTAACCCCTGACGAGGGGGTGTCCAGCACTTATGAGGGAAGACGTATGAGTATCCGCCTGTCCGCGTCGACGGCCCAGAGCCTGCACACCGATGGGTACTGCCGGTTCAAGGTCGACGACATCGCCCCTTCGCCCGACACCGAGAGCGGTCTCGGCCGCCTGCAGGCCGCCGTGGACAACCTGCCCGCGGACCCGTACGCGCCAACGGCCAACCGCTACCGCCGGTACTCCAACGGCATCCTGCTGCCCTGGGCACGGCGCGTCGAGTGGATGCCGAACCGGCAGGGCCCGAAGGGCGAGTACAGCGAGTACTACCAGTCGGACTACAACCCCGAGTACCTCTCCAAGGTGCGCCACTTCACGCCGTTCGAGGACGAGCTGAAGCACGACCCGTTCCTCGACCACATCATCTGGCAGGACTTCGACCTCACGCTGGCGTTCTGGAACGAGGCGCAGCTCATCCGGCCCTTCGTGGTCGGCGTGCACCTCGTGAAGCTGCTGGTCAACAACGCGGGCGACCGGGCGGTGTCCTCGCCGGACGTCCTCCACCAGGACGGGGAGCCGTTCACGTTCGTCCACCTGGTGAAGCGCGACAACGCCGTCGGCGCCAGGACCGCGGTCGCGATCCCCGAGGTCGCGGGCAAGAAGCCGGAGGAAGTGGACCCGGCCTCGATCCACACGCAGTTCGAGCTGCTGCGGCCGCTGGAGTCCTACGGGGTGCTGGACTCGATGGTCGCGCACTACGTGAGCGCGCTGGAGCGGGGGCCGGAGGACCGGCCCGGCGTGCGCGCCGCGCTCCTGACCGACTTCACCCCGCTCGTCCCGCTGATCTAGCGGGTCGCGAGGCCGAGTTCGCGCAGCGCGGCCTCGGCCTCGGCGCGGTCGTCCCACGGCACGGGGCCGCCGGCGAGCATCATCGTCTGCTCGTGGCCCTTGCCGGCCAGGACCACGACGTCGCCGGCGCCGGCAACCGCGAGCACGCGGCGGATGGCAGCTGCGCGGTCGAGAACCACCTCGTAATCGCGTCCCAGGCGGCGACCGGAGACCCCGGCCTCCACGCTGCGCGCCAGTTCGGCCGGGTCCTCGCCGACCGGGTCGTCGGTCGTGATGACGAAGAAGTCGGCGTGCTCGGCCGCGGCCCGACCCATCCCGGCCCGGCCGTGGTCGGACCGTCCGGTCGCGCCGAACATCACCATGAGCCGGCCCCGCGTCGCCGGACGCATGGCCGCCAGCATGTTGTTGAGCGAGAGCGGCGAGTCCGCGAAGTCGACGTAGACCTGGAACGGCTGGCCGAGTTCGACCGGCTCGAGCCGCCCGCGGACGCCCGGGAAGTCGTCGAGGCCGGCGGCGACCTGTTCGAGCGTGAGCCCCAGCGCGAGGCACGAGGCGGCGGCGCAGAGCGCGTTGGACACGTTGAACCTGCCGGCCATGCGCAGCCGGACGGGCGCGGAGGCGCCCTCGACCTGGATCAGGAAGCTGGTGCCGCCGTCGGCGGGCTCCAGGTCGGTCGCGCGGACGTCCGCCGCGGATTCGATGCCGTAGCTCAGCCGGCGCGCGATCGGCCGGCCCGCCAGGGCGTCGTAGGATGCGTCGTCCCGATTCAGCACGGCCGTCTTGGGCACGCCCTTGCCGGTCGCGGCGGCGCAGAGGTCGATCAGGCGCGCCTTCGCGTTCCGGTACGCCTCCAGGCTGCCGTGGTAGTCGAGGTGATCGCTGAAGACGTTGGTGAACGCGGCCACGTCGAAGTCGCAGGCGCCCACCCGGTCCTGGTCGAGCGCGTGGGACGTGGCTTCCACCACGGCCGCTCGGGCGCCACCGGCCACCATCCGGGCCAGCCACTCCTGCACCTCTGGCGCATGCATGGTCGTCATGCCCGACGCGTTGGGCTGGTCCGAACCGTCGGCGCGGTGCGCGACGGTGCTGAGGTAGCCCGACGGCACGCCTGCCCGTTCGAGGACGTGCGCCGTCATGTGGGTCGTGGTCGTCTTGCCCTCGGTTCCGGTGACGCCGGCCACCAGCAGGCGGCGCGCCGGCCGGCCCTGCACGGCGGCGGCCAGCTCGGCGAGGCCGGCGCGGGTGTCGGCGAGGCGGAGCCAGGCGGTGCCGGGCGGCAGGCTCAGGTCGCGCTCGACGGCCACCGCCGCGCCGCGCTCCGCCGCGTCGGCGGCGAAGTCGTGGCCGTCCAGGCGCCGGCCGCGGATCGCCACGAAGAGGACACCCGGCGCGGCCAGGCGCGAGTCGTACACGACCCGATCGACCCGGGCGTCGGGACCGCCGCCGACGGCGGCCCCCGCCACCTCGCTGGCGAGCTGCGAGACGCGCATGTGGCCCCACAGGCTACTGCACGTCATCCTCCCGAGGCCGCGGCAGGGGGCCGCGTAAGCTGAGAGCGGCCATGTTTCACGTGGTGCGCTACCTCGGCAGCGGCAAGAACGTCGCTGGCAGCGCGCTCGCACTGGGGGGGTTGGGCCTCCACTTCGCCGGCGCGATCGGGGACGTCTGGCCGCTCGTGGTGCCAGCGCTCTACGTGATCGGGGCGCTGCTCGTCCCGTCGAAGCCGCCGCGGCGAAACGCCCCCGAGCGGTTCGATGCCGGCAGCATCGAGCGGGCACTGGACGGCACGCTCGACATGGCCAGGGGCCGCGTCCCCTCCGACGTGTTCGCCAGGCTGACCAGCATCCGCCAGCGGACGCTGGCGCTCCTGCCCAGGGCGGCCGACCTCCCCGGAGGCTCGCAGGACCTGTTCGTGCTGCAGCGCACGGCGACCGACTACCTGCCGGCCAGCGTCCGGTTCTATGTCTCCCTGCCGGCCGACTATGCGACCACCCATGTCGTCCAGGACGGCAAGACGCCGCTCCAGGTGCTGCAGGACCAGCTGGAGCTGCTGGACGACCAGATGGCCGAGATCGGCGACGCGGTCAACCAGCGCGACTCGGACCGCCTGCTCGTGCAGGGCCGGTTCCTCGAGGAGCGCTTCGGCAAGCGTGGCGAACTGAACCTGCCCGAGCGCTGAGACGAGAAGGACGGCGGTCCGGGGACCGCCGTCCACACCTTGGGGGTAGGAAAAGTGTCCTGGTTACGCGGCGTGCAAGACCGGGGCGTCGGAGATCACGCGGCCGTCCTTCAGCCCGATCATCCGGTCGGCCCGGCCGGCCAGGTCCAGGTCGTGGGTGACGATCACGAACGTCACCCCCTCCTCGCGGTTCAGCCACCGCATCAGCCCGACCAGCTCCTGCGAGGTCTGCGTGTCCACCGACCCCGTCGGCTCGTCGCCGAGCACGATCGCCGGACGGTTGATCAGCGCCCGCGCGATCGCCACCCGCTGCTGCTGGCCGCCCGACAGCTCGTCCGGCCGGTGCTTCAGACGGTCGCTCAGCTGGACCGCCTCCAGCAGCTCCAGCGCCCGCCCTCGGCCGTCTTCGACCCGCGACTTCGTGTACCGCAGCGGCAGCATCACGTTCTCCAGCACGTTCAGCGCCGGCAGCAGGTTGTACTCCTGGAAGATGAACCCGATCCGCTGCCCGCGCATGTCCGCGCGCTGGTTGTCCTTCAGCCGGCTGGCGTCCTCGCCCGCGATCAGCACCTGGCCCGAGGTCGGACGCAGCAGCAGCCCGATCAGGTCCAGCAGCGTCGTCTTCCCGCTCCCCGAGCGGCCCACGATGGACACGAACTCGCCCGCCCCGATCTCCAGCGACACCCCGTCCAGCGCCCGGACCACGTTGCGGCCCTGCTTGTAGTGCTTGGTCAGGTCGACCAGCTCGATGCTCGACATCTGCGGCAACTCCTAGTTGGTGGTCCGAAGCGCGGTCACCGGGTCCAGCCGGGCCGCCCGGAAGGCCGGGATCACCCCCGCCAGCGCCCCCAGCGCCACCGCGAAGCCCAGCGCGATCGCGGTCAGCGTCGGCGTGATCAGGAACAGCTCCAGGTTCGACGACCG
>DASQZW010000070.1:0-2918 GCA_035638495.1 Terriglobales bacterium
GGTCTCGCCCTCCGCCTCGACGGTCGTGTAGTAGCGCCGCCATGTCGCCTCGTCGGGAAACTGGCCGAAGCCGGGCAGGTGGAGCATGTACGACACCATCCCGAGGGCCGGGCTCTCGGTCAGCGCCGCCGCCGCCGCCAGCCCGTCGCCGGTCAGGTCGACGCGCAGGTGGACGCGGTGGTCGACCAGCAGGTCCGGGCGCAGCCGATCGACCAGCGCCACGGTCTCGCGCGCGCGGTCCGGGCTGCGGTACTTCGCGATGTCGTCCTCCAGGCAGACGCAGAGGAAGTGGGTCGTGATCCCCCAGGCGGCGGCCTCTGCGTCCAGCTCCACAAGCGCGGCCGCCAGCGGCAGCTCCATCGACAGGCGCGGCCGCGCCTTCATCTCCAGGCAGTCGGAGTGCAGGTCCACCAGCCCCGGCACGAGGTCGACCGCTCCGAGGTCGACCGGCCGCGCCGACCGCGGAGGCGTCGTGGCGACGTCGGCGATGCGGTCGCCGTCGAGGACGACCCAGGCCCCGGCGCGCTCGCCGGCCGCCGTGAGCACCTTCCGTCCCCGGACCGCGATCACGCCGCGAGCCTCCCCTCACGCATCGTCAGGATGCGGTCGACCAGTCCGGCCGTCTCGGGCACGTCGTGGAACACCGCGAGCACCGACGCGCCGGCCCGCTTGCGGGCCAGGAGCTCGGCAAGGACCGTGGCCCGCCGGTTGGGGTCGAGAGCGGCGGTGACCTCGTCGAGCAGGAGCAGTGGCCGCGGCCGGGCCAGCGCGAGAGCGAGGTTGACGACCTGCCGCTGACCGCCCGAGAACGTGGCCGGGGGCACCTCGTGGAGCTCCGCGGGCAGTCCGAGCCGGCCGAGCAGGTCGGCTGCGGCCGCGCCGGAGGCGCCCTCGAGCGCCACCAGCTCGGCGGCGGCGATCCGGGGAACGACCTGCAGGAACTGCGTCGCCATCGCGATCAGCGAGCGGCGCGCGGCCAGCACCTCGCGGTCCGACGCCGCCACCATGTCCACGCGTGCGCCAGTCGGTCCCACCTGGATGCGACCGCCGTCGGCGATGGCCGAGCGGTAGACGCACCGCAGCAGCGTCGACTTGCCGGAGCCGCTGGCGCCGCGAACGGCCACGAACTCGCCCTCCGCCACGGTCAGGTCGATGCCGCGCAGGACGTCGACCCGCCTCCCGTCGAGCAGGTGCCGCACGAAGGCCTTGCGCAGGTCGCCGACCTCGAGCATCGCCGTCACAGCTGCGAGGCCACCAGCAGCTGGCTGTACGGGTGCCGCGGATCGCCGAGCACCTGGTCGGTGAGGCCCCGCTCGACGATCCGGCCCTGCCGCATGACCAGCAGGCGGCCGGCCAGCGTCCTGATGACGCCGAGGTCGTGCGAGACCACCACGATGGCCACGCCGGTCTCGCGGTGGAGGCGCCGGACCAGGTCGAGGATGCGGGCCTGCACGGAGACGTCGAGGCCGCTGGTCGGCTCGTCCAGCAGGAGCAGGGCGGGCCGCGTGGCGAGCGCCCTGGCCAGCTGGACCCGCTGCCGCATCCCGCCCGAGTAGCGCTCGACCGGCTCGTCGAACCGGCCCGCCGGCAGCTCCATGCCCACGTGCAGGCCGAGCGCGCGGGCTCTGCTCTCGGAATAGGAGCGGGAGCCGGCGCCGAAGAGCCGGGCGGCAACGTTGCCGCCGGCCGTCACCCGCATCTCCAGGCCCTCCCGGGCCGACTGGTACACGATGCCGAGCGTCTCCGAGCGCAGCCTGCGGCGGGCCGTGCCCGTCGCCGACGTGACGTCCTCGCCGAGCAGACGGATCGTGCCCCGCGCCGGCCGCTGGTCGAGGTGCAGACACGCAAGCGTGGTCGACTTGCCCGAGCCCGACTCGCCGACGATCCCGAGGACCTCGCCCGCCTCCAGGTCGAGGTCGACGTCGCGGCAGGCCCACACCGTGCCGCATGCCGCGCAGGTGTTGCTGTCCAGTCCGGCCTCGCACGCTTCGCAGCCGGGGCCATGCCGGACCGTGAGGCCCTCCACGTCCAGGACCGCGGTCACCGGGCCTCCCGGCTCCGCCGGCAGCGGTCCGTGTCCGAGCAGACGAGCCGCGGTTCCGCTCCCGAGTCGTCCTCGACCAGGTAGCTGTCGCGGGCCGCGCACAGCGCGCACGGCTCCTCGAACCGCTCGGACTCGAAGGGACGGTCGTCGAACGCCAGCGGCTGGACCGGCGTGTACGGCGGCACCGCGTACACCGTGGCCTCACGGCCGGCGCCGAAGAGCGCCAGGAACGGCGCCCGGTCGAGGCGGGGCACGTCGAAACGCGGGATCGGTGTCGGGGTCATGACGTAGCCGCCGGCGCCGCCGACCACGACCGGATGACTGTGCGTGAAGCTGGACTGGCCGGTGCGGGCGTGGTCCTCGTACAGGTACAGCCACACGGCCGCGTAGTCGCGCTCGGCGTGGAGCCGGCGGGTCACTGACGGCCGCGAGTCGACGATCCGGAGCGGGTCGGCGATCGGGACCTGGAACACCAGCACCTGGCCCTCGTGCAGCCCGTCCTCGGGGACGCGGTGTCGGGTCTGGATCACGGTCGCGCGGCGCGCGTCCGTCGTGGTCTCGACGCCGGTCGTGCGCTGGACCAGGTCGCGGATGGCGGCGGCGTTCATGCTGTCGTCGGCCCCCTGGTCGATCACCTTGAGCACGTCCTCCGGGGTGATCACCGACAGCGTGACCTGGAGGCCGCCGCTGCCCCAGCCGCGCGCCACCGGCATCTCCCGGGACGCGAACGGGACCTGGTGACCGGGCACGCACACCGCCTTGAGCAGGGCCCGCCGGACCTCCCGCTTGGCGGTCTCGTCGAGGTATGCCCAGCCGTAGCCGACCCCGGCGCGGTCGCCCAGGAGCCGCGCCAGCGCCGGCCTCACGGCTCGTC
>DASQZW010000071.1:0-7913 GCA_035638495.1 Terriglobales bacterium
CGCTTCGGCCTGCCCAAGGTCGGCCCCGAGAGCGCGGGCGCCGAGCCCGGGCCGGCGTGCTACGGCAGAGGCGGCTCAGCGCCAACGGTCACGGACGCCGATCTGCTGCTCGGCTACCTCGACCCCGGCTTCTTCCTGGGCGGCGAGATGGCACTGGACGTCGACGCGGCGAGCTCGGCGATCGGCGGCCTGGCAGCGAGCCTCGGGCTGGACCTGGCCGAGGCGGCCGCCGGCGTCCACCAGGTGGTCGACGAGAACATGGCCGGCGCCGCCAGGATGCACGCGATCGAGCGGGGCCGGGACCTGCGCCGGTTCGCGCTTGTGGCCACGGGCGGCGCCGGGCCGGTGCACGCCTGGGGCGTCGCCCGCCGGCTGGGCGTACGCCGGCTGGTCCTGCCCCCCTCGGCAGGCGTGGCGTCAGCCTTCGGCATGCTCACCGCGCCGCCGGCGTTCGACTTCGCGCAGAGCCTGCCCGACGGACTCAGCGACGTGGCGTGGGCGGACGTCCGCTCCGCGATCGCCGCGATGAGAGCCGAAGGGGCCGCCCAGCTGGCGAGCGCGGGCGTGCCGGCGGATGCCATCGTCGTGACCCTGGCCGCCGACGTGCGCTATCGCGGCCAGGGGGACGGGGTCACCGTCGCGCTGGGCGGGGCGCTGGACCGACGGCCGGCGGACCAGGTACGCGAGGCGTTCGAGGCCGCGTACGTCCGCCTCTACGGCCGGCGGCCGCCCGGCGTCGAGCCGGAGGTGCTCACGTGGCGCGTGCGCGTATCGGGACCGCGTCCCGCGCTGGCGGCCCGACCGAACGGCGCCCTCCCGGGGCCGGCGCGGAAGGGCCGCCGGCCGGTGTGGTCGGAAGAGCGGCGGGCGTTCGTGGAGGCGGAGGTGTGGGACCGGTACCGGCTGGCGCCCGGTGCGCGGGTGGCCGGGCCGGCGGTCGTCGAGGAGCGCGAGTCGTCCGCTGTGATCGGCGCCGGCGGCACGGGCGTGGTCGACGTCCACGGCAACCTGGTCGTCGAGGTGCCGGGGTGAACATCGACCCGGTAACCCTGGAGGTGCTCTGGACGCGCCTGATCCAGGTCACGAACGAGCAGGCGGCCGCGCTGATGCGCACGTCGTTCACGCCGATCGTGCGCGAGGTCGGCGACCTGTCCGCTGCGGTCTTCGACGCCCGCGGGCGGATGCTGGCCCAGGCCGTGACCGGCACGCCCGGGCACATCAACTCCCTGGCGACCGGCATGCGGCACTTCCTGGCCGCCCACCCGCCCGAGAGGCTGGCGGCGGGCGACGTGCTCATTACGAACGACCCGTGGATGACGTCCGGCCAGCTCAACGACCTGTCCGTCGTGACGCCCGTGTTCCGCGGCGACCGCCTCATCGGCTTCTTCGGCAACACCTGCCATGCCATCGACATCGGGGGGCGGGGGCTGTCGGCCGACGCGACTGAGGTGTACGAGGAGGGCCTCGCGATCCCGATCACGAAGCTGTACGCCCGAGGCGAGCCGAACGACGACCTGCACCGCCTGTTGGCGGCCAACGTGCGATCGCCGGAGGAGGTGCTGGGCGACCTGCACGCCCAGGTGGCGGGCAACCAGGTCGGCGCGGACCGGCTGCTCGCGTACCTGGAGGACATGGGGCTGCCCGACCTGGACGAGGTCGGCCGCGAGATCCTGGACCGGTCCGAGCGGGCGATGCGCGACGCGCTGCGCGCCATCCCCGACGGTGACTACGAGCGCACGTGTTTCGTGGACGGCCTCGACGCGCCGATCAGGATCCACTGCCGGCTCTCCGTCCGGGGCGACGAGGTCACGGCAGACTTCGCGGGCAGCTCCGACCAGGTCGACCGCGGCCTGAACGTGGTGCTCAACTACACCGCGGCGTACACCAACTACGCGCTCAAGTGCGCCGTCGCGCCGGAGGTGCCCCACAACGACGGGAGCTTCCGGCCCGTACGCGTGACCGCGCCTGAGGGCTCGATCTTCAACCCGCGCTTCCCGGCGGCGGTGGCGGCGCGCCAGATCGCCGGGCACTACATTCCGCACACCGTGTTCGGCGCGCTGGAACCGGTGCTGCCGGGGCGCGTCATCGCCGAAGGGGCGGGCGGCATCTGGCTGACGACGGTGCGCGGGGCGGGGGCCAGGCGGTTCGTCGGCGTGTTCTTCTCGGCCGGCGGGACCGGGGCCCGTCCCACCGCGGACGGGCTGTCGACCACGGCGTTTCCCAGCGGGGTCGCGTCGTCGCCCATCGAGGTGATCGAGACGACGAGCCCGCTGGTGATCCGGCGCAAGGAGTTCCGGCGCGACTCGGGCGGTCCCGGCCGGTACCGGGGCGGCCTCGGCCAGGTGATCGAGGTCGAGGTGCGCACCGGCGAGCCGTACGTCGTCTCGACGCTGTCGGACCGGTTCACGCAGGCCGCCGGGGGCTATGCGGGCGGCCGCCCGGGCGCGCGGGCGGGCTTCCGGACGTCGACCGGCGTCCGGCGCAGTCCCAAGCTCAGCATGACCCTGCCGGCCGGCGCCACGTTCACGCTGGAGCTGCCGGGCGGCGGTGGCTACTTCGATCCCCGCGAGCGGCCGCCCCTGGAGGTCGCGGAGGACGTGGCGGAGGGCCTGGTCAGCCGGGCAGCGGCCACGCGTGAGTACGGAGTGATGATGGAGCAGCACGGAGCGAGCGAGCCGTTCCCATCCCCATCGACGGGGAGGGTGGAGGGGGAAGGGGTGTTATGAGAGGCCTGGACGGCAGGGTGGCGCTCGTGACCGGCGCCGCCAGCGGGATCGGCCGCGCGGTGGCGCTGCGGCTCGCCGCCGAGGGCTGCCGCGTCGGGGTGGTCGACCTGAACCTGGAGGGCGCAGTGGCGACCGCGGCGGACCTCGGCGACCAGGGCTGCGCGCTGCAGGCCGACGTGTCGTCCCTGCCGGCGGTGCGCGCGGCGGTGGTCGCGGCGGAGCGCGACCTGGGACCGATCGCCGTGCTGGTCTGCTGCGCCGGCTGGGACGTCGTCCAGCCGTTCGTGGAGAGCGCCGAGGAAACCTGGGACCGCGTCATCGCGGTCAACCTGCGCGGGACGATCGCGTGCACGCGCGCCGTGCTCGACGGGATGATCGAGCGCAAGGGCGGCTCGATCGTGAACATCAGTTCCGATGCCGGCCGAGTGGGGTCCAGCGGGGAGGTGGTGTACTCGGGCGCGAAGGCAGGGATCATCGGCTTCAGCAAGGCGGTGGCGCGCGAGGTCGCCAGGCACGGAATCCGGGTCAACGTGGTGTGCCCCGGCCCGACCGACACGCCGATGATGGACGCCACGCGCGCAGCCGACCCGCGGCTGGGCGACGCGCTGGTGAGGGCGATCCCGTTCCGGCGGCTGGCCCGACCCGACGAGATCGCCGCGGCGGTGGCGTTCTTCGCCTCGGACGAGGCGGCGTTCGTGACGGGCCAGACCCTGTCGGTCAGCGGCGGCCTGACCATGGCCTGAGCCGGGTCCGGGGTCCCGTTCACCTGACAAACGACCCGCTGAGCCGGATCGTGTCCCGTCCCGACGGCCCGGGTCCGTGGTCCTGCCGGCTGGACGCTTTGCCCTTGTTCGGTTGCGTGCACGCCGTCTAGCCTGCGTTCACTTCCTGGCTCGCATCGGCCACAAGACGGGGTGAGGTGAATGTCGTTTCTTCGACGTGTTTCTGGTGCTGCCCTCGTGGCGTTGGCGCCGCTGCGCGATGGACCCGCCGCCGGCGCACTTCTGCGGCCACTGCGGTCGATCGCTGGTGAAGGGGCGCGCTCGCGGGCATCGACATCGACGAGGAGAGCAAGAGCGTGACGAGCGAAACGAGCACGACGGACACCGCCGGCGCGCGGCGGAAGGTGAACTGGGCGGCCGGGGTGACGGCGTTCGCCGCGCTGCTGTCCGCTACGGCGGCGATGCTCACGGCGGCCGCGGGCGTGTGGCGGCCGCCCGTCCCGATCCCGGTGCCCAGGGTGAGCATCACCTGGGTCGGCCCGAGCCCCGTGGCCGCGCAGCAGGCCCAGCCGGCGGCGTCGGCAACGCCGGCGGCCGTGCTGTCGCCCTCGCCCACCCCGTCGGCCGCGGGCCGCGCGTCGACGACGTACCACGCCGACTGGTCCAGCGGCATGGACGGCTGGGTCGGCGTCGCGCAGTGGAAGACGATCCCCGGCGCGCTGATCAGCGATGGGTCCTCGCGCCTTCCGCAGTTCCAGGCCACGCGCGGGGCCAACTCGGTGCAGCCGCCCCAGCAGCCATCCGCCTCAGACTACGCGGTCGAGGCCAGGATCCAGATCGTCGATCCCACCGTGAGCGGCTGCTACGTGGACCTCCAGGTCCGTGTCGAGACCGAGGGCGACGGCACGTGGCGGCACGGGTACACGCTCGGCTTCGCGCAGGGCGTCGGCGCGGTCGTGGGCCGCTTCGCCCAGGCGGGGGGGTGGACGTCGATCAAGCAGACGAGCTTCAGCCCGGGCTCGGACTGGCACACATACCGCGCCGAGGTGAAGCAGAACCAGCTGACGCTGAAGATCGACGGCAGCACGGTGCTCGTGGCGACGGACAACAACTACCTCGGCCCCGGCCAGGTGGGCATCCAGAACAGCTACTGCCAGGTGCAGGTGAGCGGTTTCGACGTCACCCCCCTCTAATCGCCCTCGCAAACTCCAATTGGTGGAGTAGCATCACTATTGCTCTGCACCGCCGGCTGCGAGGTGGTGGGGGAAGGAGAGGCGGAGGTGGCCAGATATGGCTGACGAGAGCACGCGCCCCGCTGACGGCGATCCCGGCACCCCGTCCAACCGCACTCGCATCGCGGTCGGGGCCGGCGCGGCGGTCGTGGCGGCGGCGGCGGTGGCGGGCGTGGTCGAGGTGGTCCGGAACAGCCAGAACATCCCGGCCGGCTCGATCCGCGTCAACGGGGCCACGCACCAGGTCCAGTCGGCGCCCGACACGCCGCTGCTGTACGTGCTGCGGGACGAGATGGGCCTCAGGGGCCCGAAGTTCGGATGCGGCCTCGGCCAGTGCGGCGCCTGCGCGGTGCTCGTGAACGGCAGGGAGGTCCGCTCCTGCATCACCGCGTGGTCGGCCGTCAAGGAGGACGTGACCACGCTGGAGGGCCTGCCCGCGCGCTGGGCGCAGAAGAAGGGCGTGGCCGCCCAAGCGTCCCCGGCGCTGCACCCGGTGCAGCAGGCCTGGATCGACCAGCAGGTCCCGCAGTGCGGCTACTGCCAGAGCGGCATGATGATGGTCGCGGTCGACCTGCTGGAGCGCGTCCCGAACCCGACCGAGGCACAGATCCGCGACGCGTACACGAACACGCCGCCCTCGCCGCACCTGTGCCGGTGCGGCACGTACATGAGCATCGTCGCCGCGGTGCAGCGCGCCGCCAAGGCGATGGGGTGAGGCGGCCATGACGCACGAACTCAGCAGGCGAACGTTCCTGAAGGCGGGCGGCGTCCTGGTCGTCGTGGCGGCCGCCCCGGGCGCGGTGATCGGCGCCATCACCGACGCGACCAGCGCGGCGGCGCCCTTCCCCGCCCTCGACCCGACGGCGCTGGCGACGTGGCTCACGATCCACGCGGACGGCTCGATCACCGCTCGCAGCGGACACGTCGAGCTCGGGCACGGCGTGCAGACGGGCCTGGCGCAGATCGTGGCGGAGGAGCTCGACGTCTCGGTGGGCCGGGTCACGATGATCCTCGGCAACACGAACGAGACGCCCGACCAGGGCACCACAGCCGGCAGCACGTCGATCCGGGTCGCCGGAGCCCAGCTGCGTCAAATCGCGGCCGAGGGCCGGGCGGCGCTGCTGAAGCTGGCGTCGGACCAGCTCGGCGCGCCGGCGAGCCAGCTCACCGTGACGGACGGCGTGGTCACCTCCGGGACGCGGAAGGTGACCTATGGCGATCTCGTCAAGGGCCGGGTCCTGACCGCGGTCGCCCCGATCACGGTCAGCGGCTACGGCGGGTTTCGCATGAGCGTCACGGGCTCCGCGAAGCCGAAGAGCCCGTCGCAGTACGCGACGGTCGGCAAGAGCATCCCGCGCGTCGAGATCCCCGACAAGGTGACGGCGAAGGCCACGTACGTGCAGGACGTACGCGTGCCGAACATGCTCCACGCCCGCGTCATCCATCCCAAGGGCATCGGCTCGACGCTGGTTTCGGTCGGCAGCTTCGTGCCCGCCGTCCCGGGGGCACGCGCCGTGACGAAGGGCAACCTCGTCGCGGTCGTGGCCCAGAAGGAGTGGGACGCGATCAAGGGGGCGCAGGCTCTCCAGGTCACGTGGTCCGACTGGAACAAGCTGCCGCCCAGCGACGGCGTGTACGCGGCGCTCCGCAAGTTGCCGGCGCAGGAGAAGGTGCAGATGAACGTCGGCGACGCGAACGCCGCACTGGCCTCCGCCGCGCAGACGATCACCGCGACGTACCAGACGCCCTTCGAGAACCACGGCATGATCGGGCCGAGCTGCGCGGTGGCGGACGTTCGCTCCGACGGCAGCGTCACGGTCTGGTCGGCCACGCAGTATCCGCAGGGCCTCCAGAAGATCGTCGCCACCCAGCTCGGGGTCTCGCCGCAGAGCGTCCAGGTGGTCCGCTTCGAGGGCGCCGGCTGCTACGGCCGCCTCAGCGCCAACCTCGACGACGCCGCGACAGAGGCGGTCGTGCTCTCGCAGGCGACCGGCCGGCCGGTCCGCGTGCAGTGGACGCGGGCCGACGAGCACCGGTGGGAGCCGCACGGCCCGGGGACGGTGCACGACCTCAGCGCGGGCCTGGCGCCGGACGGCTCGGTGCTGGCGTGGAAGCACGAGGCCTGGATGCCGACGAACAGCGACAGCACGATGCTGGGCGCGGCGCTGGCCGGCAAGCCGCTCAACGGCACGGGCACCGGCGGTTGGACCGGGCCCGACCTGTACACGTTCCCCAACAACTTCGAGGTCGCGCACGGACTGCCGGAGCTGGGCGCGGCCGACTCGCCGTACGGGTTCGGGCTGCGCACCACGTTCCTGCGCTCGCCCGGGCAGTACCAGATCACGTTCGCGCAGGAGGCGTTCGTCGACGAGATCGCCGCGAAGGCCGGCCAGGACTCGCTGGCGTTCCGTCTCCAGCACCTCACCGACAAGCGCGCCATCGCGGTGCTGCAGGCGGCGGCCCGAGCCGCCAACTGGGATTCGCGGCCCTCGCCCAAGCCCGGGGCCAGCGCGAAGAACGGCGTGGTCACCGGCCGCGGGATCGCGCTCGTGCTGCGCGACGGCACGTACGCGGCGGGCGTGGCCGAGGTGTCGGTCGACCCGTCGACCGGCAAGGTGCAGGTGCAGCGCGTCACGGTGGCGCAGGACTCGGGGCTGATCATCAACCCGTCCGCCATCGAGCACCAGCTGGAATCGGCCGTGATCCAGACGACCAGCCGGGCGATGATGGAGCAGGTCACGTTCGACACCGCGAACGTGACGAGCCTGGACTGGTCCAGCTACCCGATCCTGACCATGGCCGACGCGCCGAAGGTGCAGACGGTCCTCATCAACCACCCCGAGATCCCGGCCACGGGGGTGGGCGAGCCGGCGGTGAACCTGATCGCGCCGGCCATCTCGAGCGCGATCTTCGACGCGACGGGCGTCCGGATCCGGACACTGCCGCTGCTTCCGGCGGCGGTCAAGGCGGCGCTGGCATAGTCGAGTCTCGTGGGGCGGTCGGTCTACGATCGCCCCATGAGAGTCACCCTCGTCCGCCACGCCACGCTGATCCTGGAGCTGGACGGCCGGCGCCTGCTCCTGGATCCGCAGCTCGATCCGGAGGGAGCGCGGCCGCCGATCCCCAACACGCCCAACCCGCGTCGGAACCCGCTGGTGCCGCTGCCCATGCCGGCGGAGGACGTCGTCCGCGGGCTGGACGCGGTGGTCGTGACGCACCTCCACAACGACCAC
>DASQZW010000072.1:0-11233 GCA_035638495.1 Terriglobales bacterium
AGCGTGCAGGCCGCTCCGCCGCCGTGGACCAGCGCCATCTCACCTCCTGAGCGGAGCTGAGGATCAGCCGGTCCAGCCGGCCGGCAGCAGGTACTCCCAGCCCGGGCGCCACTCGAACGGGGCAGCTATCACGGCACGCAGATCCGCCCCGTTGAGCAGGCAATCCAGCGCCCAGCGGTTCGCGGAGTGCGCGATGATCAGCACCCTCCGGCCCTGCCAGCCGGCCGCCAGGTCGCGCAGGAAATCCCGCGTCCGCTCGACCACCTGACGGTAGCTCTCGCCGCCCGGCCACGGCTCGTCGACGTGCCGGGAGCGCTCCGCCTCGAGGCGGGCCCGGGGCATCCCGTTCGGCTCGCCGTAGTTGCACTCTCGCAGCCGCGCGTCCTTTCGCAGCGGGATCCCGCTGCCGCCGAACGCGATCTCGGCCGTCTCGAGCGCGCGCGCCAGGTCCGAGACGAACACCGCCGCGATCCCGTCGCTGCGACGGCGCTCGCCCAGCTCGGCGGCCTGGCGGCGGCCCACGTCGGACAGCCGGCCGCCCAGCCAGCCCGTCGCGACCCCGTTCTCGTTGTCGGTGGTCGTCGAGTGCGTCTCGTAGACGACCCCGACCGTCCCCGGGCCGCTCAGTGGCGGCCGCAGACCGCGAACACGATCACCAGCAGCAGCACCAGCACGACGATCGCGCCGATTCCCAGCAGCCCGATGCCGGCGAACGCGGCCGTGCGGTTGATCGACTGGTCCGGGATCGGCTCGTCGACCGACATCGGCGGGCCCTCGACCAGCGGCCGGCCCCGGCCGGGCTCCAGCTCGCTCTGCTGCGGCGCCTGCCCCTGTGGAGCGGGCGGCGCCGGCGGGGGCGCCGGCGCCAGCGGGGCCTCGGGCGACGGCGCCGGATCGGCCGCCGGCGACGGCGGCGGAGCGGGGATCGGAGCCTGCGGCGGCTCCAGGTTCAGCTCGTCATCCTGCGTACTCATCTTCCTGCTCGATCCTCGATAGCACCCAATCGAAGCGGCCGCTGGTCACCGCGGCTCGGCAGTAGCGGCACTCGCCGACCTGGTTGATCTCCAGCGGCGCGCCGCAGTTGGGGCACACCCTGTCCAGGATGCTGCGGTCGGTCGTCTGCACGCCGACCGAGCGCTGGAACGTCCAGTACTCGACGAACTGCGACGGCGACTTGCTGCCGAACAGCATCCGGCCCGTCCGCTCGTCAACCTCGTAGTCGGCGCACGTCGCCGTCATTCGGACCGTCACGTCGTCGAGGGCGCGCCCGTGCACGACCTTGACCACGTCGATGCCGTCGACCCGCAGCCCGTCGAGCACGTTCTTCTTGTGCAGCTCGATGAGCTGCTGCACCTGGCTGCTCCAGCCGAGGTACAGACCGGGGCTCATGAACGGGCGGCTCGTGGCCAGGTCGCGGTCCTGCCACGCCTGCTGCAGCGCGAAGAACGCCTGCTGCGCGCGGCCCCGGAACGCCTCCGGGTCGAAGTTGCGGTCCTCGGCCTGGATGGCCGCCATCCCGGCCGGCGCGTCCAGCTCAGCCGCGCCGAACGCGGCCGCGGTCCGCGCGCCACGGAACCAGTCCTGGTCGATGCGGGTCACCACCCAGTCGTAGCGGCCGCTCGTGATGTCGGCCTTGCAGTAGTCGCACACGCCGTCGTCGTTCAGCTTCAGCAGCGCGCCACAGTTCGGGCACTTGGACGCCGTCGCGCCGCCCGAGACGACGGTCTTCGCCCCTGCGGCCCGCTGGAAGGTCCAAAGCTCGCCCAGCCGCTGGTCGTCCGTTGCTCCAGACACCACCTTGCCAGTGTCGTCGGCGACCGTGTGCGGCGCCGCGACGTAGTCGAAGTGCACCTGGATCGTGTCGCCGCTGTCGTCGTGAGAGACGAACGGCACCTGCATCCCGCGCACGTTGAGGTTCTCCAGCTCGGGACGCTGGCGCGCCGCGACCAGCGCCTGCACGTCCTGCGACCAGGCCGGCCACAGCTCGTGGCTCATGAACGCGCGGGCTTCGTGGACGTTGCGGTCCTGGTATGCCCGCTTCACCAGGAGAAACGCCATCTCGGCGCGCTGGAGGAACGCCTCCGGCTCGAAGTCCGGGTCCGCCTGGCGGATGGCGGCCACTCCCGCCAGCACGGCCGGGTCGGGGCCGGACGGGGCCGGCCACGGCTCGGACGCGGACGCGGCGTCGGCGGCCGCTGCCGCACTGCGCCGTGCGAAGACCAGGATGACCAGGATCACGAGGATCACGATCCCCGCCAGCACAACGACTCCGATCGGGTCGAAGCCGCCGCCCGTGACCGCCGGGCCGGGGCCCACGCCTCCGCTGAAGCCCCCGCCGCTCCCGGACGAGTGGCCGCCCCCGAAGCCGCCCCCGGAGGAGTGACCGCCGCCGCCCCCGCCGTGGCCGCCGCCGCCTCCCCGCGCGAAGGCGGCCGTCGGCAGGCCCAGCAGGCCGGCCAGGACCAGGGCGATCGCCGCCCCCAAGCGCAGGGCGCGATGCGCCCGCGCTGAACGCACCTGGGTCAGCCTCCGGACGCGGGCGGCGTCTGGAGGCCGGTGCCGCAGTTCGGGCAGAACCTCGTTCCCGCCGGGCTCTGCGTGCCGCACTGTGTGCAGGCGACCGTCGCCGGCGCCTGCAGCGACTGGCCGCAGTTGCCGCAGAACTTCGCCGTCGCGGCGTTGCTGGTGCCGCACTTGGCGCACGTCACCACCGCCCCGGCAGGAGCCGGAGCCGGCGCCAGCGACTGGCCGCAGCTCGAGCAGAACTTCGCGCTCTCGGCGTTGAGCGTCCCGCAGTTGCCGCAGCGCACCTGCACCTGGCCCCCGGCCGCCACGGTCTGCCCTGCGCCGGTCACCGTCTGTCCCAGCCCCAGCCCGATGCCGAGGATCGCCGGGTTGGCGGCGCCGCCGCCCTGGGCAGCGCCCTCGCCGACGCCCTGGAGCGCCTGGCCCACGCTGTACTGCTGGTACCCGCCGGCCAGCTTGGTGTACTGGACATCGCGCCGGTACCGCTTCAGGGCCTCCTCGTCGTCGTCCTTGATCGAGATCGTGAAGTTGCCCAGCCGGACGATCTGGAGCCCGTAGGTGTTGATGTACTCCTGGACGCGCTGCAGCGTCGCCTGCTCGATCTCGTACGTGTGCGCCGCGATGCCCAGGATCGGCCAGTTCTGAGAGACGATGTGGCTGGTCACGTCGGTCCGAAGGACTTTGAGCAGCTGCTCGCGCATCCAGTCGGTGACCTGGTCGTTCGTCTGGATGTTCTGCGTCCCGACGAGGTTGAGGATCAGCGACTGTGGCTCGACGGCGCGCAGCGAGTACTCGCCGAACACTCGCAGGCCCACCGCCAGGCTGGTTTCGGGGTCGACGACGTTGTCGATCACGCCGCCGAACGGGAGGTTGGGGAACTCGCGCGTGGAGACGAAGTAGATCTCGGTCTTGAACAGGTTGCCGCCGGACGCGGCGTCGACGAGCATGCCCAGGAACGGGATCTCCGAGCTGTCCAGCGTGCACCTGCCGGGGTTGATGGTGCCCTGAACACGGCCGTCTCGGAAGAACACCGCCAGCTCGTCCTGCTCGACGGTGAGCTGGGTCCACTTGCGCACGTTGGTGTCCGGCCACTTGTAGAGGATCTGGCCCTTGGCCTGGTCCGGCCGCGCGATGAACTCGCGCCGCATCTCTCCGAAGATTCCCATTGCTCTCGACTAACTCCTGATGGCTTGTTTCCTGCGGGACGCCATGAACAGTAACGTCCCGTCCCGCCGGTGCGGTCGTCACCTCCAATTGTTCCCCCGCCGGTCCCCGGGCAACCGCCGGACGGGGTCTCAGGAGACGTAGCGCTCCCAGGTCAGCCAGCGCAGACCGCCGTACAGCGTGCCGCAGCCGAGGGCGAGCATGAGCAGGCCGAGCACCACGAACCGGCCCAGCCCGGGGACGAACACGACGCAGAGGCCGGTGAGCAGGAGCGGCGGCACCGACAGCATCCCCCCGAGCGAGGTGGCAGTGCGCAGGTCCCGCGCCATCAGCGCCATGAGCAGGCTCGCGCTGACCGACGCCACCAGCGTGGCGACGATGAGGAACAGCGCGCCGACCACATAGGACGTCCCCGCTCCGGTCAGCGACACGATCACCACCGCGTCCACCAGGAACATCGGCACGATCGTGGCGAGCGCGGTGGCCAGGATCGCGGCCAGCTTCGCGGCCAGGATGTCGCCCACCAGGACCGGCAGCGACATCAGCAGCTCCAGCGACCGGCGCTCCCGCTCGACGATCAGCGTCTGGATGGCGGCAAGGATCGGCGTCAGCAGGGCGGCCACGACGAAGAGGAACGGCAGCGTGATGTAGAGGAAGTAGCCCTCCCCGTTCCCCACGAGGTCGAACCCCGGCAGCGTGGCGGAGAGCGCGGGCGGCCGCAGGTCGCGGTAGGGCGCCGTGCGGCTGGCCAGCAGCGCGAGGACCGGCGCGAGCACGATCAGGACAGCAGGCATGAACAGGCTGCTCAGCATGGCGGCGGTGTTCCGGGTGAGCTGCCTGACCTCCTTCCAGAACAGGAGCTGCACCTCGGTCGGGATCATTGGTAGACCTCGAGGACGATGTCCTTGATCTCGGGTTCGATGGGCGCGCACTGGTACACGTCGATCCCGGCGTCGAGCAGGCGCCGGAGCAGCGTCGCGCCCTCCTGCTCTGGATCCGTCGTCGAAACGAGGACCGCGCCCTCCTCGGCCACGGCGTGCACGCCGAGCTCGGCGAGCTCGGCCAGGACCCGGTCGACGCCCTGTCGCGCCGCCACCTTCAGGCGGGGCCGCATCTTGCGCCACAGGTCGTCCCAGGTGCCCTGGGCGACCACCCGCCCGGCGCGCAGGATCGCGACCTCCTGGCACAGCGACCTCGCCTCCTGCTCCTTGTGCGTGCAGAGCACGGCGGTCCGACCCCGCATCGCCTCGTGCAGGTAGGGCTGCAGGTCGCGCGCGTCGTCCGGCTCGAGGCCCGCCGTCGGTTCGTCCAGGACGAGCACGTCCGGATCGGCCACCAGCGCGGCGGCCAGGGCCAGCCGGCGCTGGAAGTTCGGCGACAGGTAGGTCATGCGCGTGCGCAGGTACTCGCCGAGGTCGAGGGCGTCGACCGCCCGCTCCGGCCGCGCCCCGTACAGCCGGGACGCCAGCGCCATGTACTCGCCGGCCGTCAGGTCCGGGTACATCCCGGGGCCCTGCGGGACGACGCCGAGCCTGCGCCGGACGTCCCGGTAGCCGGGCCCGTCCACCGTGACGCCGAGGAGCAGGACGCTGCCGCCGGTCGGCCGCAGCGCCGCCTGCAGCATGCGGACGGCGGTCGTCTTGCCGGAGCCGCTCGAACCGAGCAGGCAGGCGTGCACGCCCTCCGCGACGTGCCAGGTTGCATCGGCGAGCCCGAGGGTGCCGTCGGGAAAGCGCTTGGTGACCGACCGGAACGCGATAGCGGTTGCCATCGCGCTTGAAGGGTACTCGCAGGACCGGTGGTACGATGCCGCTCAGAAGAGAGAGGACGGAATTTGCGGTGTTCATGCAGGCCGCACGACGCCGCCGGAACGGGAGGAGAGATGGGCGAACGAGAGCCGGCTTGGAGCCGCCGGGACTTCCTGAAGACCACGGGTCTGGCAGCCGCCGGGCTGGCGGCTGGACCGATCATCGCGGCGTGCGGCGGCAGTCCCGCAAGCAGTCCGACCGCGGCCCCCGCCGGCGCCATCCCGAAGCCGCGGCCCGGCGCGCAGATCCGCCTGCTCCAGTGGGTCAGCTTCGTCCCCGCCGCCGACGACGAGATCCGGCGCCAGGCGAAGGAGTTCTCGGACGCGAACAACGTTCAGGTGACGATCGAGACCGTCACCGGCGACCAGCTGCAGCCCAAGACGGCGGCAGCCGTGGAGGCGGGCAGCGGCCCCGACATCATCCAGATGCAGTACGGCTGGCCCCACCTGTACGACACCGCCTGCATGGACGTCACCGACATGGTCGACATGCTCAAGGGCAAGCTGGGCACGGTCAACCAGGTCAACGACGCGTTCTGCAAGGTGAACGGCAAGTACCTCGCCGTGCCCTACTGCCAGGTCCCGAACGCCTGGAGCTACCGGACCGACCTGTGGCAGCAGGGCGGCCTGAGCGGCTTCTTCACGACGTGGGACGAGCTCGCCGCCAGCGGCAAGCAGCTCAAGAGCAAGGGCCTACCGCCCATCGCCGTGAGCCTCGGCCACGCGTACGGCGACGCGATCACCATGTGGTACCCGGTGCTCTGGGACTTCGGCGGTCGGGAGGTCAGCTCCGACGGCAAGCACGTGACGATCAACAGCAAGGAGACGACGGACGCGCTCAACTGGGCCATCGACACCTGGAAGAGCGGCGCGATCTCCCAGAACACGCTGAGCTGGCTCGACCCCGACAACAACCAGGCGTACCACTCGGGCCTCATCACCGCCACCCTGAACGGGGCGAGCATCTACATCAAAGAGACCTATACGACCGCCACGAACCACAAGTTCGCCGCCGTGACCGACAACGCGGCGCAGCCCAAGGGCCGGCAGGGCGCCTCGACGCTGAACCTGATCTTCAACCACGCGATCATGAAGTGGTCGAACGAGGCGGAGACGGCGAAGGCGTTCATCCTCTACCTGATGGACTCGACCAACTACCAGAAGTGGCTCAACGCGTCGGTGGGCTACAACGCGGGGCCGTTCAAGGCGCTGTCCAACGCCGACGTGTTCCAGAAGGACACCAAGCTGAAGCCGTTCCTGGACGTGGTCGGCGCCGGCCGCTGGCCGGGGTGGCCGGCCCAGCCGAGCAAGGCGACGGCGCAGTCCCAGGTCCAGTTCGTCATCGTGGACATGTTCGCCAAGGCGGTCACCTCCGGTGACGCCAAGGGCGCGATCGCGGACGCCGAGCAGAAGCTGAAGCGGATCTACGAGCTGCCGGGCTAGAGCATGGCGACCACCACGCGACGCGCGGCGCTCGGACGGCTGGCGGGCCCCCGGGTACGCCTGTTCCAGCGCGAGGCGCGCCTGGGCTACCTGCTCCTGGCGCCGGCGCTGCTGCTGCTGCTGGTCTTCGTCGCGTATCCCTTCCTCTTCGGCATCTGGCTGTCGGTCACCAACTCCCAGATCGGCGTCAACGGCCACTTCATCGGCCTGGGCAACTTCGACTTCGAGCGCGGGGACACGGTGTTCATCCAGTCGTTCGTGAACACCATCTCCTACACGGCCATCACGACCGTGTTCAAGCTCTTCCTGGGCATGGTCATGGCGCTGCTGCTGAACCAGGTGTTCCCGGCCCAGCGGTTCTTCCGGGCGGCGCTGCTGCTGCCATGGATCATTCCCAGCGTGCTGAGCACGCTGGCCTGGCGGTGGATGTTCGACCCCACGTTCAGCGTCGTGAACTGGGTCGTCATCCACGGCCACCTGTCGGCGACCGGGGTGGACTGGCTGGGCAAGACCACCACGGCGCTGACCTCGCTGATGATCGTCAACGTCTGGCGGGGCACGCCGTTCTACGGGATCGCGTTCCTGGCCGGGCTGCAGACCATCCCGCAGGACCTCTACGAGGCCGCGCGGGTCGACGGCGCCAGCCGCTGGCAGCAGTTCCGAAGCATCACGGTGCCGATGCTCCGGCCGGTGCTGCTGGTCGTCCTCCTCCTCTCGACGATCCTGACGTTCGGCGACTTCACGCTGCCCTACGTGCTGACGAACGGCGCGCCGTTCAACAGCACCCACGTACTCTCGACGTGGGCTTTCGCGATCGGCGTGGGCGGCGGCTACATCAGCATCGGGGCCGCGATCTCGCTGGTCCTGTTCCCGCTGCTGTCGGCGATCGTGTTCGGCGTGATGGTGGTCCTCCGGAGGCCCGAATAGTTGGCGGCCACCCGCGCCGCGCGGCCGGTGCGGTTCGGTCCGCCTCGCCGCCAGGTCGGCGAGCGGTTCCGGGGCCGCCTGTTCCGCGTCTACATCCCGGTGGCCGTCTTCACGTTCATCACGCTGTTCCCGTTCTACTGGATGGCCATCACCTCCATCAAGTCGAACTCGGAGCTGCTCGACCACACGAAGAACCCGCTGTTCGTGCTGCAGCCGAACCTGCAGAACTACGCGGACCTGTTCACGAAGACGAACTTCATCCGGTGGACGATCAACAGCGCGGTCGTCGCCCTGGCGTCCACGTCGGTCTCACTCGTCTGCAGCATCCTGGCCGGCTACTCGCTGGCCCGGCTCCGATACCGCGGCGCGAACGCCATCGGCTGGGGCGTGTTCGTCACCTACCTGGTGCCGCCGACGCTCCTCTTCCTGCCGATGGCGTTCGTGATCGCGCAGCTCCACCTCTTCAACAACTACCTGTCGCTGATCCTCACGTACCCGACGTTCCTGATCCCGTTCTGCACGTGGCTCCTGATGGGCTACTTCCGCGGCATCCCGAGGGAGCTCGAGGAGGCGGCGCTGGTGGACGGCGCCAGCCGCGTCCAGGCCATGTTGCGCGTCGTGATCCCGCTCGCACTGCCCGGGATCCTCTCCGCCGGCATGTTCGCGTTCACGCTCTCGTGGGGAGAGTTCCTGTACGCGCTCGTGTTCATGAACGACACGGTCGTCAAGACGGTGCCGGTCGGCGTGGTGAACGAGCTCATCAAGGGCGACGAGTTCTTCTGGGGCGAGCTGATGGCCGCGGCGCTGCTGGGGTCGGTGCCGGTCGCCATCCTGTACTCGTTCTTCGTCGACTACTTCGTGGCGGGGATGACCGCCGGCGCGGTCAAGGGCTGACGGGGAGCGCCTCCGCGAGGGGGGCTGGCGAGCTAACACCGGCTCGCTTTTGGCTGGTAACTGTGCCGCAGGTGATCCCGAACTGTCCACTCGCGACTAGCGAGGCGCAAGTAACGCGCAAGTGGACCAAATGTGCGTCAATCGCCCTTTCGAGGGCCCCGCAAAGGGCGGTTCGCATACATTTGGCCCACTTGGGTGCCAGTTGTCACCCAGAGGCGAGCCCCTGCTAGCCCGCCAGCCCCCTTCGCCCGACCCGCACTTCCAAGCGCCGCCGCGAGACACGGCCGCCCAGGCCGGCATAGCACACCCCCCAACCCTGCCTTTCGATACTGCTTCGTGTACTAAGTGCTCGCCCGTCACTGCTCGATGATGCCGGTGCTCAGGCCCCTGGCGAACGCGTCGGCGAAGAAGGCGCACACCACGGCCAGCGGGGCCGCGGCGAGGAGGGCGGCCGCGAAGCTCCTGCCCGGGTTGTCGATGTCGGCCGTGATGAGCGCTCCCAGCGCGCCGGTGATGGTCTGGCCGCTGGGCTCCTGGATGAACGTCGTGGTGTAGAGGTAGTCGTTGAGGACCACCGCGACCGCGTAGAGCCCGACCGTGGCGAGCGCGGGCCAGACCACCGGCAGCAGCACGTGGACGATGGTGGCGTAGACGCCGGCGCCATCCGCCCTGGCGCTGTCGACGAGGTCCGGGGGCAGCCGGCGGAAGAAGGACCAGACGACCCAGGTGCCGAACGGGATCACCATGCTGGGATACGTCAGCACCAGCGCCGCCGGCGAGTTCAGCAGGTGGAGCCGGCTCACCATCCGCAGCAGTGGGATGAACAGGACGGCCTGGGGCAGCAGGTACGTCGCGAAGAAGACGAGCACGAGGCTCCGGCTGTAGGGGACGTCGAGGTACGCCAGCGCGTAGCCGGCGAGCAGGCTCGTGACGAGGCCGATCAGCAGGGTGCCGGCAGTGACCAGCGCGGTGTTGGACACCCAGCGGCCGAACTGCGGGTCACCGAACAGCCCGACGACGTTGGCCAGCGTTGGCTGGTCCGGCCACCACGGGCTGCCGGCCGCCAGCGGCTGGTCACCGGGTCGCAGCGCCGCGATCGCCATCCACGCGATCGGCGCCGCCGACAGCAGCACCATCGGCGCCAGCAGCGCCCAGCGAGCCGCCACGCCGGCCGGTCTCATTCGCGGCCCAGCAGGCGGTACGCGACCGCGAGCGCGGCCACGTACACGGGAACCATGACCAGTGCCACGGCCGCGCCCACCCCGATGTACCCGGAGATCAGCGCGTTCTCGAACGCGAACGTGCTCACGACCTGGGACCGGCCCAGCGGTCCGCCGCGCGTGAGCAGCTCGACGATCGCGTAGTCGCCAAAGTTGCCGAGCAGCGAGAGCACCACCGCGAGCAGCGCGGCCGGCCTGAGGAACGGAACGACGATGTGGACGAATCGCCGCAGGCGCCCGGCGCCGTCGACGGCCGCGGCGTCCATGAGGTCGCGCGGGATCGATCGGAGCGCGGCCAGGAGCAGCACGGCAAAGAGCGCGGTGCCGTGCCACACGTTCACCGCGACCACGCTGACCATCGGCAGGCGCCCTGTCCACTCGAACGGCTGCGCCATCAGGTGCGCTCGGATCAGCAGCCAGTCGAGGCCGCCGTTGACGTTGCTGAGCAGGAAGAACCAGGCGATCGTTCCCAGGACCACCGGGAAGATGAAGGGCAGGAACAGCAGCGCGTACACGAGCCGACGGCCCGGAAACGGCCGCGCCAGCGCCAGCGCCATGCCCAGTCCGAGCGCCAGCTTCACCGCAGTGCTGGCGCCGCTGTAGATGCCGGTGTTCTCCACCGTCTGCCAGAAGGTGTCCAGGCCTGCCAGGTACTGGAAGTTGGCCAGGCCGACGAAGGTCCCGTTGGTGCCGGGCCCGGCGTCGCTGACGCTGAACCACGCCTCCAGTCCGATGGCGTAGGCGATCAGTCCGAGTGACAGGACCGCGGCGGGCGCCAGCAGGGCGCCGGCGATCAGCAGGTTCCGCCGCGAGGGACGGCGCCGGGGCGTCCGCAAGGGCAGCACGACCTGCGGCCGCGCCTCCGCCCGTTCCATCGGGGACCAGTCTAGGTGTCCGGGTCCGAGTCGCCTCAGCCGGCGCGGGCTCGAGGGCCGGGGGCCGCCATCCGCGTCCCGGACACGCTCCCTCGGGAGCGAGGCATCACGGGCCGCCGCAGAGACAAGGTTGTCATTTCGGGGCTACCATGTGCGTCGATATGGCCTCCGTCACTTACGAGCACGTCACGAAGCGATACCAGGCGGACACGGCAGCGGTGAACGACCTGAACCTCCAGGTCCGGGACACGGAGTTCATGGTCCTGGTCGGTCCCTCGGGTTGCGGCAAGTCCACCGCCCTCCGGATGCTGGCCGGGCTCGAGGAGATCACCGACGGCGAGATCAAGATCGGCGAGCGCGTCGTCAACGACGTGCCG
>DASQZW010000073.1:0-17217 GCA_035638495.1 Terriglobales bacterium
GCCCCTGGTTCAACGAGGAGGACGTCAAGCTCACCACGACCGGCCTGAGCTCGCTGACGGTCACCATCGTCGTCCAGCGGACCACGGGCGTCAGCTTCAACGGCGAGTACAACACGGTCGGCGGCCAGATCCTGCAGAGCAGCAGCAGCACCGCCTCGGCCGTGACCTGCACGTTCACGCTCGCAAGCGGACAGACGCTGGGCTCCGGGACGTTCACGTTCGCCGCCCAGACCAGCGGCACGGGGACGGTCCACCCCACGGCCGGTGACACGTTCACCGTGACGTCCAGCGCGGGCACCCTGAGCGGACACTTCTAGCCGACTGCCCGAGCAGGCGGAGGCCGTCGCCTCCCCCGCTCGCCGTCGCTCAGGACGTCAGCGCCCGACCCGCACTCCGGACGCCCGGTGCCAGCGGAACGCCGGCGGCCGACACCGAAGAGCGCCTACCGCTCGACCGGGAGGCCCAGCATCAGGCGGAGCACCATGTCCGGCGTGTCGACCTCCGGTTCGCCGCGGGCGATCAGGTCGGCGTAGAGGAACGTCTCGGTCATCCTCGAAACGACGCGCGCGAAGGCGTCCACGCCGAGCGGCGCGCGCCAGTCCGACTCCGCCTCCTGGCGGCGCAGGAAGTTGGCCAGGGCGGTCGTCACCCCCCGGTGCACCCGTCCGTGGACGTCCAGGAGCAGCCGCGATGCGACGTCCGGCTCGCAGCGGATGAAGGCCCGGAAACTGGCGTTGCCGCTGATCCGGCGGATGTGCAGGTCGTGCACGTGGCAGACGCGCAGGGCTCCGGGCGGCGTCTCCACGTCCCGCTCGACACGGCGGAGGTTGGCCAGCGCCAGGGCGAGCAGGACGTCGCTGAGCAGCTCCTCTCGGCTATGGTTCCAGCGGTACAGCGTGGCCCGCCCGATCCCGAGCTCACGGGCCAGTGCGCGCATCTCGAGCGAGCCTGTCGACATGAAGACCCGCACTGCGGTGCGGAGCACCGTGTCGGACGGCAGGACCGTGCGCATTCGACCGTAGAGGCTAGCAGCGGACGGTCGCGTCGTATTGAGACATCACTGACCATGTGTCTTGACAAGCGGGCCTGTCGGGTCTCACCATCGGTCCGATCAACCGAACGCCGATTCAAGTAGGTGGTGGGGAGGAGACATGCGTAGATTCCGGGCGTGGCAGGGGATGAGCAATTGGATGCGAACGACGCCGGGGAGGCTGCGCCTCCAGTCGCTGCTCGTCGCCTGTGCCGCCCTGGCGCTTCTGACCACCGGCAGCGGCGGCGTCGTCGCCGTGCTGGTCACCGAGACCAACGTCCATCAGCGCACGGTCAGGGAGATCGTGGGCGTGCAGCGGCTCCACGCCTGGCTCGCCGCCGCAGACCGCAGCGCGGCCAACTCGTATCTCAGCGGCGGCGCCGAGCTGACGCTCCCGCAGCAGCAGTACGAGGCGGACGTGGCCGCCGCGAGCCGCGAGCTGGAGCAGGCGGCCGGGTACCAGTCGGGGGCCGATCCCGTGGGCAAGCAGCTCGCCGCGATCAGCCAGTCCTTCGGCGAGTACACCCGCCTCGTCGACACGGCCATGGTGCAGCACCGGCTCGGCAATGCCGACGGCATGACCGCGCTGCGGGCCGCCTCCGACCTGATGCACAGCACGAGCGACGGCATCCTCGCGCAGGTCGAGGCCGTCGAGCGCATGTGCGCGGCTGAGCTCAACCAGGCCAACCTGATCCTGACCATCGCCACGGGCGTGCTGGCAGCCTTCCTCGTGAGCGCCGTCGTGGCGCTCGGCCTGCTGGTCTGGACCCAGCGGTTCGTGACCCGGAGGTTCAGGCGCCGCCGGAACAAGCGCCTGCTGGCCGCGACGCTGGCCGTCTTCGTCGTGTCGGGCGGAACCGGCTTCGGGGTGTACGGCGCCCAGCAGTCGATCCTGCAGTCGCAGGGCGTGTACGCCAGGCTCCTGAACCTGTGGCACGCGCGCTCGCTGGCCTACGACGCGAACGGGGACACCAGCCTGTACCTGATCGCGGGCGCGCCCGGCGGCGCCACGACCGACACCGCGTTCCAGGGCGACACGGGCAAGCTGGTGGACCGGCCTCTGACCGACGGCCTGCTCTCGGCCGCGCGGCGCGGGGACGTGCGCTTCTCCGGACTGCTCGCCGAGGAGCTGCAGTCAGCCGATTCCCAGAGCGAGCGCGACGCGGCGCTGCGCGTGATCCAGGCCTACCGCCAGTTCATCGACATCGACGCGTCGGTCCACGCGCAGGCGGCCTCCGGCCACCAGACGGCGGCTGTCACGCTGACGCTGGGCAGCTACGGCGCTCCGCTCGGGCTGGCGTTCAAGTCACTCGACTGGGGCCCCAAGCTGGGCGCGCAGCGGGACTGGTCCGAGGGTGAGCTGGGGTTCGCCTTCGAGGAGTTCGACTGGGACCTGGCCCAGCTGACCCAGCTCCTGCAGACCCAGTTCGACGCAACGATGACGGCCGTGGAGCAGCTCCTGACGGAGACGCTCCTCCTCCAGGCGGTGAGCGTGATGATCGCCTACCTGACGTTCAGCGGCGTGGGGCCGCGAATCGCCGAATACTCGGTGTAGCGAGGTAGGGTCCCTCCCCGCGAGGGACGGACCCTGCTGCTACGCTCCCCGCCAGAGCTCCGCGACCGGCACCACTCCGGAGATCATGCCCCGCGCCTTCGACCCGTCCGGTAGGCTCGCGGTCCCGAGGCCGCCCAGCGTGCTTCGGCCGGCCACGATCCACACGGCCGGCCCGAGCCAGATGTAGGGCACGAGCGCGCCGAACCTGGCGCCGATCAGCCGGTAGGCGGCCGCGCGGACGGTCGGATCCACCTGCGTGCGGCCGGCGTCCAGCGCCGCGTCGATGAGCGGGTCGCTGATGCGGGTGAAGTTGAGCGCCTGCTTGCCGACGGGCGCGCTCGTGGTGCTGCTCCACCAGACGTAGTTGCCGTCCGGGTCGGGGGCGCTGAACTGTCGCCAGCCGCAGGCCTGGAAGTTGCCGACGATGGCGTTCAGGATCAGCGGGCTCTGCTCGATCAGCACGATGTCGGTCTGGATGCCGACCTCGCGCCACATCGCCTGCAGCAGTTCGTTCCGCGCCTTGCTCTTGGGGTTGTTGGCGGCGACGAACTTGAAGGAGATCGGACCCTTCTCCTTCTCGTAGTCGGCCACGAGCCGCCGCGCCCTGGCCTGGTCGAATTTCGGGTAGCCGGTCGGTCCGTAGTACGGCGACCCGGGCACGAAGGGGCTGTCGGCCGCTCGGGTCAGGCCGTTGAGCAGCGTGTCGATGACCCGCTGGCGGTCGGTGGCGGCGGCCAGCGCCTGCCGCACCCGCACGTCGTTCAGCGGCGGCACGACCGTGTTGATCATGATGCAGCTCTGGTCGGGCTCGCCCAGGACGGAGTTGACGTCGTTCAACTGGAGGAAGCCGGGCCGGTGCATGAAGTCGGCGACGCTCTGGCTGTCGCTCGAGTGCATGAGGTCGATGTCACCTGCCAGCAGGCTGTTGCCGCGCGACTGGGCGTCCACGATCGGCCGGAACGTGATCGAGTCCAGGTACGGCAGGCCGGGGCGCCAGTACGAGGGGTTGCGCTCGGCCTTGAAGTGGTCGCCCGGCTGCCACTCCCTGTAGACGAACGGCCCCGTCCCGATCGGCTTCGCCCGCCCGCTGGTGTCGGCGAGCTGCTTGAGGCCCGCGATGTATCCGGGCTGCTTGGTGAGGTAGATCGGAAACGGCACCCAGGGGGTGTACATGCTGACCAGCACGGTCAGCGAATCGACCACCTTCGTGCTGACCACGTTGAGGAAGTACGGGGCGGTGAGGGGCGCGTGGGCGTAGGCGTCGAGGTTGACCTTGACGACGTTGGCGTCCAGCGGACTGCCGTCGTGGAACGTGATGCCCGGCCGCAGCGTGATCGTCCACTGTGTGTAGTCGGCGTTGGGCGTGATGGACCGGGCCAGGTAGGGCTGGACCGCGCCGTCGGCGGCCTGGTAGAAGAGCGGGTCGTACACCGTCAGCGCGTAGAGGAACCCGGTCGAGTCCCATGCTCCGAGCCGCGTGTCGAAGCTGTTGATCTCGGACTCGGTGGCGAACGTCAGGCTGCCGCCGCGGCGCGGTTGCGCCACGGCCGGCGCGCCGGCGCCCGTCGAGGCGCAGGCTTCGACGAGGGCGCCGGCGGCACCCGGGAGGAGCAGTCCCCCCATGCCCGCCAGCCCCCGCCGAAGGAAACTCCGGCGGTCGTGGGGCTGCATGCGATGCGCAAAGATAGGGTCGGCCCTGCCGGCTGTCAAGACACATATCGCGATGTGTCTCGATCAGCCCGCGTCGCGGATGGGTGAATCCGGGCTCAGAGGTCGCGGCCGAAGATCGTCCACCCCTGGTCGCGCGACCCCCCCAGCTTGGCCACCTGGCGCTGGGAGTTCACGTTCTCGTCGAATATCGCCGTGTGGATGACCCGCGGGTAGCGCCGCCGCAGCATCTCCTCGTACACCGCTGCGGACAGGGCTGGCGCGATGCCCCGGCCCCTGGCCTCCTCGCGGACGCCCACGATGAGCGAGATGCCCTCGCGGACCCGCCGCATGGCGAGGAGCAGCCGCGGGTACTTGTGCCAGGGCAGATCGCCGTCCAGCATCCGGAAGACGGGCTCGTACTGCGGGAACCCGACACGGAAGCCGACGACCTCGCCATCGCACTCCGCGAACGCGGCCATCCGCGGCTCGGCGATGTCGCGCAGACCGGACGTGAGCTCGACGAACTCGTCCACCGCCACCGGACCGTGGCCCCAGTGCTTGTCGAACGTGGCGTTGTACAGCTCGGCCAGGGTGCGCATGCCCCGGTCGAACTCGCGCTTCTCCAGGTAGCGGATGCGGACGCCTCCGGCCTCGCCGCGCCGCCGGAGGTCAGCCACGCGGTCGGGCACGTCGGGCGCGGTCAGGTCGACCACGTAGTTGTGGAAGCGCTGGATCGGTCGGTACCCTGCGGGCTCCCAGACCTCGGCGTAGTGCGGCGGCGTCCAGTGGCTGAAGAACGGCGCCGCCCGCTCGCCGCCCTCGGTCAGCACGCCGCCCAGCTCGGTCTGTGCGGGGCAGTTGACCGGCGCCCACACCTCGGCCACACCCTCGCCGGTCAGCCACTCGTGCGCCGCCTCGAGGAGGGGGGAGGGGTCGACGCCGGGCATCGCCTCGTACTGGCCGACGAACCCGACGGCCCGCCCGACGTGGGCCTGGAGCGCCGGGTCGACGTACGCCGTGGCGGTGACGGCCAGGCGGCCGTCGGCGCCGGCCATCCCGAACCCGCGCCAGCGCACGCCGCGGTTTCGGAAGAACGCGTACTCGCCACGGAGGAGGCGCCGGCGGTCGGCGCGGAGGTAGTACGGCACCCACTGGGGGTGGGGGCGGCAGGCCCGCCAGGTGAGGTCGAGTACCGCGTCGGCGTCGCCCGGGCGGTCGAGGGTGCGGAGATCCATTGTCGGGTGGACGTTACAACGGGCGCCCGGGCGCCGGGCCGGCCTGGACAGGACGTCTCAGCAACTCAGATGATGATGCGGTGAGCCGAGCGCCCATGCCGGACCTCGTCGAGCCGATGCAGGCCCTCCTCGCCGACGGCATCCCCGCCCACGAGGAGCGCTACGGCTTCGAGTTCAAGTGGGACGGCATCCGCGCCGTCTGCTCCTGGGACGGCCACCGCCTCCGGCTCCAGACCCGCAACCGCCACGACATCACGGCCCGGTACCCCGAGCTCGGGCCGCTGCGCGACCAGCTCGGCGGCCGGCGCGCGATCCTGGACGGCGAGATCGTCGCCTTCGACGAGGCGGGCCGGCCCAGCTTCGAGCAGCTCCAGCAGCGCATGGGCCTGACGGTGGCCTCCGAGGTGCAGCGCCAGATGCAGCTCACCCCGGTCGCCTACCTGCTCTTCGACGTCCTCTACCTGGAGACCGCGCTCCTCTTGGCGGAGCCCTACGTCGCGCGGCGGGAGCGCCTGCTCGGGCTCGGGCTGGCCGGCAGCCACTGGCAGACGCCGCCACACCAGGTGGGTGAGGGACAGGTGCTGATGAAGGCGAGCATCGACACCGGCCTCGAGGGCGTGATCGCCAAGCGCCTGGACAGCGCGTACGAGCCGGGCCGGCGCAGCGGGGCCTGGCTCAAGGTGAAGAACCGCCTGCGCCAGGAGTTCGTGATCGGCGGCTGGGTGGACGGCGAGGGGCGGCGCCGCGGGCTGCCCGGGGCGCTGCTGGTCGGGTACCACGAGGATGGCCGCCTGGTCTACGCGAGCCGGGTCGGGACCGGGTTCACGGAGGCCGCGCTGGCCAGGCTCGCCAGCCTGATGGCGCCGCTGGCGCGCGAGTCGTCGCCCTTCGAGGTCGGCCACCCCCCGGGCCGCCCGCACTTCGTGGAGCCCCGGCTGGTCGCGGAGGTCGAGTTCTCCGAGTGGACGCGCGGCCGCGAGCTGCGCGCCCCGAGCTTCAAGGGGCTGCGGGAGGACAGGGATCCGCGGGACGTCGTCCGCGAGGTGCCCGTGCGCGGCTGAGTTCCGGGCTTCACCGACCAGGTCGCAGGGGCCTAACGTTGTGGAGACAGGAATGCAGCACCTGGCGCCTCCGCAGTACTCACCCGACGGACGCTGGTGGTGGAACGGCCGCGCCTGGGTGCGCGTGACCTGGCCGGTTCAGGGCTGGGCCGGGGCGCCCGACCCGTACGCCGGCGAGGAGGAGGAGGAGCCGCGCCGACGGACGCCGGCCGTGCTGTGGGTCGGCGTCATCGCGCTCGCCGCGCTGCTGCTGCTGGCGTTCGGCGCCTCGTTCCTGACCTGGGCCAGGCTCCAGGTGCCGGGGATCGGCGGCCTGGCCAGGCCTACCGCGCCGGCCACGGCGGCGCCGGCGGCTCCTGACACGCCGGCGCCGACCGCGACGCCGCAGTCCGGCTCGTCCGGGACCGACGCGTACCAGCAGGTCGTGACGTCGGACGCCGCGCGCTTCCAGGCGGCGGGCCAGGCCGTCGCGGATCGCTGCTCGGCCGACGCGCTGGCCCGGGGCACCGGGCGCTGCCGGGGCGCGCTCCAGTCACTGGACGACTCGGTCCAGCGCTTCCAGTCCGACCTGGCCGCGACGCCCGCGCCGGCCTGCCTGCAGCCGGCCGACGCGCAGCTCCGAGCCGCGCTCGCCGAGTACCACCAGGGCATCCAGCAGGAGCTCAACGGCATCGACCACCAGGACCTGGTCGCCGTCACCGAGGGCGCGGCGACGCTGGGCGACGCCGGCAGCCACGCCCAGAGCGCCGCGGGGCTCCTCCAGAACAGCAGCTGCTGACGAGCTCGCCCAGCACGCGCCGGCCGGTGTGGGACAACATGCCGGTATGCACCAGCTGACGCTCGACGGCTTCAACGCCATCCCCAGGGTCGGCGGGCTGCTCCTGTCACCGGACGGGAAGCGGCTCGTCGCCTCCGTCCAGTCGCTCTCGCCGGACGGCACCCGCTTCGTGACGTCGCTCTGGGAGCTGCCGTCCGACGGCACCGCTCCGGCCCGGCGCCTGACCTACTCAGAGCGAGGGGAGTCCCAGGCCGCGTTCCTGCCCGACGGCTCGCTCGTGTTCGCCTCGGCCCGACCCGACCCCACGCTCGCCAGGGACGAGGCGGACGGGCACGTCTGGTTGCTGCCGGCGGGCGGTGGAGAAGCGCGCCCGGTGCTCGCGGTGCCCGGAGGCGTGGGCGGACTGGTGGCGGCCGCGGACGCGCCGGCGGTCGTCGTCAAGGCGCCGCTCTTCCACGGCGTCGCCGAGCTCGAGCCCGACGCCGACAAGGCGAAGCGCCGCAAGGACGCCGGCGTGAGCGCGGTGCTGCTGGACGGCCACCCGATCCGTTTTTGGGACCACGAGCTGGGCCCGCGCCAGGCCCGCCTGCTCCGCCTGGCGGACGTCCACGCCGCGGCCGCGACGCCGGAGAACCTGACGCCAGACGCGGGCATCGCCGTGCACGAGGCGGAGTTCGCCGTGTCGCCGGACGGCCGCACGCTGGTCACGACCTGGTGGCGGTCGACCGGCCGGACCTTCTACGAGATCGACCTGGTGGCCATCGACGCCGGCGGCTGCCGCCGCATCTCCCCGGACGGGCACGACTACCACCATCCGGCGGTTTCGCCCGACGGGCGCCACGTGGCCGCCGTGCGGGTCCGCCGCGGCGTGCCGGGGCTGGCGCCGGACCAGACCCTGTGGCTGCTCGACCTGGCCGGCGGCGAGGGTCGGGAGCTGACCCCCGGCCTCGACCTGTGGCCAGGGGAGCCCGTGTGGGCACGCGACGGCTCGGCGGTGTACTTCGCGGCCGACGAGCAGGGCCGCGGGCCCGTCTACCGCGTGGACATCGGGAGCGGTCGGGTGAGCAGGCTCACCGCCGAAGGTGCGTTCGGCGCCCTGTGCCCGGCGCCCGACGGCTCCGTCTACGCGCTGCGGGCGTCCTACACCTCGCCCGCCGAGGTGGTGCGGATCGATCCCGCCGGCACGGTCACGGCGCTGCCCACGCCGGGCCTGCCGCTGGAGCTGCCGGGCGAGGTGACCGAGCTGAGCGCGACGGCCGACGACGGCACGGAGGTCCGGGCCTGGCTGGTGCTGCCGCGCGGCGCCTCGGCGGAGCGGCCGGCGCCGCTGGTGCTCTGGGTCCACGGCGGACCGCTGTCGAGCTGGAACACCTGGCACTGGCGCTGGTGCCCCCACCTGATGGCCGAGCGCGGGTATGCCGTCCTGCTCCCCGACCCGGCGCTCTCGACCGGGTACGGCCACGCCAACGTGCAGCGCGCCTGGGGCCATGGCGGCGCCGAGCGGGTCTTCGCCGACCTGATGGCGGTCACCGACGCAGCGCTGGCCCGGCCCGACCTGGACGCGTCGCGCACCGCAGCCATGGGCGGCTCGTACGGCGGCTACATGTCCAACTGGATCGCCGGGCACACCGACCGCTTCCGCGCGATCGTCACCCACGCCAGCCTGTGGGCCCTCGACCAGTTCCACGCGACCACCGACGTGAACAGCTGGTGGGAGCGGCAGTACGGGGACCCGTACGAGGCGCCCGGCCCCTACGTCGACCAGTCGCCGCGGTCGGGGCTGCAGGGCGTGCGAACGCCAATGCTCGTCATCCACGGCCGGCACGACTACCGCGTGCCCCTGTCCGAGGCGCTCCGGCTGTGGACCGACCTCCAGCGGCACGGCGTCACGTCGCGGTTCCTCTACTTCCCGGACGAGAACCACTGGGTGCTCAAGCCGGGCAACGCGCGCGTCTGGTACGAGACGGTGCTCGCGTTCCTCGACCACCACGTGCTGGGCGCCGAGTGGCGCCGGCCGGACCTCGTGTAGCGTCAACGGCATGTACGGAGTGACGGAGTTCGTCGAGGACGCGCGCCGCATCATGGAGACGCCGGGCGGGGTGCCGGACCGGGAGGCGGCCGTCCGCCGGCTGGAGCCGCTCCTGAAGCGGGCGATGGACGGGCCGGGCTGGACCGCCGCGCGCTACGCCGCGCCCATGGAGGGCGAGCGCCGGGGCTTCGACTACTACCGGAACCCGGACGGGTCGCTGTTCGTGTACGGCGTGCTGTTCCGGCACGGCCGTCCGACCCCGGTCCACGACCACGTGACGTGGGGTCTGATCGGCGTGTACTCGGGCGAGCAGCGCACGGCACGGTATCGCCGGCGCGACGATGGCTCGACGCCGGGCCGGTGCTCGGTGGAGGCGGTGGCGGACGAGGTCCTGACCCACGGCGCGACGTACCCGCTGCTGCCGCCGCACGACATCCACCGCATCGAGGTGGTGAGCCCGGGCGAGGGCCTCTCGATCCACGTCCTCGGCGCGGACCTCCGGCTGCAGCGGCGCCGCATCTTCGACGTGCAGGCGGGGACGTGCGAGGAGGTCGAGGGCGTCACGATGGCGCGCTGACGGCCGGGGATCCGGCGCGGACCGATGTGCGACGCCCCGACCCCTCGGCGAGGCATGCCGGAGGCGCGAAGCCCGCTTACACACTCCTGACCCGCGCCTGCCGGCTCGTTTGCACCCACTCCTCAGAGTGGGGCGCATGAACCTCGCCAACATCCCACTCGCCGCGAAGATCTACGTCGGGGCCATGGGCGGCGTGGCCCTGCTCGGCGGCGGCGTGGCCCTGGGCGCCCACCTGGGCAGCGGCAGCGCCCAGCCCCCGAGCTCCACCGCCATCGTCGCTCCCACGCCGAGCGCGTCGCCCGCCGCCGCGGCCGCTACGAACGGCGCCGCCCAGGCCGTCCGCCGGGCAGCGCTCGCCGCCGAGGCGCAGGTCCTGGGCGTGACGCAGAAGCAGCTGAGCGCGGACTTCAAGTCCGGCAAGACCGTCCAGCAGCTCGCGACCGCCAGGGGGCTCACCCAGGCGCAGTTCCAGGCCCAGTTCGCGACCGCGCTGAAGGCCCAGCTCGACCAGGAGGTCACGGCCGGCACGGTGACGCCCGCACAGGAGCAGCAGGCGGTGAAGCGGCTCACGGCCGCGATCCCCAACTGGAGCCAGGTCGGCGCGGCCGCCGGGAAGGCGCCGTCGCCCACCCCCACGCCATAGGCGGTCCGTTCCCTCTTCTCGGCGGGGCGCTCCGCGAGCGCCCCGCCCGCCTCCGTCGTGGCGTGCCATCCCGCGGACGCGTCACTTGTCAGTCACTTAACACGCGGCGATCGTGACTACTTAACAGGAGGGGGGCTGCCCCCCCTCCGGCCGGCAGGCTGGCACGCCGTTTTCGCCCCGGCTGGCATGCGCACCCCAGGCAGGCTGGCACGGTTTGCGCTCGACCCCGCGGTTCGTAGGCTGAACCGCGTCATGTCAGCTACGCCCCGTTCGGCCACGCCTCGCCGACTGAGCACACCCATGGGACGCAGCCGATTGCGCGCGGTCACCTGCCTGCTCGCACTGCCACTCCTGGCCGCCGCCTGCTCCGGCGCCGGGTCGTCCACCACGCGCAGCGCCGGTGCGGGCAAGTCCCAGGTTCCCATCCTCCACGAGTCGACGTCGAACACGATCGGGCTGTCGCAGACGGAGATGGGCTACACGTTCGCGTCCGACATGGCGGTGCTCCCGCCTGACCGGGAGTACCAGTTCCGCATCCTCAAGCCGAACGGCCAGCCGGAGATGAACTATCTCTGGGACCAGACCAAGCTGATGCACTTCCTGGCGATCCGCGACGACTTCACCGGCTTCGCCCACGTGCATCCCACGCTCGCCTCCGACGGCACCTGGTCGGTGCACCTGCCGCTGACCGAGCCGGGACCGTACGAGCTGTACGCGGACTTCCTGATCGGCGACTTCCAGGGCGTCGCGGTCGGCGAGGGCGAGCCGGGGCACCTCGTGCTGCGGCGGACCATCACCGTGCCGGGGCCGTACTCGCTGTCGCCGATCGTGCCGGCGCAGTCCACGTCGGCGTCGGTCGACGGCTACACGATCACGTTCGACATGTCGAAGATCACGACGATGGCGGGCGCCCACCTTTCCGGGCCGAAGGGGTGGACGGTCATGTACATGCCGGCGAGAGTCACGTACCAGGGAGAGCCGTTCAATGGGCTCCAGCCATACCTCGCGGTATTCGCGCACTTCACCGCCTTCAACGTGTCCAACGATCTCTATGGCCACGCGCACCCGCTCGAGTACGCAGGTGCCGGTCGCGAGGGGTGGCCGACCAGCACCGGCCCGGTGCTCCACGGCGGCAGTGCGCTCACGTTCCACGCCGAGTTCCCCGGCAGCGGCGAGTACCGCGCGTTCATCGAGTTCCAGGTCGCCGGCGTGCTCCACACCGCGTCGCTGACCCTGCACATCGCGCAGTGAGGCTGACGTGCGTACGCTTCGGTCGCTGCTGATCGTGTTGCTGCTGGTCGCCTCGGCGACTGCTTGCGGAGGAGGCGACACGACCGCCAACAACGTGAGCGGGGCGACGGCGACCGTGCGCCCCGCCGTCAACGGGAACGCGATCTCCGTCAAGGAGACCGAGTACACCTTCTCGCCGTCGGCCCTGAGCCTGAAGGCCGGCACGTACATGATCACGGTCATGAACGTCGGCCAGTTCCCCCACGACATGCACGTCGCGGCGGCGTCCGACGGGACCGAGGTGGGGGGATCGACCGTCGTCGCGGCCGGTCAGAGCGCGAGCTTCAGGGTCACGCTGCAGGCCGGTTCGTACACGTTCTGGTGCGCGGTCGACGCGCACAAGTCGCTCGGGATGCAGGGGACGATGACCGTCCAGTAGCGCTGGCCATCGGACAAAGGAAGGGGGGAGACTCGATGGCACGGTACCTCTTGGTTGCCCATCAGACCGCGCAGAGCGCGGAACTGCGCGCCGCCGCGGCCGGGCTGGCGCAGCAGGACCCGGCGGCCGAGTTCGTCCTGATCGTGCCGGCGACGCCGGTGGTGAACCTGCTCGTGTGGGAGAGGGGGGAGACGCACGACGTGGCGCTGCGCCACGCCGATGCGGCACGCGAGCGCCTGGAGGCCGACGGGCTGCGCGTCGTCGACGCCCGTCCGGCCGACCAGGACCCCGTGGCCGCGATCGAGGACGAGCTCCACGCGGGCGGCCGGTTCGCCGCCATCGTCGTCTCGACGCTGCCGGCCGGCCGATCGCGCTGGCTGCGGATGGACGTGATCAGCCGCGTCCGGCGCAGCTGCCCGCGGCACCGCGTGATCCACGTCGCCGTCGCGAAGGCGCCGGCGGGCGTCTCGGCGCCGGCCCGCGAGCTCACGACCTGAACCTTTCGCGCTGCTGCTCGCCGCCGGCCCAACGTGGGCCGGCGGTATCAGCGGCGGTGCGCCGCCATCGCGAACCGGGTCACGGCACCCGGATCCTTCCAGGGCGTGGGACCCGTCAGAAGGGCGGCCCGCCGCGGTTCATCATCGCCGTCGCGGCGTTCTCGAAGTAGTCCAGGAACGCGGCGTGGACCGCGGCGGGGACATCCAGCGAGTTCACCGCCGCCCGCATGTGGCCCATCCACGCGTCGCGCTCCGCGCGCCCGATCGCGAAGGGCGCGTGCCGCATCCGCAGGCGGGGATGGCCGCGCTGCTCGCTGTACGTGCCCGGGCCGCCCCAGTACTGGATCAGGAACAGCCGCAGGTGCTCGCCCGCCGCGGCGAACCCCTCCGGGTCACGCGGGTACAGCGGGCGCAGCACCGGGTCGCCCGCCACTCCGGCGTAGAAGCGCTCCACCAGCCGGGTGAACGTCTGCTCGCCGCCCGCCGCCTCGTAGACCGTGAGCTCGCCGGTCACCCGATGATCACGATGTCCTTGCCGGTGCCCGGCGGCCCCCGCCGCATGCGCACCTTCTGGACGACCTGGCCGGCCTGCTGCCCGTCGGCGACGCCGTCCCCGTCCGGCTCCAGCAGGGTGGCGTCGATCTGCTCGCCCGTGTACGCCGACGCCTGCAGGGTGAACAGGCGCGCGTAGCGGCCGCCGAGCGCCATCAGCTCGTCGTGGGTGCCCTCCTCGACCAGCCGGCCGCGCTCGAGGAAGAGGATGCGATCGGCCTGGCGAACGGTCGAGAAGCGGTGCGAGATGTAGATGGCCGTGCGGCCTTCGCTGAGCTGGCGGAGGCGGTCGAACAGCTCGTACTCGGCCTGAGCGTCCAGCGCGGACGTCGGCTCGTCCAGCACGAGGATGCGGGCGTCGCGCATGAACGCCCGGCCCAGCGCCACCTTCTGCCACTCGCCGCCCGAGAGGTTGGCGCCCTGGTCGAACCACTTGCCGAGCGGCGTGTCGTAGCCGAAGGCCAGGCCGGCGATCAGCTCGTGCGCGCCGCCCTTGCGCGCCGCCGCCTGGATCGCGGCCTCGTTCGTGAGGTCGGGGAGGTCGCCCAGGCCGATGTTCTCCGACGCGGTCGCCTGATAGGCCACGAAGTCCTGGAACATCGCCCCGATCGAGGATCGCAGCTGGTCCGGGTCGAACTCGCGGATGTCGATCCCGTCCAGGAGGATCCGCCCCTCGTTCGGGTCGTACAGGCGGCAGAGCAGCTTGATGAGCGTGGTCTTGCCGGCGCCGTTGCGGCCGACCACGGCCAGCGTCTCGCCCGGCGCGATCCGGAAGCTGACGTCGGTCAGCGCCTGGGTGCCGAGGCCCGGGTAGCTGAACGACACGTGGTCGAACACCACCTCGCCGCGCAGCGGGTTGGGCAGCGGCGTCGGGTGCTCCGGCGCCTTGATGTGGGTCGGCGTCTCCATCAGGTCGAACAGGTTGTTCAGGTAGAGGTTGTGCTCGTACAGGCCGCTGAACCCGCTCAGGATGCCCTGGATCGAGCTCTGGACCGAAGACGCGGCCTGCGTGTACAGCGTCAGATCGCCCAGGGTCAGAGCGCCGGCGACCGCCCGCAGCGCCACGTACAGGTACGTCGCCGAGCCGGCCAGCGTGGTGATCGAGCTCCAGAGGAAGCCCACGATGTAGCGCGCGGTGATCAGGCGCCGCTGGCGGTCGTAGTACGTCCTCGAGAGGAGCTTGAACCGCTGGATGAAGTAGCCGCCGAGCCCGAACAGCTTCACCTCCTTGGCGAAGGTGTCGGTCGTGACGAGCGTGGTGAGGTACTGCATCCGGCGCCGGATGGGTGAGGCCCAGCGGGACAGGTTGAAGCCGCGCCACCCGTAGCGCGCGTCGGCGATGAAGGCGGGCACGGGCGACACCAGGGCGATCACCGCCAGCACCCACTGGAGCGAGACCAGCAGGGCGACCATGGACGCGAACGTGATGATCGTCTGGATGAGACCGAACGCGGCGTTCACCATCATCAGCGGCCGCGTGGCGGCGTCCTGCTGGGCGCGCCGAAGCAGGTCGTAGGACTCGGACTCCTCGAAGAACGGGAGGTCGAGCTTGGCCGCGTGCTGCATGACCATCAGCTGGACCTGGAGCGTCATCCGCTCCTGGATGAGCTGCTGGGTGATGTTCCGGACCGTGCTCAGCAGGGAGTTGAACGCGTAGAGCAGGAACTGGATCACCGCCAGCATCACGATCAGCCCGGTGGCGGTCAGCACCGGCGTGCGCAGGGTGACCAGCGGGAGCTGGGCGGGCAGCGAGGTGGAGCCGCCAGGGTGCTGGAGCGCGAACACCACGGCGTTGATCAGCAGCTTGGCGGTCACCGCGCTGATGGCAGGCGTGATCCCCGCGAGCACGGTCGCGGCGCCCAGGCCGATCGTCAGCGGCGGGCTGGTCTCCCAGACCAGGCGCATGACCCGGGGCAGCGCCGACCAGGTGCCGCGGACGGCCCGGCGCAGCGAACTCCACCGCCCCCGCAGGTCGCGAGGACCCTCGGGGGGCGGCTCCGGGATCTCGGGCGAACCGGTGAGGCCGCTCTCTCTGGCGTGGTCGGACATCTCCCGACCGAGGAAGCGCATGTGAAACAACTGAGCGCTTCAACCCTTTCCCCGGCCGCGAGGATTCCAAACTCGGCCGGGGCCACCTGACAGAAGGTGTCAGGTGGGCCGGGGTACGCTCGGCCCATGGCAACGTACGTACTCGTCGGGGGAGCCTGGCTGGGCGCCTGGGCATGGCACGACGTGACCTGCTCCCTGCGGGCGCGCGGGCACGACGTCCACCCGGTGACGCTGACCGGGCTGGGCGACCGCGTCCACCTGGGCCGTCCCGACGTCGACCTCGACACGCACATCACCGACGTCGTCAACACGATGGCGTACGCGGACCTGCGCGACGTCGTCCTGGTCGGCCACAGCTACTCCGGCCTGGTCGTCACCGGTGTCGCCGGCCGGACGCCCGAGCGCCTGGCTCAGCTCGTGTACCTGGACACCGGACCGCTCCCGCCCGGTCAGGCCCTGATCGCCTTCAGCCCGCCGCCCGAGCGGGAGCGGCTTCGCCGCGTCGTCGAGGAGCAGGGCGACGGCTGGCGGCTGCCGCCGCCCCGGTTCGAGGACCTGGGCACGCCGGCCGCGACGGCGGGCCTGAACGGGGCCCACCGAGCCCTGTTCGAGGCCCGGGCGACGCCGCAGCCGTTCCGGACGTGGACCCAGCCGCTGGCAGACGCCGCGCCCGAGCCGCCGCCGTACCGGCGCGCGGTGGTACTGGCCGGCGGCTTCGACCTGACCGCGGGCCGACTGCGGGAGCTGATCGCGGCCGGCAGCTCGCCCTGGGCCCACCTCTTCGGGGCGCCGGACTGGGAGTTCGAGGAGCTGGCCACCGGCCACTGGCCCATGCTCTCGATGCCCCGCGAGCTGAGCGCGCTGCTCGACCGGCGGGGCGGACCGGCGTGAGCCCGCTGGTTCGCGACCGCTACCCGGCCGGAGTCCCCTGCTGGGTCGACACCGGCCGGCCGGACCCGGCCGCCACGGCGCGCTTCTACGTCGACCTGTTCGGGTGGCGCTTCGCCGATCGAATGCCCGCCGGATCGCCGGGCCGGTACCTCGTCGCCCGGCTGGGAGAGCACGCCGTCGCGGGCGTCGGCTCCGAGCCCGGCGGCCTGACCGGCACGCCGGCATGGGCCACGTACGTCTCGGTCGCGAGCGCGGACGAGGCCGCGGCCCGGGTGCGCGAGGCGGGCGGCGACGTACGAGCGGCGCCGTCCGACGTGCTCGACGAGGGACGGATGGCGGTGTGCGCCGACCCCGCCGGCGCCGAGTTCCGGCTGTGGCAGCCGCGCGCTTTCGCCGGCGCCGAGGTGGTCAACGTCGCGGGCACGTGGAACTGGAGCACGCTCGCCACCGGCGAGGTCGAGCGGGCCGTGGCGTTCTACGGCGCCGTCTTCGGCTGGGAAGCGACCACCATGGACCTGGGCCAGGGCGAGGTCGTGCTGTGCCGCCTGCCCGGCTACGGAGAATTCCTCGAGGGTCTGGAGCCGGGCATCCGCCGGCGGCACGCGTCGGGCGGGCTCTGGGCCGGCTTCTCGGACGCGGTCGCGTGGATCACGCCGGCTGGGAACGCCGGCGACCCCGCCCGCTGGGACGTGACCTTCGCGGTGGAAGACGCCGACGCGGCGGCCGGCCGGGCGGCGGACATGGGCGCCCGGATCGTGCATTCGCCCGTCACGATGGGCGTGACCCGTGTCGCGGTGCTCGCCGACCCCGGGGGCGCGCTCTTCACCGTCAGCCGGTACCAGCCCCCGTCAGGCTGACGGGGCGGCCAGGGGGATCTCGAACTCCAGCGCGCCCGTCGCCCACCGGGCACTGACGCCGGGCGCCGTCGACCGCACGAGCAGCATCGCCGCCCGGTTCTCGCCCGCGATCGTGCCGACGAACGCTCGGATGCCCCGGCGGCG
>DASQZW010000074.1:0-9770 GCA_035638495.1 Terriglobales bacterium
TGGATAGCTTCGGCTACCTCATTCCCAAGTCCGGGCCCTTGGTGGACAAGCAACACCGAGGACCTGCTGTCCGTCCACCTGGAGATTTCGTGTCCGTCAGCCAGGAACGACCTGTCCGCCTACCTGGAGTCTGGCGTGTCCGTGGACACGGGCTAACATCGGCTCGCCTCCGGGTGGTAAGTGTGCCGCAGGTGATCTCCCACTGACAGCTCACAGACGCGTCTCCGGCGCCTGCGTCGCCTCGGGGACGGCCGTCCGCGTCGAGGTGTCACCGGGGCGTTTGGGAGTGCGGACCGGGCGAAGGGGGGCTGGCGGGCTAACATCGGCTCGCCTCTGGGTGGTAACTGACCCGCAAGCGTCCCAAATGTACGCCAATCGCCCTTTCAGCGGGCCCTGAAAGGGCGATTGGCGCACATTTGGTCCACTTGCGCGTGACTTGCGCCTCGATGGTTGTGTGTGGTCAATTGGGGATCACCTGCGGCACACTTATCACCCAGAGGCGAGCCGATGTTAGCCCGCCAGCCCCCTTCGCCGGATCCGCACTCCCAAACACCGCCGTCAGACGCGCCCCACAGGCCGACGCACCCGCGCCGCCGCGTCGGCAACGAAACTACGCGCGCCTCCGCCGGCGCAGCCAGAGGACCAGCAGGACGGCGATCGCGACCGCGACCGCGACCAGCGCGCCGGCCGCAAGGCGCGTCAGCAGCGTCTGGGTGCGGGCGGCTGCGCCCAGGTCGGACGCCTCCCCCAGCGTCGGAGCGGCCGCCGCCGGGTGATCGGCCACGACCATCAGGTGGCCCTCGCCGTGCGCCGGTGGCGGCCCGGCCGCGACCTCGGACACCGAGCAGGAGGCCGCGCACCGCACCGCGATCGTCCTGGCACCGCCCTCGGTCGCGGCCAGCAGGTCGCCGTCCCGGACGCCGGCGGCGGCGAGCGCCCCGGCGTCGAGCTGCAGCAGGGTGTCGGTGCCCGGGTGGGGATTGTTCGCGGTCGCCCGGTCGGCGAAGTAGGCCGTGCCGCCCGCGCCGAACCCGGGCGGCACGAAGCCCACTCCCTCGACCCCGATGTCGCCGCCGGCCGGCAGCCCGGAGCGGGCGACCAGCGCCGTCGAGCCGTCGGGCCTGACCGCGAGGACCTGCCCGCTCAGCTCGTCCGCCGCGATCAGGTCACCGCCGAAGGCCCCGAAGCCGGCCGGCGCGACCGCGATCCCGCCCTCCATCGCCGGCGCGAAGTCGGTGACGTGCTCGACCGCGCCGCGGCAGTCGATCGCGACCACCGCGGTCGCGCCGTGCCTGGGCGCGATCACGAGCAGCCGGCCGCCGAACCGTCCCGTGGTGTCGAACGCGATACCGCCGAGCGAGTCGACGCCGTCGACCGTCGCGAACTTTTGCGAGGCGCCGGCCGCGTCGATGCGCAGCACCTGGCGCGTGCCCTGCTGGATGACGTACAGGTCGTCGCGCGCGAATGCGCAGTTGGCGGCGGGCACGCGCGTGCCCGCTGACAGGGCGAGGTACGGCTCGTCGCCCGCGGCGCCCGGGTAGCCGCCCGGTCCGGTCGCGAACGGCGTCAGGGCGCCGGTCCGCCGCTCGAGCAGCCACAGCCGCGAGCCGCCGGTGACCACGAGACGCCCGTCGGTGCGCGGCGCCGACACGTCGACGACGCCGGTCACGTGGAGGCGTGTCGACCACGTGAGGGGCGCCGGACCGGCGGCCAGGGACGCCAGGAGCTGGGTTGCGATGAAGGCGGCTGCGGTGGCACGTCGCACGGCGTTCATCGACGGGTACGCTCCCGCGTTACGCCTGTCGAAATCGGCCGCTCTCCGTTCGTAGTGTCAGGTGAGGGGCCGGATGCGGCCCGAACCGGAGGCAAATCGACATGAAGTACATGCTGATGTTCACGAGCGACGGCGACGGGATGGACTCCGGGCCGCCGGAAGCGGTGCAGGCGATGTACGCGAAGGTCGGCGAGTGGTGGTCCACGCACAGCGCGTCGGGCGCCCTGCTGGACGGCCACCAGCTGCAGCCCGCCAGCACCGCGACCACCGTCGATCCGCGGACCGGCGTGGTCACCGACGGGCCGTTCCTGGAGTCCAAGGAGTCGATCGGTGGCTATGGCATCGTGGAGGCGCCGGACCTCGACACGGTGATCGCGATGGCCAGGACGTGGCCCGCCAGCGCGCATGTCGAGATCCGTCCGATCGTCGAACAGCCCGGGATGTAGCGATGACCGACGCCGAAGTCGCCGTCTCCCGGGTATTCCGGGAAGAGGCGGGCCGGCTGATCGGCTCGCTGGTCGGTCGGGTCGGCGACTTCGACCTCGCGGAGGAGCTCGTCCAGGACGCCATCGTCGAGGCGCTCGAGCACTGGCCGGTCACCGGGGTGCCCGCCAACCCCGGCGGCTGGCTGCTGCTGACCGCGCGGCGCAAGGCGCTCGACCGGGTCCGCCGCAGCGCCCGCCTGGCCGAGAAGCTGCGGCTGATCGCCGCCTCCGAGGCGCCGCTGGAGGAGTCGGACGACCGGCTGCGGCTCATCTTCACGTGCTGTCATCCGGCGCTCGCCCGGGAGGCGCAGGTCGCGCTCACGCTCCGGGCGGTGGCCGGGCTCACGACGGCCGAGATCGCGCATGCATTCCTCGCGCAGGAGTCGGCGGTGGCCCAGCGCATCGTCCGCGCCAAGCGCAAGATCGTGAGCGCGGGTGTGGCCTACCGCGTGCCGGCCCCGGCGGAGCTGGCGGAACGGCTGGACGAGGTCCTCGCGGTGCTCTACCTGATGTTCAACGAGGGCTACCTGGCCAGTTCCGGGCCCGCGCCCACGAGGCCCCGGCTCGCGGAGGACGCCGAGTGGCTGTGCGGACTCCTGGTGAACCAGATGCCGCGGGAGCCGGAGCCGCTCGGCCTGCTCGCGCTGACGCGACTGAATCGCGCGCGCGCCCGGGCGCGGCTGGATGCCCAGGGCGGGCTGGTGCTGCTGCAGGACCAGGACCGCTCGCTGTGGGACGGGGCGATGATCGCCGAGGCGGGCGCGCTGATCGAGCGCGCGGCGCTGATGCGCCGGCCCGGCCCCTACCAGCTGGAGGCCGCGATCGCTGCCGTGCATGCGGAGTCGCCGTCGTGGGCGGCGACGGACTGGTGCGAGATCGCGGGCCTGTACGGCCTGCTGCTCCGGCACCGCGACACCGCGGTGGTCCGCCTCAATCTCGCGATCGCGCTCAGCCACGTCGAGGGTCCGGAACGCTCGCTCGGCCTGCTGGACGAGCTCTCGGACGCGCTCGACGGCTACCACCTCTTCCACGCGACGCGCGGCGACCTGTTGCACCGGCTGGGCCGCCAGGAGGAGGCACGCTCCGCGCACCGGCGCGCGCTCGAGCTGACCGCGAACCCTGCTGAGCGGTCGCTGCTGGTGCGCAAGCTCGTCTTCTGAGCTTGACGAATAGATAACGATTGAGTTAACTATTATCTCCGTGGTGAATCAACTCGACGCCACGCTGGCCGCGCTGGCGGAGCCCACTCGCCGCCGCGTGATCGAGCTGCTGCGGGAGCGGCCGCGGCGTGCCACCGATCTGGCCGCCGAGGCGGGCGCGAGCGGGCCCGCGATGAGCCGCCACCTCCGGGTGCTGCGGGGCAGCGGCCTGGTCGAGGAGCAGCGGGTCGACCACGACGCCCGCGTCCACGTCTACCGCCTGCGGCCCGAGCCCTTCGTGACGCTGCAGGCCTGGCTCGACGACGTGCACGCGTTCTGGACCGACCAGCTCGACGCCTACCGAGCGCACGTCGAGCGAACACGAGGAGGCAGCCATCCATGACCACGCAGCCCGTCGTCAGGGTCTCCGTCGAGGTGCCGGTCGAGCCCGGCACGGCGTTCGACATCTTCACCGACGAGATCGGCCGCTGGTGGCGGCCGGGGCCGATCAACTGGAACTACTCGGACCGGGCGGTCGGCATGCGGATCGAGCCGGGGGTGGGCGGCCGCTGGATCGAGGTGCACGACGAGGCGACCGGCGAGGGCTTCGAGCACGGCCGGGTGCTCGTCTGGGAGCCGGGCCGCCGCCTGGTGCTGCGCTACGAGGACCGCGGCCACGACATCGACGGCACCGAGGTCTGGCTCGACTTCGTGGCGGTCGAGGGCGGCACCCGCGTGACCCTGGAGCACCGCGGCTGGGAGCGGCTGGCCGCCGACCTCGCGTCCCGGAAGATGCAGGGCAAGCGCTGGGGCTGGGCCAACATCGTCGGCTGGTACCAGGAGTGGGTGTACTGGGGCTCGCCGCGCCGGGTGCGCGCCGGCGCCGGCACGCACTGATCGGAGACGGCCCGAGCCACCCCCTACGCCTTCGTCACGCTGACCGAGTCGATCACCACCGGACTGCGGGGCGCCCCGTCGGGGCCGCCGTTCGTGGTGCCCCGCGCCGCGGTCTGCTGCAGGATGTCCAGGCCCGCCGTGACCTTTGCGAACGGTGTGTAGCTGGGCGGCAGCTGCGTGTCGCGGTACACGAGGAAGAACTGGCTGCCGCCGGTGTGGGCCTGGCCCGTGTTGGCCATAGCCACCGTGCCGGCCGCGTACGTCGCGCCGGACAGGTTCTCGTCCGGGATCGTGTAGCCGGGGCCGCCGGTCCCCGTGCCGGTCGGGTCGCCGCACTGCAGGACGAAGATGCCGGCAGTCGTCAGCCGGTGGCACGGGCTGTGGTCGAAGTACTTCTGCCCCGCCAGGAACGCGAAGGAGTTGACCGTGTGGGGCGCCTGCGCGGTCAGCAGCGAGAGGGTGATGGCCCCGCAGTTCGTGTTCAGCACCGCGGTGTACGAGGCGTGCGTGTCGACCGTGAGCGGGGGCTCGGTCGTGAAGTGCAGGCTGGCCGGGCTGCCGGGCGCCGGGCTGTGGCACGCGGCCGCCGGAGCCGACGGGGTGGCGGCGGCCGGCGCGGCGGTGGCGGGCGGCGGCTGGCCGCCGGTGTCGCTCGTGCCCGTGTCGCCGCCGCAGCCCACGGCCGCCAGGGCGACGCCGAGGCACAGCAGCGCCGCACGCGATCGCGGCAGGCGGGCGGATCTGGACGGCGGGAGATCGACGGAAGCGGCCACGAAGCCCTCCTTGGTCTGGCGGTTCCGCCGCATGATACCCGGGCGCGGCGCTCGGCCGGACCGCTACGGAAGCAGCGACTCCAGCAGCCGGCGGGCGCGGGGCGAGATGTCCTCCCGCAGCCGGTAGTACACCCACACGCCGCGCCGCTGCGAATCCACCAGCCCGGCGACCCGCAGCTTCGCCATGTGGTGGGAGATCGTCGGCTGGCTCAGTCCGAAGGCGGCCGTGAAGTCGCAGATGCACACCGCGCCCGACGCGTGCGTGAGGGAGGCGACCATGCTCAGCCGGGTGGGATCGGCCAGCGCCTTCAACAGGTCGCTGGTCTCGGCCGCCCAGCCGTCCTCCGCCGGCACCGACACGTCGCACCAGACGCCCCGCCGGCGGACCGGGAGCTCGCGCGTCGCCATGGCGCCAATCGTACCACCGACACATTGACAGCCTTCGATGTCTGCACTCGGGCTGCAGTGGCTCGACGTCGGGATCGGCAGCGCCGCCAGCCGGGGGCGCAGGCCGACGACGTAGGATCGAGGCGTGCCGAACGGCGCGATCTGGGTGATCTTCGGGCCGCCCGGGAGCGGCAAGGGCTCGCAGGCGGAGCTGCTCACGTCGGCGCTGGGCGTGCCCCATGTGTCGACGGGCGACCTGCTCCGGGCGGAGACGGCGGCGGCAACCCCGCTCGGCGCCGAGGTCGCGCCGCTGCTCTCGGCCGGCGAGCTGGTCCCGGACGACCTGATCGAGCGCGTGCTCGCTCGGAGGCTGGCGCGCCCCGACGCGGCCGCCGGAGCGATCCTGGACGGCTATCCAAGGACCGTCGAGCAGGCGCGGTCACTCGACCGGTCGCTGGCCGGGTCCGGCCGCCGCGTCCAGGCCGTGCTGGTGCTCGACGTCGACGAGGCGACCCTGCTCGGGCGGCTCCTCAACCGCGCAGGTGAGCAGCACCGGACCGACGACAACCGCGAGGCGATCGCCGAGCGCATGGCCGAGTACCGGGAGCGCAGCGAGCCCGTGGTGGCGTACTACCGGGCACAGGCGGTGCCCGTCCTGGCGGTCGACGGGACCGCCGCAGTCGACGTCGTGCACGACCGCGTCCTGCGGGCCCTCACAGGCCTCTCACCTTCGAGAACCGCACCCTGATCGCGACCGGGTACGCCGCCGCGAAGCCGGCCGGATCCAGCCCGAGCGACCGGATGCGGTCCCGGTACTTGGCCTGGTAGGCGGGGTTCGCGTCGGAGGGCGGCCCGCCGTCGACGATCTCGGCGGTCCCGACCAGGACGGCGACGTCGTCGTCGTTCTCGCGCTGGTTGAAGTTGAGCGCGACGCGCGGTCGCTCCTGCACGTGGCGCACCCGCGCCGCCGAGGCGCGGTTGTAGGTGAGGACGCCCCCGCCGTCCGGGTCCGGGACGAACCAGACCGGGTTGGGCTGCGGTGTGCCGTCGCGGGCCACGGTCGTCAGCCACACGACGGGGTCGCGGTCGAGCTTCCGGCGGACACTGTCGCCGAACGGGGTGCCGGACGGTGGGAGAGCGGTGGACATGACGGCAGCTTAGTGGTCGGCGTGCGGTTCCGGTGGCCCAAACGGCCACCGTAATTTGTCGATTTACGGTATATTAACGGGCAAATTACGGTATCGTACGGTTCATGGCAGATACAGAGCCGGGAGGCCGGCTGAGGATCACGACGACCGCCGAGCTCCTGAAGGCGGTGGAGCTGGGCATCGTGGACAGGACGGAGGCACGCTCCCTCCTCGGGTTCGGCGTCAAGCGCGGCCGGCTGGCCCGGGTCCAGCCGAGGGAGGGCGGCCGGTTCGTGAAGGCGGACCTGGTGCTCCCCTTCAATCGCTTCTCGAGCCGCGCCCAGGAGGCGATGATGCAGGCGCAGGAGCTCGCGAAGACGGACGGGCGGGGGCATCCGGACAGCGCCGACCTGCTGCTGGCCGTGGCCGGGCTGGCAGGAAGCGCGGCGGGTCTGGCCCTCCGGGCGCTGGGCGCCGACGAGGAGCGGGTGCGCTCGACGCTTGCCGGCATGGAGCGCAGCGAGGCGCCGGTCGAGGGCCTCGGCCCGAGCGCGCAGCTGAAGCAGGTCGTCGAGACGGCGTTCCACGGCGTCGACTACCCCGGCCAGGTCGGAACGCGGCAGGTCGTCCTCGCGCTCGCCGCCAGCGAGGGACTCGGCGGCGCCGCCCTCGCCCGGCTCGGCGTGACGGAGGCGGCGCTCCGTGCTGAGCTGGACCGGGTCGCCGCGGACGACGACGGGGAGCCGGCCTGAGTGCCACCGGCCGGCCCGCGCGTACCCTGCCGGAGGTGGCGAGCGCCTTTCACGACTTCGAGCATCAGCAGTGGGAGGACGCGGTCGACGCCTACCACTCCGGATCACGCGCTGCTGGCCTCGGGGAGCCGGCCCGGCTGATCGGCGACCGGACCGTCGGCTTCGATTGACTCACGGAGGGTCGCCGCTATCATTCAGGCGTAAGGTGCAGGCGCAGGGATCTGTCCTGATCACGGCCCTGCGGCTGAGGAACGTCCGTGGCTTTCGCGAGCTCGACGTTCGGATGGCCATGGCGGGCGACTCGTCCAGACCTCGACCGACCACGCTCGTCATCGGGAAGAACGGCACCAACAAGTCGACGCTGCTGCGCGCCATCGCCCTCTGCCTGGCCGACCCGACCGAGGCCTCGACCATGCTCTCGCAGCCGCTGGGCAGCATCGTGCGGGCGGGCTGCGAGGTGGCCACGATCGAGATGGACGTGGTCGGTCCGGACGGGACGACCTCGACCCTGCGCCGCGAGGTGGCGGCAAACGGCAGCAAGGACTTCCTGGCGATGACGGACGTGCCGCAGGCGCCGCCCGTGTTCGTCTGCGGGTACGGCGCCGGCCGCGGCACCGTCGGCTCGGACTCCGCCCGCGAGTACCGGGTCGACGACGCGTGTGCCTCGCTGTACGACTACGGCCGGGAGCTGATCCACCCCGAGCTGATCCTCCGCCGCCTCCGCGACTACCTGGGCACCCGCCGGTACGAATACACGTTGACCGGCCTCAAGCGCGTGCTCGACCTGCACTCCGAAGACCGCATCGAGCTGCAGGTCGGCGGCGGCGTGCTGCTGACCGGCCCGGCGATCGGCAGCGCGGTGCCGCTCGACGGCTGGGCGGACGGCTACCGGCTCACGTTCCTGTGGATGCTGGACTTCTACGGCCGGGCAATGCGGGCCAACCAGATCGACCCGACGGGGGCGGTCCGGGGCATCGTGCTCATCGACGAGGTGGACCAGCACCTGCACCCGTCGATGCAGGCGGCGATCATGCCGCGGCTCGCCGAGATACTGCCCGCCACGCAGATCGTGGCCACGACGCACAGCCCGCTGGTCGCGCTCGGCGCGGACCCCTCGGAGCTCGTGGTGCTGCAGCGCGGCGACGACGAGGTGGTGGTCGAGACCGACGTCCCCGACTACCGCGGCTACTCGGCCGAGGACATGCTGGCCGACGACCGTCTCTTCGACGCGGCGGTGTACGCGCCGGAGACCGAGCACGAGCTCACCCGGTACGAGGAGCTGACCAGCAAGAGCCCCGCTCGGCGATCGCGGCAGGAGGAGCGGGAGCTGGATGCGCTGACCCGCCGGATGCGCGCCCAGCCCCTGCCGCCCACCGTGGACGAGAAGGTCGTGGCGGCCATGGCCGAGATCGACCGCCGGAGCCGGGCACCCAAGCGCCCACGTAGCTGAGCAGGCAGCGGCGGCACGGCGGGGGAGGAAGTGATCCACATCGCGCGCGACCGGCGCGACGAACATGGCGTCTCGATCCGGCCCGACACCGTCTGGTTCGCGCTCGCCGCGACGTGGAGCGCGAGGGCGGTGGCCGACGGGCGGACGCACGCGGCGCAGCGAGCCGTGTACCACCACGACCAGGTGCACGCGGCGCTGGAGCGGCTGTGCGACCGCAAGTGCGCGTACTGCGAGGCGCCGGCGCCCGCCTCCACGTCGTGGGACGTGGAGCACTACCGGCCCAAGGGGCGCGTCAGCGAGCGGGCCGACCACCCGGGGTACTACTGGCTCGCGTACGTGTGGGAGAACCTCCTGCCGTCGTGCGAGCTGTGCAACCGCCGGCGCAAGGACCGGCCGACGTGGGATCAGGCGGAGCCGGGCACGACGTCAGGAAAGGGGGACCGCTTCCCCCTCGCCGATGAGGCCACGCGGGCGATGGATCCCTCGGGCGACCTCGCCGCCGAGGCACGCCTGCTGATCGATCCGACGCATGACGATCCGGAGGAGCACATCACGTTCACCCTCACCGGCCACGCGGTGCCCCGCGAGGGCAGCGCGATGGGCGCCGCCTCGATCGAGGTGTACCACCTGAACCGGCGGCGCCTCCGCAGCTGGCGCCAGGCCCACATCGCGCTCGCCCTCGAGCTGATCGACCGGCTGACGCGGAACGGGAGCCACACGCTGCCGGAGGCGGTGGGGCTGATCGCCGACACGCTCGGCGACTCGTCGCTCCCGTGGGCGGGCGCGGTGCGCGCCATCGCCCGCGACCCCCGCGCGTTCGGGCTGGCGTGACAGGGCGGACGCCGGAGACCGACTCGTCCCGGGGCCGCGTCTCGGACGACCCATGACGGCATGGTCACGGGCCGGCCACACTTCGCAGCAGTTCTCAGCCGGTACACCGACCAGGGAGAGGGTTCACCAGATGACGACCGACCGGATGCTGGCCG
>DASQZW010000075.1:0-15612 GCA_035638495.1 Terriglobales bacterium
AGGGCGACGCCCAACAGCTCGGTCAGCTGGGGGATGGAGAGCCCCTCGTCGCAGGCGGCGCCGAGGGCGGCGACGATCTGCCGGGCTCCGGCCTCGACGAGTTCGGCGAGCTCTGTTCCGCGCGTGGGCATGTGCTCACCGTAGGCCGTCGCCGGCCCATCGCCAACCCAACCCGTTAAGACCAGCTAGACGGTTAGGCTGCCGAGGCGATGAAAATACGGAGACTCGGTTTCGGCCGGACCTCCCGGGCCGCGCCCTACGGTCCGGCCAGCACCTTGGGGCCCTGATGCAGCGGGTTCCCGTTGTCGGGCTCGAGCGTCACCCCGAGGTGCGGATAGCGGGCGAGGTCGGCCGCCGTCTCCCACCGCACCGTGACCGGTCCCGTGCCGCCCGTGACGAAGCTGCCCACCGAGACCCGGTTCTGCCGCTGGAGCGTGTCGTCCCCGGCCACCAGCCAGCACGTGTAGAAGAAGCCGGGCGGGGGCGCCGGCAGGCCCCGCACCGTGAGCTCGATGCTCTTCCCGCCCGGCGCGCTGCGGATCGTCGCGTCGCCCGAGGCCGCGCTGCCGGTCGCCGAGACCAGGTGGATGCTCGCGACCGCCGGCGCCGGCGGGGCGACCGAGCCCCCGGGCGCCAGCCCACGACCGAGCCCGATCCCACCCGCGAACGCCAGCACGACGGCGGCGGCGGCCGCCGCCGCCCACGCAAACCGCCGCGGTGCCGACCGCGTGCGCACGACGCGCGGACGCCGGCCGGCGGCCCGCCCCGGCTCGGCGGCGACCGCGGCCATCACCCGCGACTCCAGGCCGGCCGGAACCTCGACCGGGTCCGGGGCACGTGCCAGCAGGTCCGGCACGCCGCGCAGCTCCTCGAGCTCGCTCCGGCATCGAGCGCAGGTCGCCAGGTGCGCCGCGAACGCCTCCCGCTCGCGGGCGTCCAGGGTGCCCAGCAGGTAGCCGGCCACGTCGACGTGCGGTGCGCCGGGATCCAGCTCAGCCATCGATGCCTCTCTCTTCTACCGCACGCCGGAACGCGCGGAGCGCGTGGTACGAGCGCGACTTGACGGTGCCGAGCGAGATCCCGAGCTGCCTCGCGATCTCCGCCTGCGTGAGGTCGGACCGGTACGAGAGCTCCAGCACCTGCCGGTGGCTGTCGCTCAGCGAGTCCAGCGCGTCCCCGATCACCACCTGGAGGAGCACCTGGTCGAACTCCGTCTCCGGGCTCACCACCGGCTCGGACTCCGGCTCGAACGGACGCGAGGACGGCCGGCGCCACAGGTCGATGGCCAGGCGCCGCGCGATGGCGAAGAGGAAGGCCGCTACGGTGCCTCGCTGCGGATCGAACCGGTCCGCCGTCCTCCAGACCCTCACGAAGGTCTCCTGCACCAGTTCCTCTGCGAGGCCCCGGTCGCCGTGCAGGCGCAGCCCGAGCCCGTAGAGCCGGCGCTCGTAGCGCCGGTAGAGCTCCGGCAGCGCGTGGTCGCGGTCGCCATGGCCGACGGCGACCAGCAGGTCGGCGTCGTCCCGGTCCGCAGCCGGCGTCTCAGATCGCGCATCGCCCCGGCGCCAGAACATGGAGATCAGGACCGGGATGTTTCCACAGATGCCGGCTCGCTGTCAGCGATGATCGGATGCGCAATTCGAGAGGGATACGGGGCGAGGCCGCCGGACGGTTCACGCCGGCGGTCGAGCCGTATGGTGAGGGCATCATGACGATCGAGTCAGCGGGTCCGGAGACCGCGGTTACGCGATATCTGGTCGAGGAATCGGTGGCGACGATCACGCTCGATCGCCCGGAGCGGCACAACGCCTGGACGAGCGCGATGGGCGAGCAGTACTTCGACCAACTGGAGCGCGCCGCGGGCGACCCGGACGTGCGCGCGATCGTCGTCACCGGGGCCGGGACGAGCTTCTGTCCCGGGCTCGACATGGGCGGGCTGGCCGCCGTCGCGACCGCGGGGGCGGCGGAGGGCGGCACCCGGCCGCAGACGTTCCCGCTCGGCATCCCCAAGCCGGTCGTCGCCGCGATCAACGGCGCCTGCGCCGGGATCGGCCTCTCCCTCGCGCTGATGTGCGACATCCGGTTCGCGGCGGCCGGCGCCAAGCTGACCACCTCGTTCGCGCGGCGCGGCCTGGTTGCCGAGCACGGCACGTCGTGGATCCTGCCGCGGCTGGTGGGGACCTCGCGAGCGCTCGACCTGCTGCTCTCCGGCCGGGTCGTCCTGGCGGAGGAGGCGCGCGAGCTCGGCCTGGTCAACTTCGTCGTGCCCCGGGACCAGGTCCTGCAGGCGGCGCTGGACTACGCTCGCGACCTCGCCCGGAACGCCTCGCCGGCGTCCATGAGCGTCATCAAGCGCCAGGTCCTGCGCCACCTGGACCTCTCCCTCGACGAGGCGCTGGCCGACTCCAACGCGCTCATGGCCGAGTCCCTGCGGCGCCCCGACGTCGCGGAGGGCGTGGCCAGCTTCGTCGAGCGGCGCCCGCCACGGTTCGAGCCGCTCAGCTAGCCGACGGCGGCTCGGGCGGACGGTTGAAGACAGGGGGGCGCTTCTCGCGGAACGCCCGGGCGCCCTCCCGGGCGTCCGGGTGGTGGTCCGAGATCGCGGTCCGCAGGGCGATGTCCTCCAGCGCCTGCGCCATCGGCAGCTCCGCCGCGGCGTAGAGGGACCGCTTGAGCAGCCGCATCGCCACCTGCGGCCCCTCCGCCAGCTCGCGCGCCAGGTCCAGGGCGCGCTCCAGCAGCTCGCCCGGCTCGACGACCTCGTGCAGCAGTCCCAGCTCCAGCGCCTCGGCCGCGGTCGCGATGCGCCGGCGCATCAGGAAGTCCATCGCGCGGGCCACGCCCATGAGCTGCACGAGCAGGTACTGCCCGCCCTCGTCCGGGAGCAGCCCGAACCGCAGGGTCGCGCTGCCCAGCCGGGCGTCGCTCGACGCGAAGCGGAAGTCGCACGCGAGCGCCAGCGACAGGCCGGTCTGGATCGCGTAGCCGTTGATGGCGGCGATCGTCAGCTTGTCCAGGTTCCTCACCGCGACGTTCACGGACTGCGAGATCGTGCGGAGCGCGTCGTAGGTGCCGATCGGCGTCCCGTGCCCGCCGGGCAGGGGTGGGGTCAGCTCGGGCTCGGCCGACTGGTAGCCGCCCGACAGGTCGTCCCCCGCGCAGAACGCGCGGCCCGTCCCTGTGAACACCAGCACCCGGACTGCGTCGTCCATCTGCGCCTGCTGGACCGTCTCCAGCAGGTCACGTTTCATCCCCTGCGTCATGCCGTTCAGCCGGTCCGGCTGGTTGAACGTGACCAGTGCGATCCCCGGGTCCCTGAGCTCGACGTCGAAACCGCGACCGCCGCGTACATACCTCATGCCGGAGACAATGCAGCGAAAGGAGGACGAGATGGACGAGGTCGTTCGATACACAGTGGACGGGGCGGTGGCGACGATCACGCTGAACCGGCCGCAGCACATGAACACGATGAGCAGGGAGCTGCTGGACGGGACGATAGTGGCGCTGGAGGCTGCGGCCGACGACGACGGGGTTCGCGCCGTCATCCTGACCGGCACCGGCCGCGCGTTCTGCGCCGGCGGCGACCTCCAGGGCTTCGCGCAGCGCGAGCCGGCCGGTGACGGCGCCACGCCCGGTGGGCCACGGAGCCTGGAGGCGGACATCCGCCGCCTTCGCGGATACATGCGGTCGTCGCAGCTGCTGCGGGACATGCCCAAGGTGACCTTCGCGGCGATCAACGGGGCCTGCGCAGGCGCCGGGCTCGCGTGGGCGTGCGCAGCCGACATCCGGTACTGCGCCGAGACGGCCGTGTTCAACACGGCGTTCATGACGGCCGGCCTGTCCGGCGACTTCGGTGGGACGTGGACGCTGCCCCGCATCGTCGGGCCGGCCAGGGCGCGGGAGCTCTACCTCCTGGCCGAGAAGTTCCGGGCACCCGATGCCGAGCGCATCGGACTGGTGTCGGCGGTGCTCCCCGACGACGAGCTGATGCCGTTCGTGCGCGGGAAGGCCGAACGGATCGCGGGGTTTGCGCCGCTGACGGTTCGGGCGATCAAGGCGAACCTCAACGACGCGCTCGACGTGAGCTTCCCGGCGATGCTCGACCGCGAGGCGGACCGTCACACCCGCTGCGGGCGGACCGAGGACGCCAGGGAGGCCGCCAGGGCGTTCCTGGAGAAGCGACCGCCGGTCTTCCGCGGTCGCTGAGCGGCGAACGGTCATTTGTCCCAGCGCCGGGTAGTACACCTGCCCCTGCCCCTGCCGCGGTCAGCGGATCACACTCTCCTCAGCATGGACGAATCGGGCCGCTCGCCCAGTCCGCTGTACACCCTGGCCAGCCACGCGCCTGAACCGGTGCGGGGGCCCCTCCAGCGCGCGGCCGCCCGGGCGGCGTCCATCAACGTGGCGTGGCCGGTGCTCGTCGTCGTGGCGCTGGCCGCGCTCGGCCTGGTTCTCGGCACGAAGCTCGGAGGGATCGACGCGGCGACCGCGGAGGCGCTCGGCGCCGAGTGCCTGGTCGTGGTCCTCTTCGTCATCGCGCTCTGGGACCTGCTGGTAAGGTGGGGGCAGATCACGGAGCTGCCGCTCCTGACCGGCCCCGGGCCCCAGGTACTGGGCCGCCGGCTGCTCAGGCACGTGGGACCGCCCCTCTTCCTGGCGGTGGGGATCGTTCTCGGGCACTGGTTCTGGACATGACGATCCCGAAGGTGAACCTCACGCAGATCGGCCTGGCCGTGCTCTTCGCGGCCGGCCTGGTCTCCCTGCTGGCCCTCCTGCTGGCGGGGCTCGGAGTGATCGGCACCTACACCGTGCACCAGTGCATCACCGGGGCCGTGAGCGGGCCGCCGAAGCAGCCGGCGCCGCCGCCGTTCGACCCGCCCCTCCTGGGCTGGAGCGGCCTCGTCATCCTGGTCTGTGGCCTGGGCTTCGTCGCCGGCGACGTGTGGGGCTACCTGCGGGCCGCCGGTCACGCGCAGGCCGGTCCCACGAGCGGGCTGGCGAGCACGGGCCTGCAGCTCCTCCTGGTCGGGCTCTTCGGGTTCGGCGTGGCCGCGCTCGCGTACGAGACGTACGCCGTCTCCGGCGTGGCGGCCAACCCCGACCGCTGGCCGATCACGTATTACGTCCGGTGCGCCTACGTGTCCGTCAGCGCCCAGACGCTGCTGGGGGCATTCGTGGTGTCGACCCTCGTCGGCCACTGGCTCGGCTACCAGGCCAGGGTGGAGCTGAAGGAGGACTGATGGAGGCGCGGGTCCACCTGGTGGTCGCTCTCCTGGGCGCCGTCGTGCTCTTGCCGGTCCTCGTGGCCGCCGCGTACGACCTGGTGCTCGAGCGCAGGGGCGAGTCGCTCGGCCTCCACCTCGCGCGCTGGTCCCGGCGCTACCCGTTCTTCGCCGCGGCGCTGATCCTCCTGCTGGGCGCCATGCTGGCGCACTTCTTCACAGCGTTCCCGACCACGTAGCCACGCGCTCGCGGTAGAGGGGGAGCATCCGGTCGAAGGTCTCCTGGAACTCGCGGCTCGCGCCCTCGCAGGCCGCGGCCAGCATGTGCAGGTGCGCGTCCCAGCCGGCGGCGTAGCCGGCCAGGCGGTCCGTCTCGAGCCGCGTGTGCGTCAGCACGAGCATGGTCTGACCTCCCTGCGGTGTGAGCTCGTAGCGCACCACCGACCGCTCACCGCCGGCGTCCCACGTGTACTCGAGCACCCGCTCCGGCTCCCAGCGCGTCACCTCGCCGCGCTGGACCTCGCCGGTCTCCCAGACCAGCTCGAGGCGCCCGCCCGGCCGGGGCTCCACCTCCCCGTCAGTGAGCCAGGCGGCCATCCCGTCGCGCTCGGAGAGGAACCACCAGATGCGTGCGACGGGAGCGGGCAGGACCCGCACGAACTGGACGGATCCGCCGTCCACGATCATGCCCATCTCGTCACTCGTGCTCATGTGCTCCTGCCTCCTTCTGCAGTCGCTGGTCCAGCGCGTCGAGCCGCGCCGACCAGAACCGGCGGTAGCGCGCCAACCACGCCTCGAGCTCGTCGAGGCCGCTGGCTTCGAGCGCGTAGATCCGCCGCTGCGCAGCACCTCGGACGGTGACGAGGCCGCTCTCCCGGAGCACCTTCAGGTGCTGTGAGACCGCGGGCCGGCTGATCCGGAACCGGGAGGCGATGTCGCCCGCCGACAGTTCGCCGCCGGTCAGCATCTCCACGATCTGCCGCCGCGTCGGGTCGGCGAGCGCGCTCAGCGCCTTCATCCGACCGTATTTAAACGACTTCTTACGTAGCCGTCAACTGAAATACGACTTCGGCCGTCACGGCTGACTCGACGCCGCCGCGGCGCGCTCGCCGCGCTCCAGGCGGGCGCTCAGTGCGGCCACCGTCAGCCAGGCCGCCGCCGAGGCGATGACGGTGACCGGGACGACGTCCAGGCCCGCCTTCCCCACCAGCAGCGCGGCGAAGATCAGCGGCGAGATGAGCAGCCGCGTCTGCGCCGCCATGGCCGCCGCGGTGCCGACCGCGACCGCGACGGTCGGGGACACGCCGAACAGGACGATCGCGAACGACGCCGTGTTCACGCCGAGGAACAGGGCCGGGAAGATCGGGCCGCCGCGGTAGCCGCAGCCCAGGCTCACGGCGTAGGCCAGGGCCTTGGCCACGAGCAGGAGGACGAGGAGCTTGACGGATCCCGCGGCGACCAGGGCGGGGATCGACGACTGGCCCGAGAACAGCACGTCCTGTGAGTTCGCCCCGAGGAGCGCCGCCACCTCCGCGATGCCGCCGACCACCAGGCCGCCCCCGAGCAGCAGCGCCGGCATCCCCACCCGCCCCCGCACGGCGTCCACACCGGCGCCGAGTCGGTGAACCGCCGTGATGAGGAGCGCGCCCACGACACCGACGACAAGCGCGATCAGCAGGTCGGGAAGGTGGATGCCAGTATACGGGGGCAGGCCGGGCACGATCAGGCCTGGTTCGTTCAGCCCACCCCACGACCCGAAACCGATGAAGATCAGGTAGCCGATCCCCGCGGCCACCAGCCCCGGCAGCAGGGTTCGCGGCAGCGCGGCGCCCAGGCCCACGCCCGCCTCGGTCATCAGCGTGCCGGCGACGATGGGGCCACCGAAGAGGGCCGAGAGCGCCGACATCGAGCCGGCTGCGGAGATCACAGCCCCGCCGCGCTGGCGGAGCCGGAGCAGGCGGACGGCCGCCATGCCGGTGACGGATCCCAGCGCGATCACCGGCGCCTCGGGCCCCAGCACCGCCCCGAAGCCCAGGGTGCCCAGGGCCGCCAGCACCACCCCAGGCGCGTTGGCGATCGGCGTCGGCCGGGGGCTGAGTCCCTCCAGCGGCTGCTCCCCGCCATCACCGGGCAGGAACCTCCGCGCGCCCAGGACGATGGCGGCGCCCACCACCGGGAGACCGAGCACGAAGTACCAGGGCGGCGCCGACGCCCCGGCCTCGCCGGGCAGGTCGTGCCACAGCCACTGCTCCGCGTAGTGGACGAGCGCGAGGAAGCCTGCCGCGACGAGCGCGGCGGGGATCCCGATGACGGCGGCGATCAGGACGAGGCGCAGGTAGGCCGTGCCCGAAGGCCGGTCTCCGCGATCGCCCGCTCCGTCAGCCGGCGTAGCCGCGGATCCGGTTCCGGTTGCCGTAGCCGCCGCCAGACCACCCGATCAGGTCGATGACGAACCCGATCGCGACGAGCGCCCAGGCGGAGGCGGTGTTGAGGGAACCCAGCGGCGCCGCGATCACGTACGCCAGCGTGGTCCAGGGCAGGAGCAGGAAGCCGAGCACCGGCCAGATGAACATGTTGTGGAAGGCCACCTGCCAGCGCGCCGGCTGCAGCAGCCACCAGACCAGGATCGCGGCGCGCGGGCCCAGCAGGAACAGCGAGGTCAACAGGCAGCACACACCCGCAGCCTCAACGGGCGAGCCTCCCGGCGACGGGCGACGAGGTGCAGCGGCTAGACGAAACGCTCTGACAGGGCCTGCGGGGCGCCCAACGCCGGCGTGTACGTGCCCCTGCTGCACGCGCTGCGCCCGGCGGACCGGCTGCTGCCCTGCGCCGTTCAGCTGGCGCTGCTCGCGGCGTGCTGCGCAGCCGGCGCCGCAACCGCCCGGCTGCTGGCCGCCGGGGCTGCCGCTCGACCGTCTGCGCCGGCTGACGCCGGCGGCCTACCTCGCGATCGGCGGCGCCGTCGTCCTGGGAGTCGGCGTTCCGGGAGGGTGAGAGAGTTCTGTCTAACGTGCCTGCGGCGGCGGCCGTCGAGCCCTCCGGCCGTCGCGCACGCTGGCGCCGGAGGTGACACTGCCATGCAGGAACAGGCACCGCTCCAGGCGGTGGTTGCGGCGTTTCCGACCGAGGAGGGTGCGTCCAACGCCCTCAAACAGCTGCGGGACGTGGACAAGGACCTGATCGGTATCAAGCAGGCCGCGGTGATCATCAGGAACACCGAGGGCAAGCTCGAGATCAAGGAGTCCCATCACGTCGGCCGCGGCGCCGTCCTGGGCGGCCTGGCCGGCGCGGTGGTTGGCCTCGTCACCGGACCGGTCGGCTGGGTGGCCGTCGGCGGCGCGGCCATCGGTGCGCTCGCGGCGCGGCTCCGGGACTCCGGCTTCCCGGACGCGCGGCTCAAGGAGCTCGGCGAGGCCCTCACTCCGGGCACGTCCGCGTTGATCGCGATCATCGAGCACCGCTGGGTGACCGAGCTGGAGAAGCAGCTGCAGGCCGAGGGCGTGAAGTACACGATCCAGGAAGTCAAGGCCGACATCGCCAATCAGCTGGAAGAGGCGAAGGCTCCGACGACGTGAGCCCGCCCGCGGAGCGGGTTCTTGGCTGGCGAATCTGGAGGCTCCGCGACCGGAGCCTCCATTCGCTTGTCATCGACTACCGCTGGGTGCCGGGAGAGAACCGGGCCGCCTGCATGCCCTTCGAGCGGGCGCCATGCTCCCAGTCGCCCGGGCAGCACTGCAACTGCGGGTTCTGGGCCGCGTGGAGCCCGAGGCAGGCGCTGAGCCGGACATGCGCGACGGTCGAGCCACCGTGGCAGGTGCTCGGTCTGGTCGCCATGTCGGGGGCGGTCGTCGGGCACGGCGCGGACGGGCTGCGGGCGGAGCGCGCGACGCTGCGCTGCCTGTGCGCGGACCGGCCGTGGGCGTGGCTGCCTCCGGTGGACGAGAGCGGTTGGGGCGACGAACTGCGGTCGGTGGCGGCCGACTACGACGTGCCGCTGCTGTCACTGTCGAACGCCGAGAGCCTCCGCCTGAGCGAGGAGTCCGGCCCTCACAACTTTTTGTCTACGACTCAGGCCCGGCCGGTGATCGGCGCAGCGGGACGAGCGGCTAGATAGGTGCCGAGTGGCGGCGGCCTGCCTCGGACGGGCGCCGCCGGTGAAGACCGAGTCCAAGGAGGGATCGATGGTTTCCTTCGCTGACAGCTCGCTGGCGACTCCCTGGTGGCTGGTGCTCCTGGAGGGCATCGCCGGGCTGCTGATCGGCATCCTGCTCCTGACGGAGCCCGGTGCCACCCTGTTCACGATCGTCGTCTTCCTGGGCGTGTACTGGCTGGTCATCGGCGTCCTCGACCTGGTGATGCTGTTCGTGGATCGGACGCAATGGGGCTGGAAGCTCTTCTCGGGGATCGTCGGGATCGCCGCCGGCCTCGTCGTCGTGCGCCATCCCTGGTGGGCGACGGCGCTGATCCCGACCACGCTCGTCTGGATCATCGGCATCTTCGGCATCGTGATCGGCATCGCCACGTTCATCCGCGCGTTCATGGGCGGCGGCTGGGCGTCCGCCATCCTGGGAGTGATCAGCATCGTCCTCGGCGCTCTGCTCTTGACCAACACGGTCGAGTCCACCGTCGTCCTGCTGTACCTGGTCGGGATCTGGGCGATCATCGGCGGGCTCTTCGCGATCGTCGGTTCGTTCTGGCTGCGCGGCAGGCAGCACGACGCGGCCCGGGCCGCGAGTCAGCCGTTCGCGACGGCGTAGGCTGCGGACCACCCGGAGCCGAATAGCGACCGGAGGGGACGCGGTTCCAGTGCCAGAACAGTGGAGACCACGACGGTCGCGATCGTGCATGGGAGTCCGCCGGTGCGGGATGGCCTGGCCGTGCTGCTGGGACGCCGGCCCGACCTGCGGATCGTGGGCGCGCACGCGACCCTCGCCGCGGCCGCGGGCGATGCGGCCGCCGTCGTGCTCTGCGACCTGGCAGCCGCCCGGGCCGACAGCGCGCTGGCTGGTGGGCTGGGGCGGCTGCTCGTCTTCAACGTGGCGGACGAGGACCGATCCATCATCGACTGTGTGCAGGTCGGCGCCTACGGGTGCGTGCTCCAGGACGCCGGGCTGGACGAGCTGGTCGCGAGCATCCACGCCGTCGCGGCGGGCGTCACGCCCTGCTCGACGCGCGTCGTCGACTCCCTCTTCCGCTACGTCGCCGGCCTCCGGGACGAGCGCCACCCCGTCCTCGCGCCCTCCCTCACCGGCCGGGAGGAGGAGGTCCTTCGGTTGGTGGCCCTGGGGATGAGCAACCGCGAGATCGCGGAGCGCCTCGGCCTGCGCACGCAGACGGTCAAGAACCACGTCCGCCGCGTCTACGAGAAGCTGGACGTGCACAGCCGCCTGGAGCTGATCGGCTCGCTGCGGGCTCCGCGCTGATTCCCGAACCGCTCGCGCGGACCAGTGTGCGGATCCCGGGCCGCGGGAAGCGCTCTGCGGAACCGCTGGTACTGGTACCGCGGTGACTCGCGGGCCTGCCGGCGGCCGTCTAGCCTGCGGCCCATGCAGACGAGCGCGATTCGCGACGTGGACGCCGGGGCCTTCGATGCGGAGGTGCTGCGGGCGGAGGGGCCGGTCCTGGTCGACTTCTGGGCCGAGTGGTGCCCGCCGTGCCGGATGCTCGATCCCGTCCTCGAAGACCTGGCGGCCGCCTTCGACGGCCGGCTGACCATCCGACGGCTCGACGCCGACCGGGACCCCCAGGTCTGCGCCCGCTGCGGCGTACTGGGCATGCCGACCCTGATCCTGTTCGCGGGCGGCGAGGCGGTGGACCGGCTGGTCGGCTTCTCGAGCGCCGGGCGCGTTCGGCGATGGGTCGCGGGCGCGCTGGGATCGGGCGAGGCCGAGTCCTGAGCGGCCGGGGGCGCGGCCCCGGTCAGCGGCGGGGCGCGGCGGCCGCCCGCCCTGCGCGCCACGCGTCGCGCGCGACCAGCCAGTCGGCCCTGGTCACGTCGAACAGCACCTCGTCGACGTAGCGGCCGTCCTTGACGTCGGTCCACCGCAGCCGGCCGGCCGGGCGATAGCCCTGCTTCGCGAGCGCGGCCGCCGAGCGGGTGTTGGTCTCGTCGACCTCGGACATCAGCACGTGCAGGTGGAGGCGGTCGAAGCAGTATTCCAGCAGCAGGTGCTTGGCCTCGGTCCCGTACCCCTGGCCCCGGAGGTCGGCCGGGCCGAGCCAGCTGGCGGTCTCGCCCGTCCGGTCCAGCCAGTCGATGTCCACCACGCCGACATGGCCGATGAAGCGGTCGCCGTCCCTGAGGCAGACCGCGAGCCAGACGGCGTGCGGGGGGCGCTGCTTGTACAGCTCGGCGATGAATCGCTCGTGCTCGAGTGGGCTCGTCGGGATCCGCCTGCGCCACATGAACGTATCGGTCTCGGCCGCGTCGAGCTGGGCGATGAGCTCGGCGTCGCCGGCCTCCATGGCCCGCAGGTACAGGCGATCGCCGACCATGACCGGGCTACGCATCGCGCACCTCCCAGCGCGGATTGAGCGCCTGGTACAGGAGGCAGTCCACGCGCGTTCCCGGCCGGGCGAACCACTCTCGGAGCCGCCCGTTCCGGACCATGCCCAGCGCCTCCGCGGCGGCGATGCTGGCCGGCTGGTCGGCGGCGATCTCCGCGGTCACGGTCATCAGCTCGCTCTCGTCGCGGAGCCAGTGGACCAGGAGCCCGAGCGCCTCGGCGCGGAGCACGTCGCGGTCGTCCCGCCACGGCGCCATCGCGAAGGCCAGGCGGCACGTGCGCTGCCAGTCGTGACTGGTCACCCGCGCGCTGCCGACCATCTCGTCGTCCTCGCCCAGCGCGATCGCCAGCCGGCGCGCCGACCGCAGCCACCACGGCCCCTCGTGCTCCCGCTTGAGCGCCACCTCGGCACTGGCGGCGTTGACCGGGAACGTCTCGTCCAGCCACGCGGCGCCGCGCTCTTTGTCCCCCTCCACCATCGCTCGGAGGTAGACGCGGGGACCGCGCAGGTAGACGGGTCGCAGGTCATGCAAGGGCCTGAGCGTAACATCGGCCGTGGGAGGTGGGAGATGGCCGCGGACAGCATTTCCGCCCTGCTCGACGGCGCGGCGAGCGGCGGCGGACGGGTGACGTTCCTGGGTGGCGACCGGGTGGACACGACGTTCGGCGACCTGTGGGCGCGCGCCGAGCACGCCGCCGCGTACTTCCTCGACAGCGCTGGCGCGGGCGGAGTCGTCGCCGTCCTGATGGAGACCTCCCCGGACTGCCTCGTCACCTTCCTGGGTGCGGTGCGGGCCGGTCTCACGGTGCTCTCGCTGCCCTACCCGGCCAGAGGCGCCGCCATGGACGAGTACGGCCGCTTCCTCGCGGACGTCGGCGAGCGGGGCGGCGTCCGGGTGGCGGCGCTGCCGGCGCCGTTCGCCGGCCTCCTCCCGCCGGGGAACGTGCGGGTGGCGACCCACCAGGAGTGTGCGGGCCACGCCCGGCGCGCCGACATCGTCGAGCCGGGCGAGCTCGTCCAGTTCTCCTCGGGCAGCACGGGCAGGCCTCGGGGCGTGCGGCTGAGCGCCGCCGCGGTCGCGGCCAACGTGACCGCGACGCTGGACCGGCTCGGGCCCGCGGCGGCCATGATGGGCTGCTCCTGGCTGCCGCTGTCGCACGACATGGGGCTGATCGGGATGTGCCTCACGGTGCTGGTCTCGACCGGAGCCCCGTGGGACGCCAGGGGTCTGGCGCTCATGGCCCCAGACCGGTTCATCCGCAGGCCGCCGGTCTGGCTGGAGGCCTGCTCCGAACTGGGCGCCACACTGACCTGCTCGCCCAACTTCGGCCTCGACCTGGTGCTGCGCCACGCCGGCCTGCTCCCGGCCAGCACCGACCTGCGTCCGCTGGGAGTGCTGATCGTGGGCTCCGAGCCGATCCGTCCGTCGACGCTGCGCCGGTTCGCGGCGGCGATGGCGCCTATCGGCTTCGAGGAGCGGGCCCTCTGCCCCGCCTACGGGATGGCCGAGGCCACCCTGGCCGTCAGCATGGTCGGGCCCGAGGAGCGCTGGCACGCGCTCCCGGCCCCGGACAACGGGCCGGAGGTGGTCTCCTGCGGTCCCCCGCTCCGCGGCGTCCAGGTACGGGCGCCGGACGCCGCGCAGGGGAGCGGCACGATCGCGATCCGCGGCGAGACGCTGCTGCACGGCTATCTGGGCGAGCCTGAGCTAGCGCTTCGCGACGGCTGGCTCGAGACCAGCGACCTCGGCTTCCTGGCCGGCCGCGAGCTGTTCGTGGTGGGCCGTGCCGACGACGTGATCGTCGTCGCCGGCCGGAAGCTCTACCCGGAGGCGCTGGAGCTCACGGTCGAGGCGCACCCGGCACTGCGCGCCGGCAACTGCGCGGCCATCCCCGATGACTCGGGCGGCTACGTCGTGGTCGCGGAGCGGACCCGGTCGGAGCCGCCGCCGGACCTCGACGAGGTGTGCCGCTGGGCGCGCCGGGAGCTGGCCACGCGGCATGGCGTCGCGCCCGCGGCGGTCACGATCGTCAGTCCGGGCACGCTGCCCAAGACGCCCAGCGGCAAGCTGCAGCGGCAGCGCCTGCGCCTGCTCCGCAGCCGCTCCGAGCTGTCGGTCGAGGCGGACCTGCGCTTCGGCCGCGAGGCTGGCGGCGGTTGACACCTCCTGGCACCCGAATGAGAATGGGAGGCTCGCTGTGTTGGGGATGAAGAGGGTGGCATGAGGCTGCGGATCTCCGGCGCGCTGCTGCGATTCACCGACTACCGAAGCGTGATCGACGTCGACGCGGGCACGGTCGAGGCCGCGCTGCTCCAGCTGGCGGACGCGCACGCGCCGTTCCGGAAGGTGCTGCTCGACCGCTCCGGGCGGATCCGGGCCACGCACAAGATCTTCCTCAACGGCGAGCAGCTCGCGCCGGACCAGCTGGCGCGTCCTGCCGGCGCCTCCGACCAGGTCGACCTCATCACGGCGATCTCGGGAGGCTGAGCGGCCCCGCCGTGCGCAGGTGGTACTCGTACCGGGTGCCGGCGGACACCAGCCTCTTCACCCCGCTCCACCTGCAGCCAGCGGCCGTCTGCCGGCTGGCCTTCGGCGCGGCCGCCGAATGGCTGCGTCGCCACGCCGTCAGTCACCGCGCGCTCGTCGCCGAGCACCGCACGGGACTCGTGCTCTGGGCCGTCCAGCTCCTGACCGGCGACCCGATCACGTTCTTCGACGCGGACCAGCTGGACGTCGAGGTCACGGGGAGGGTCAGGGGTGGCGGCAGCCAGTTCGAGTGCGAGGTCGCGATCGGGCCCGCCACAGGCGAGCGGACCCGGCTCCACGCCTGCCTCGTGCCGCTCCGGCTGGAGGATGACGGGGCACTGCTCGGCACGCCCGCCGCGCTCGGCCCGGCGGTGATGGACCGGTTCCTCGCGGACGAGGTCGACCAGCGGCCTCACCGGTCACCGGTGCCCAGGCTGCGGGCCGAGATCACCGCAAGGGCAAGGCCGCTGGCGCGGGCGCGGACGCCGTTCGTCGTCCACCGTCACCAGTGCGAGATCGCGGACCAGTGGTTCTGGGCCGAGGCGGTCGCCCTCGGCGAGCGCGGCCGCGAGGAGCTCGTCATTGCCGGCGCCGATGGCCTCCCGCTCCTCCGGCAGGCCATGCGCGTGCCGCTGCAGCGGCTCGACATCCTCTTTCAGCGCCCGTACTTCCTCTTCGACGAAGGGACGGTGGCGTCGACCGCGTACGAGTGGTACGGCGGGCTCGCGTTCGTCCACGAGTTCCTCGACGCCGGCGATGAGGGCGCGCGCCGCCCCCGGGCGGTGGCAATCGAGCAGTTCCCTGGCGAGTCTCCCTCGTGATGCTCCGGGCCGCGCACCGGTCCGCAGCGGAGCTGGAGCTCGCGCTGGGCGACCCGCTCGATCCCGCGGCGCGCGTCTCGCTGGGGGCACTGCTCGAGGCGGACGAGCGGGAGGAGCCGCCGGCGGCCGCGTTCGACGCCCTGCGTGACTGGGGGTTCCACGCCCACCTGGTGCCGGAGGAGTGCGGTGGGCGGCTCACCTCCTTCGACGAGCTGCTGGCACTGGTCCGCGTGGTCTCGCGACGCGACCTCGTGCTCACGACCGGGCTGGGGTCCACGCTGCTGTCGGCGATCCCGATCTGGATCTGGGGCAGCGGCGACCAGCGCAGGTGGCTGGCCGCGCGTCTCCGCGACGGCGGGGCCTTCGGATGCTTCGCGGTGTCGGAGCGCGACGCCGGCAGCGACTTCCGCGCCACGTCCACGACCGCCACGCAGGACGGCGGCGGCTACACCCTGCGGGGCGAGAAGTGGCTCATCGGCAACGCCAGCCGCTGCGCGTACGCGGTGGTGCTCGCCCGGTGCGGCAGGTCCCTCTC
>DASQZW010000076.1:0-14713 GCA_035638495.1 Terriglobales bacterium
CGAGGCAGGCCTGGTGCACCGCGACGTCAAGCCCGGCAACGTCCTGTTCGACGCCGGCGGCCGGCCGCTGCTCTGCGATTTCGGCCTGGCGCGCACACACATGGGCTTCGCAGTCGGGTCGCCGGAGTACAGGGCGCCCGAGCAGGCAATGGGCGGAGCGGCCGACCGCCGCTCCGACGTGTATGCGCTCGGTGCGGTGGTGTTCGAGATGGTCGCCGGCCGCCCGCTGCGCCCGAGCGGCGGATCGCTGGCCGACCAGCTGCGGCTGGCCGTGGACACGTACGTGCCTCCGGCCAGCCAGCTCGTCCGCGGCCTGCCCATCTACGTCGACGCCGTGCTGCAGCGAGCACTGGCCGCCGATCCCGACGAGCGTCCTCAGACCGCCGCCGAGCTGCTCCGCGACCTCGGCCTCGCGCTCGGGATGAACGCTGCGCTGCCGCCGCCGTCGGGGCCGGCCGACGGCGTGACTCCCATCTCCCCCGCGAACGGGCACGAACCGGCCGCGGAGTTCGAGCGGCAGCGTACGCACCTGCTGCGCGTCGTCCAGGACTCGCTGGCTCCGGCCATCGCGCTCGACGAGAGCAGCTTCATCGTGGGCTGGAATGCCGCGGCGGAGCGGACCTTCGGCTGGCGCCGCGACGAGATCGTCGGCCGCCTCCTGTCCACGACGCTGATACCGACCCGCTACCAGGAGGCGCACGAGCGCGGATTCCAGCGCTACCTGCAGGGCGGCGAGGCGCGCGTGATCAGCAGGGTCATCGAGCTGACGGCGATGCACCGCGACGGGCGGGAGCTGCCCGTAGAGCTGTCGATCTCGCCGGCCGTGCAGAGCGGCAGTCGAGCGCTGGTCGTGGGGTTCGCGCGCGACGTCGGACCGGACCGCGCGGCACGGCAGATCGGCATCGCGCGAGCGGCGATCGCGGCAGGACTCGAGCAGGCGGCGACGCTGCAGGATGCCGGCTGCCACGCGCTGGAGGCGATCGGGAGCAACCTCGGCTGGACGGCCGGCACCCTGTGGCTGCGGGACGGTGCGGGGCAGCTGCGCTGCGCGGACGTCTGGACGGCGGAGGGCTTCACGTGCCCGGAGTTCGACCGGGCCACGCGGAGCGCGAGGCTCGACCGCGGCTGCGGCGTCGCGGGCCGCGCGTGGGCGAGCGGAGAGGCCGTGTGGGTCGAGGACGTGCTCCACGAGCCGGATGAGCCGAGGATCGTGCCCGCCCTGCGGGCGGGGCTGCACGGTGCGGTCGCCATCCCGATCGTCAGGGGCCACGAGGTGCGGGGCGTGCTGGAGCTGTTCAGCCTGGGCCCGAGGCGGGAGGACGAGGACCTGCTCCTGCGCCTGGGCGACCTCGGCCGCCGTCTGGCCCGGCACGGCCCCGAGCAGCCGGACAGCACGGCACCCGACGTGAGGGAGCCGGCGAGGCAGGTTCCCGGGCCGCAGTGAGCAGGGGCCGGGACTGCCCCCCGCTTATCCCCGGTAGTTCACGAACTGCAGCGGGACCGGGATCGACTCGTCCTCGCGGAGCGACTTGATCACGGCCTGCAGCGCGTCCTTCTCTTTCGAGGTGACCCGCAGCTGGTCGCCCTGGACCCGCACCTGCACCTTCGGCGACACCAGTCGCGCCTTCTTCTGCAGCGACCGGGCGAGGTCCTCTGAGATGCCCGCGTTGAGCGTCACCTCGATCTGGCCACGGCCCCGGCCGACCGTCTTCGGGTCGCCGGCCTTGAACAGCTTCACGGAAAGGCTGCGGCGCGCTGCCTTCTCCATCAGCACCTGGAAGACGGCGCGGGCCCGGTCCTCCGTCGAGGCCTCGATGACCAGCGTCTGCGTGCGGTTCTCGATCGTCGGGTTGGTGCCCTTGAAGTCGAAGCGGGTCGCGATCTCGCGCCTGGCCTGGTCGACCGCGTTGGTCAGCTCGGCCGGGTCGTACTGCGAGACGACGTCGAAGGAGTATTCGGGCATGCTTCCGCAGGTTCTAGAACCAGTGGAAGATGCCGTTGAGGCCAGCGACGAAGGCCGCCACGGCCAGGCCCACGACGAGCAGGCTGGAGCCTCCGAGCACCACCGCGATGCCGACCTGGGAGGCGTCGACGGGCTCGGCGCCGGCCTTCAGCTCGTCGGGCGACAGCGGGACCTCCTCGTCGTCCACACCCTCGGCGTGGGCCCGGGTCGCCAGCTCTTCGAGCACCGTCCTGCCGCCCGCCGGGACCGGTCGGTCGTCGAGCCGGTCGAGCGCCTTGCGGAGGTTGTCGCGGGTCTGCCCGAGCTCGGCCACGACCAGGTCGAGCGTCTTGGACGCCGACGGAGTCGGGTTCTCCCGACGCAGCTCCGAGATGATGTCGTACAGGGTGGCCATCCAGACTGGATTTATAACGGACGCGAGCACGTCGCCGCAGCCGAAGGGGCCTATGCGGAGCCGACCGGCTTCGTCAGCCGCACCTCCAGCCCGATCCCGTCCGTGGTGATCCGGCAGGTCCGGAAGGCGCTCTCGGCCGCGAGGCGCTCGAACAGGGCCGGCGAGTAGGCGCGCCGTCGCAGCATCGCGAGCGATCGCCTCGTCATGAACGCGTTGAAGCCGCCGAGGCGCATCCGCCGCACTTCCCGGGCGATGTCGGCGCCGGACACGGCGCGGTTCATGTCCTGGATCACCGCCACGCCGCCGTCGCGCAGGACCCGGTGCATCTCGTCGAGCGCGGCCACCGGCCGCCGGAAGTTCTTGAAGGCTGCCTGGCACACGACCAGGTCGAAGGAGTCGGCGTCGAACGGCATTCGCGACACGTCGCCCTCCCGGAAGTCGACGGACACCCCGGCCCGGCGGGCGTGGTCGCTCGCGAGGTCGACGAACGTGCGGCTGATGTCCAGCCCGGTCACGCTGAACCGTCCCAGGCGCGCCATCTCGACCGCGTGGTAGCCAGGACCGGGGGCCACCTCGAGCACGCGGGCGCCGTCGGGAAGGCCCGCGGTCAGGTGTGACGCCTGCTCCCGGAACTCGGCCAGCTGGCTCTCGGTGCCGCGAATCCGCGCGTACCAGCGCGCGATGAAGCCTTCCATCTCCGGCAGCCGGAGCCGCCGCTCTCGGGTCTCGAACGTTGTTCCATTCACGAACGGCATTCTAGTGCGGCTGACCGGTCCCTGTCAAACACCATTCGAGCGACAGAACATCGTTCGAGTAGACTGCGGGAAGATGGATGTCCCGGAGCCGCCGTGGCGCCTCGACGCCAGGGTGCGTCCCGCTCCCAGGGTGCCCCTCACGCGCGACGGCATCGTGGAGGCGGCGCTGCGGGTCCTCGACCGCGACGGCATGGACGGCCTGTCGATGCGGCGGGTCGCCGAGGAGCTGGGGACGGGTGTCGCCTCGCTGTACTGGCATGTCCGCAACAAAGGGGAGCTGCTTCAGCTGCTCTTCGAGCGGCTCTCGGCCGAGGCCGAGCTGCCGGAGCCGGATCCTTCCCGGTGGCAGGAGCAGCTCCGAGACCTCGCGCGCCAGATGCGCGCCTCGGCGCACCGGCATCGCGACGCGGCCCGGATCTCGCTCGGCCGCGTCCCGTCGGGTCCGGCCATCGCCCGCTTCACGGAGTGGCTGTTCGAGCTGCTGACGCCGGCCGGGATCCCCGACCGCGTGATCGCCTACCTCGGCGACCTCGCCGGCCTGTACGTGGGCGCGTTCGCGTTCGAGGAGAGCCTCGGGCTCGCGTCCCCCACCGGCGAGGACCTGCCCCCCGAGCAGATCGTCGCGATGTTCAGCGACTACCTGCTGTCCCTGCCGGCCGATCGGTTCCCGCACATCCACCGCGCCATCGGAGACATCTTCGGGGGCGACGCCGACGAGCGGTTCGAGTTCGGACTCGACGTCATCCTCAGGGGAATCGCGACCTACGCCCGGCCGGGCGAGTCCGCGAACGACCCTTAGAATCGCGACAGGATGAGCGTCCAGACAACCGACTACAAGCAAAGGACGAAGCAGCGGCCCGCGCACCCCAACAGCTGGGTCTTCTTCGAGGGGGAGTTCGCGCGCTACCACGACGTCCACATCGGCGTGATGACGCACGCCCTCCACTACGGCACCGGCTGCTTCGAAGGCATCCGCGCGTACTGGAACGGCGAGCGACAGCAGCTCTACCTCCTGCAGGGCCCCGAGCACTACCAGCGCCTCCACCGCTCGGCCCGGATCCTCCGCATGGAGCTCCCGTATGACGTGGCCGAGCTGATGGAGATCACCGTGGAGCTGCTGCGCCGGAACGAGTACCGGACCGACTCCTACGTGCGCCCGCTGGTGTTCAAGTCGGTCGAGCAGATCGGCGTGTCGCTGCACGGGCTGGCCGACAGCTTCCTGATCTACACGTCCGCGATGGGCAACTACGTGGAGATCGACAGCGGCATCCGCTGCGGCGTGTCGAGCTGGCGGCGGCTGCCGGACTGCGCGGTGCCGGCGCGCGCCAAGGTCACCGGCTCCTACATCAACTCCGCGCTGGCCAAGTCCGAGGCACTCGAGAACGGCTTCGACGAGGCGATCGTCCTGACCGAGTCGGGCCACGTTTCCGAGGGGTCGGCCGAGAATGTCTTCCTGCTGAAGGACGGCGTGTTCATCACGCCGCCCGTGACCGACGACATCCTGGAGGGCGTCACGCGACGGCTGGTCATGGGGCTCATCCGCGAGGAGCTCAACCTCGAGGTGGTGGAGCGCAGCATCGACCGCACCGAGCTGTACACGGGCGACGAGCTGCTCCTGTGCGGCACCGGCGCCCAGGTGTCGCCGGTCATCGAGGTCGATCACCGCGCGATCGGCGACGGCCGGGTCGGCGAGTTCACTCAGGAGCTCCAGCACCTGTATTTCGGCGCCGTGCGCGGCGACAACCCCAAGTACGCGGACTGGTCGCTGCCCGTCTATTGAGAATCGTCGCGGCGCCCAACCCGTACAAGGGCTCGCTGGGTGCGCCGGATGCCGCCGTGGCCATGGCCGCCGGCGTCCGGGACGTGATCCCGAACGCCGAGGTGGTCGAGGTGCCGGTGGCGGATGGCGGCGAGGGCACGGTGGAAGCGCTCGTGGCGGCCCGCGGGGGCGAACTCGTCACCGCGTGCGTCCACGGGCCGCTCGGCGACGCCGTCGACGCGGTGTTCGGCATCATCGACGGCGGCCGGACCGCGATCGTCGAGTTGGCCGCTGCGAGCGGACTGCCGCTGCTGCCGCCCGAGCGCCGCGATCCCCAGGTCACCTCCACCTATGGCTTCGGCGAACTCCTGGAGGCCGCGCGGCGCCGTGGCGTCGACCGGATCATCGCCGGAATCGGTGGGTCGGCCACGAACGACGCGGGTGCCGGTATGGGGCAGGCGCTCGGCTACCGGCTCCTCGATGACGTCGGTGACGAGCTGCCCCCCGGCGGCCTCGCGCTCCGGCGCCTGGCCCGGATCGATGGGTCCGGCGTCGATCCGGCCTGGGCCGGGATCGACGTGGAGGTGGCGGTCGACGTGACCAACCCGCTGACCGGACCGGAGGGCGCGAGCGCCGTGTACGGCCCGCAGAAGGGCGCGACGCCCGAGATGGTGCGCGAACTGGACGCCGCGCTGACGCGCTTCGCAGAGGTCGCGGGTTGGGAGATCGCCGATCTGCCCGGGGCGGGCGCCGCCGGCGGCGCGGGGGCCGGGCTCGTGCGCTTTCTGGGCGCCCACCTGACGCGCGGCGCCCCCCTCGTGGTCGAGGCGTCGGGCCTCGACGCGGCGCTGCCGGGGGCCCGCATGGTGCTCACCGGCGAGGGCCGGGTGGACGCGCAGACCGCCTACGGCAAGGGCCCGGTCGAGGTTGCGCGACGCGCGCGGGCCGTGGGCGTTCCGGCGATCCTGATCGCGGGCAGCCGGGGCCCGGGCTGGGAGGCGGTGCTGGCTGAGGGGGTGGCGTTCGTCGAGGCGCTGGTCACGGACGGCGATCGGGCCGCCATCGAAGAGGCGGAGTCGCGGGCTCCGGAACTGCTTCGGGCCGCGACCGCGCGCGCCTGCCGGCGCCTGCTGGGCTGACCTGCCCTCAGCGGCCGAGCAGTTTCGAGACCGCCGCGCGGTCCAGGGGGTCGACGCGCTCGATTCCAGTGACGGTTTCGAACCCCGCGTCGGCCGTGCAGATGGCGCCGATCCCGTTCGCGGCGCAGGTCCCGGCGTGCAGGCGGTCGTTGGAACCGACGCTGGTCCCTTGCATGGAGAGGGCGAATTGAAGGGCTTCGTCGGTGACCGGGAGGAGTGGCGAGAAGATGGCGTGCGCCCGACGGGTGAGGCCGGAAACCGACCCTGCCTTGCCCGACAGCTCGAGGTGCCACACCTCCTCCAGCGCCGCGGTGGACATGTAGCCCTCAGCGGAGCCTGCAGCGATCGCTCGCAGAATGTCGAGGCAGGGCGTCTGGTACGGGCATGGCACTGCGCTGTACAGGACGACATTCGCGTCGACGAAGAACCTCACGATCGGTCACTCTGTCCGCGATCCAGCGGGATGCCTTCCCGTTCCTCCTCGACGGCCCGGTTGATCTGTTCAGGCGTCAGGTAGCGCCCGCCACTCATGGCGCCGATCGCTTCCACGGCAGCCAGGCGCTCCTGTCGGCTCACGGTCCCGAACCGTGCGTCGATGGCCTCGCGCACCAGACTGGCGACGGAGCGCGCCTGACGTCGCGCCTCGTCCTCCAGCCGCCGGCGCTGTTGAGGCGTGAGCAAGACCTGGACCCGCTCTGTGATCATGCACACATCATACACAACTCGGGGCAATCGCCCAGCGTTTCAGCACGAGCGCTGACATCCCCACCACCGATTGATCCCGGTGCGGGCGCTCCGCGTCGCACCGCGTCCTGCTAACCTCGCCGGCAGATGGGAGGGCCGCTGCTGCAGGTCGAGGGCCTGCGCACCTACTTCTCGACCCGGGCGGGCGTGATGCGCGCCGTCGACGGGGTGGACCTGACGGTCGAGCAGGGCCGGACGCTCGGGGTCGTCGGCGAGTCGGGCTGCGGCAAGACGGTGACGTCCCTGTCGATCATGCGGCTGATCGACGCGCCCGGGCGGATCGAGCCGGGCAGCCGGATCCTCTTCGAGGGCCGCGACCTGGCCACCGCGACCGAGGACGAGCTCCGCGAGGTCCGCGGCAACGAGATCTCGATGATCTTCCAGGAGCCGATGACGTCGCTGAACCCCGTGTACACCGTCGGCGACCAGATCGCCGAGGCCGTGCGCCTGCACCAGGGCCTCGGTCAGCGGGCCGCGATCGACCGCGCGGTGGAGATGCTGAAGCTGGTCGGCATCCCCTCGCCGGAACGCCGCGTGAAGGACTACCCGCACCAGATGTCGGGCGGAATGCGCCAGCGCGTCATGATCGCCATGGCACTCTGCTGCGACCCGAAGCTGCTGATCGCGGACGAGCCGACCACGGCGCTGGACGTGACCATCCAGGCGCAGATCCTGGAGCTGATGAAGGAACTGCGCGACCGGCTGGGCATGGCGATCATGCTCATCACCCACGACCTCGGCGTCGTGGCCGAGATGGCCGACGACGTCGCGGTTATGTACGCGGGCCGCGTCGTCGAGAAGGGCTCGGTCGAGTCCATCTTCAACAACCCCCAGCATCCGTACACCGAGGCGCTGCTGCAGTCGATCCCGATCCTGGGCATGACCCAGGCCGAGCCGCTCCGGGTGATCCGCGGCATGGTGCCCAGCCCGATGAACTGGCCGGCTGGGTGTCGCTTCGCGACCCGCTGCGACTACGCGTTCGACCGCTGCCGGGAGGCCGATCCGCCGCTGTTCGCCACCGAGGGCTCGCAGGAGGCGGCCTGCTGGTTGTGCCAGCAGGGACCGCGGCCGACGGCGGTGGCCCGATGAGCGCCGCCGTGGCGCAGGACCTGCCGAGCACGCCGATCCTGGAGGCGACCGGCCTGCGCACCTACTTCCCGATCCGGCGCGGGATCCTCCAGCGCACGGTCGGCCACGTGCGCGCCGTCGACGGCGTCGACCTGTCGGTGATGCCGGGCGAGACGCTCGGGCTCGTCGGCGAGTCGGGCTGCGGCAAGTCGACGCTGGGCCGCACGCTCCTCCGACTCATCCCCGCCACGGCCGGCGAGGTCCGCTTCGAGGGCCGCGACGTCCTGGCCCTGGGCGGTGCCCAGCTGAAGGCGCTGCGCCGGGACATGCAGATCATCTTCCAGGACCCGGTCGGCTCCCTCGACCCGCGCATGACCGTGCGCGAGATCGTGAGCGAGGGCCTGGCCACTCACCATCTCGGGTCCGGCCGGGAGCGGGACGCGCGTATCCGCGAGATCCTGGAACGAGTCGGCCTGCGGCCCGAGGCGGCGGGGCGGTACCCCCACGAGTTCTCGGGCGGCCAGCGCCAGCGCATCGGCATCGCGAGGGCGCTCGTGCTCCAGCCCAAGCTGGTCGTCGCAGACGAGCCGGTCTCCGCGCTTGACGTGTCGATCCAGTCGCAGGTGCTCAACCTGCTCGTCGAGCTCAAGCGTGAGTTCCACCTCACGTACCTCTTCGTGGCGCACAACCTGGCCGTCGTCGGCTACATCTCCGATCGGATCGCCGTGATGTACCTCGGCAAGGTCGTGGAGCTGGCGCCCGCGGCCGAGCTGTACCGGCGGCCCCTGCACCCGTACACGGTCGCCCTGCTCTCGGCCATCCCCGTGCCCAGGCCGGGCGGCAAGCGCGAGCGGATCGTGCTCAAGGGGGACGTGCCGAGCCCCATCGACCCGCCCTCAGGCTGCCGGTTCCGGACGCGCTGCCCGATCGCGAAGGACGTGTGCGCCGAGGTGGAGCCGCCGCTGGAGCTGAAGCCGCACGGGCACCTGGCCGCCTGCCACTTCGCGGGAGAGGCGCCCACGTCGTAGGTCGGCTGTCCCGCGCGCCATTGTCCGCGCCGCGTCCGCCTCCGTGTTCCAGGATGGTTGGCGAGGAGTCACCAGCCATGAGAACGACGATCGGTGAACGAGTTCGGACGTACCGGCTGAGGCGTGGTCTCACCCAGGCGCGCCTCGCCCACCTGATCGGCCGTTCGGAGCGCTGGCTCATCGACGTGGAGCGCGGCGGGGTCGACCCACGCCTGTCGGACGCGCTGGCGCTGGCCAGGGAGCTGTGCGTCGCGGTGGACGATCTTGCCCGCGCCACCACGCCGGCCGAGGAGCGAACCGGACGGCCGCCACCCCGGCCGCCGGTGCCTTCGTACTCCGGGATGGTCGGCAGACCGAGCGGGATCGGTCGTAGTGAGCCTGTATACCCGTCACGACTCGGCCGGCGAGGCCGAACGGCCGGCCGGCCGCGCCCCGCACCGGTCGTCGCGGCGCACCTCCAGGCGGTGCAGGTGCACTCATCGTTTTTGACGAAGTAAGTTGCGAACGGGCGGCGGTAACCTGAACGTCCTTGCAGGAGGTGGAGGGTGCGCACGCCTAAAGTGACCGCAGGAGCATGAGGGCGACGGTGCGACGGTGGATGAGCAAGGTCGGAACCTGGCTGCGGCGGTACGCGGGGGCGTCCGGCGCGTACGGAGCCGGTCTGCAGTACCTGGAACGAGGTGACGCGGCCGCGGCCGCCGAGGCGTTCGCGGATGCACAGCGGCTCTGGCTGCGTGAGGTGGGCCCGTGGCACGGCGGCGTGGTGCTGGCGATGGCGAAGCGCGCCGCCTGCTATGTCCGCCTGGGCAGGGTCCGCGAGGGCGTGCGGCTGTACGAGCGTGCGCTGGCGCTGGACCGGGGCCTGCGCGGCGACACGACCGAACGGGTCCGCGCCCTCAGCGCCGAGCTGGCGCAGGCCCGCGCGTTCCTGGCCTCAGGCCCGGCGTTAGGCGATCACGCGAGCCGTCCGTAGGGCTTCCGGGTCCTCACCGATCTCCGCAAGGACGGCATCCGTGTCCTGGCCGAGCGCCGGCGCGGGCTGAACGGGCCGGCGCTCGGTTTCGCCGAAGTCCAGCGCAGTCGCCGGCGGCCGCCACGCCTCGGCGTCGGTCTCCAGCAGCTCCTTGAACGTGCGGTAGGGACCCCAGAGCACCTCGTGGCGCTCGAACGTGTCCCTGACCTCGGCCAGCGAGCGCTCCGCGATCCACGGCTCGAGCTGGGCGCACAGCTCCTCGCGATGCCGCCACCGCTCGCCCTCGTCGGTCAGGTCGGCCTCGATCCGGTCGAACGGAAGGCCGGTCGCCTCGGCCAGGCTCCGCATCTGGCGCGGGGTCAGCGCGAGAACCATCACGAACCGGCCGTCGTGGGTGCGGAAGTCACGGCCGAACGTCCCGTAGACGTGGTTGCCGAACCGACCGCGCGGCTCCTCCACGAGCTGGGCCTCGGCCAGCAGCCCGAGGTGGCCGGCGACCACCAGCGCCACCTCGGCCAGGCTCAGGCGGACGAGCCGGCCTTCGCCGGTCAGCAGGCGCTGCCGGTCGGCCGCCAGCAGCCCGGCCACGGCCAGGAATCCGGCGGCGACGTCCCACGCCGGCAGCACGTGGTTCACCGGGCCGCCGGAGCCCTCGGGGCCCGTGATCCACGGGAAGCCCATGCCCGCGTTGACCGTGTAGTCGACGGCCGCGCGGCCGTCGGTCCTGCCCGTGATCGACACCATGACCAGGTCGGGCCGCAGCTCCCGCAGCCGCTCGTACTCGAACGGGCCGCGGGTCGGCAGGTTCGTCAGCAGGTTGCCGGAGTCCGCCGCCAGTCGAGCAGCCACCTCGACGCCACGCGGCGACCGCAGATCGAGCGTGACGGAGCGCTTGCCGCGGTTGAGGTTCTCCCAGTACAGGCTGCGGCCCTGGTGAAGCGGCCAGCGGCCGGCGTCGATGCCGCCGCCCAGCGGGTCCACGCGGATGACGTCGGCGCCCATCGCCGCGAGCGTGGCGCCGCCCAGCGGGGCGGCGACGAAGGCAGACAGCTCGACCACGCGCAGCCCGGTGAGGATCCCTCGCATCAGGTCACAAGCATCGCCGATGAGCCCCTCCCGGCCGCGGAAAGGGCGCTCGGGGGTGCATCGCTAGAATGCAGGACAGATGGCAGAGACAAACGGACACGACGCTGTCAAGGGATCCTTCCGCGTCAAGTCGGGGCACGCCGAGATGCTGAAGGGCGGCGTCATCATGGACGTGGTCACGGCCGAGCACGCAAGGATCGCCGAGGAGGCGGGCGCCTGCGCGGTCATGGCGCTGGAACGCGTCCCCGCGGACATTCGCAAGGAGGGCGGGGTCGCCCGGATGTCGGACCCGGCGCTCATCAAGTCGATCATGGAAGCGGTCACCATCCCGGTGATGGCCAAGTGCCGCATCGGACACACCGTCGAGGCCCAGATCCTGCAGGCGCTGGGCGTGGACTACATCGACGAGTCGGAGGTGCTGACTCCCGCCGACGAGGAGTACCACATCGACAAGTGGCCGTTCACCGTGCCGTTCGTGTGCGGCTGCAGAGAGCTGGGTGAGGGCCTTCGGCGCATTGCCGAAGGCGCGGCCATGATCCGGACCAAGGGCGAGGCCGGCTCCGGGAACATCGTGGAGGCGACGCGCCACTTGCGGGCGGTCGCGACCGGGATCCGCCGGCTGCAGGGCATGACCTATGCGCAGCTCGTCCACGAGGCCAAGGAGCTGGGCTCGCCGGTGGAGCTGCTGGCCGAGGTGCAGCGGCTGGGCCGGCTGCCCGTCGTCACGTTCGTGGCCGGCGGCATCGCGACCCCGGCAGACGCGGCGTGGATGATGCAGCTGGGCGCCGATGGGGTGTTCGTCGGGTCCGGTATCTTCAAGTCGGAGGATCCCCTCAAGCGAGCGAAGGCGATCGTCGCGGCGACCACGTACTACGACAAGCCCGAGATCCTGGCCGAGGTGTCGACCGGCCTGGGCCAGCCGATGCGCGGACTCGAGATCAAAGCGATCCCCCAGGAGGAGCTGCTCGCCAGCCGGGGGTGGTAGCCCCGGTGATCGGTGTGCTCGCCCTCCAGGGAGCCTTCCGTGAGCACGTCCGAGCGCTCGAGGCGTGCGGCGCCGGCACCCGACTGGTGCGTCTGCCAGTGGATCTCGAGGGCCTGGACGGCCTTGTCATCCCCGGCGGCGAGAGCACGACGATGACGATGCTCATGGAGCGGATGGGCCTTCTCCGGGCGGTCACGGACGCGGTGCGAGGCGGCCTGCCCACGCTCGGCACGTGCGCTGGAATGATCGTCCTGGCCACACGAATCAGCGACGGCCGCGCCGGCCAGGTGCCGCTCGGCGCACTGGACATCGGGGTGCGCCGCAACGGCTACGGCCGCCAGGTGGACAGCTTCGAGGCGGAACTGCGGGTGAGCGGCCTGGAGGGCGGCCTGTTCCCGGGCGTCTTCATCCGCGCACCGGTGGTCGAGCAGGTGGGCCGCGCCGAAGTGCTGGCAGAGCACGACGGGCACCCCGTGGCCGTGCGGCAGGGCAGCGTGATGGCGCTGGCGTTCCATCCGGAGCTCAGCGGGGACTTGCGTCTGCACCGCGAGTTCCTGAGACTTGTGGAGGGGGCCAGGACCGCTTGAAACTTCGCTCGGCCTCGTTGCGAGATCTGGTCCGCGTGGAGCAGATCTACCGTGAGGCCGAGGCTGGCTTTTCGGCGGTGCCGCCGCCGGCCCGGCTGTGGGGCCTCGTCAGCCACACGTTCTCGTCGCTGCTTCCCCTGTACCAGGAGACCCTGATCTACGTTGCCGAGGAGGACGGACGGGTGATCGGCTTCGTCCAGGCCACGGGCCATCCGCTGACGGTGAGCCTGCCGGCCAAGATCTCGTCGCTCCAGGTGCTCAACCTGTGCGTGGCGAGCGGGGTCGACGAGGCCGATGCCGCCCCGGCCCTGGTCGAGTACCTGTGCGACCAGTCGGGCCAGAAGGGCGTGAGCCGGCTGTTCGTGCGCATCCCGCTGGACGACCCCCTGATCGACGTCTTCCGGCTCCAGGGCTTTCGGCAGTACGCGACCGAGTCGGTGCTGTACGGCGAGTCGCCGGTGGCCGGCGCCTCCGAGCCGCCGCCCGGACTGCGGGCGTACCGGAGCCGCGACGACCGCGTGCTGTACCACCTGTACCGAAAGGTGACCCCGTGGGGCGTCGCCCATCTGGAGGCGCCCACATATCGCGACTGGAAGGCGCTGCGCAGCGCGCCCGGTCAACAGGAGGTGATCGACCGTGTCGAGATAGTCGGCTGGTGCCGGGTCCAGAAGGGCTCTCAGGCCCGTCCGCACACGCTCTCGTTCATGGCCCTCCCCGAGCGTGGGGTGGCCGACGAGCTCGCGGACCACGCGATCGTGGCCTCCGACGCCCAACCGGCCTGGTGCAGCCTCCGACACTATGATTCACACATGATCGACGCCCTCAGAGGGCGTGGTTTCAGTCTCCTCCTCACCCAGGCTCTCCTGGTCCGGGAGACCGCCGTGCGAGAGTCCCTGCCGGAAAAGAGCCTGGTGCCCTCCTTTGGTTGAGCAGAGCGAATGCAGAGTCATTTCCCCTCCCCAGTCCCGAACTGGGATCCCGAGATCGAACTGCTCGCGCAGGCGCTGCCGCCGCACCTGTACGGCGCGCTGCACGAGCGGACTGACCCGGGCGAGCTGCTGGAGATCGTGCTGGACCTGGGCCGCGAGCCCGAGGCGCGCGTGCCCGGCCGTGAGGTCCTGCTCAGCAGTCAGCCGGTCACGGAGGCCGACCTTGAGTACGTGGCAAGCCGCGTCGGCCAGTTCGGCGAGGACAACCGTGCCGGTATCGAGCGCACGCTGCACCGAGTCTCCGCGATCAGGAACCGCCGCGGCCGGATCGTCGGGCTGACCTGCCGGGTCGGCAGGGCGGTCACCGGCACGGCCGAGATATTCCGCGACATCGTGGAGAGCGGCCAGAGCGTGCTGCTGCTGGGCCGTCCGGGCATCGGCAAGACGACCATGCTCCGGGAGAGCGCCCGACTGCTGGCGGACGAGCAGCGCAAGCGCGTCGTGATCGTCGACACGTCGAACGAGATCGGCGGCGACGGCGACATCCCGCACCCCGGCATCGGTCGGGCGCGCCGCATGCAGGTGCGGACCCCGCTGCTCCAGCACGCCGTGATGATCGAGGCGGTGGAGAACCACATGCCCGAGGTCATCGTCATCGACGAGATCGGCACCGAACTGGAGGCGGCGGCCGCGCGCACCATCGCCGAGCGGGGCGTGCAGCTGATCGCGACGGCGCACGGCCAGACGCTCGAGAACCTGCTGGTCAACCCGACGCTGAACGACCTGCTCGGCGGCATCCAGTCGGTCACGCTGTCGGACGAGGAGGCGCGGAGGCGCGGGACGCAGAAGACCGTGCTCGAGCGCAAGTCACCGCCGACGTTCGACGTCCTGATCGAGATCCAGGACCGCGAGCGCGTGGCGATCCACCAGCCGCTTGCGGAGGTGGTCGACGCCGCACTGCGCGGCCCGCTGCCCACGCCGCGGATCCGGATGCGGACCCGTGAGGGCCGGATCATCTCGAACATCGAGGACAGCTCCGTGAGACCCGTCTCGGTCCACGGCAACGGCGGGGTCCACCACGGCGGGAACGGGGGCAGCACGAGCAACGGCAGCAAGGTGACGCTGCTCCCCACGCGCAGGCCCCGCACGGTGTTCCCCTATGGGGTGTCGCGGTCGTACCTGGAGCAGTCCATCCGCGAGCTCGACCTGCCCGTGAAGGTGCTGGGCAACCTCGACGGGGCCGACCTCGTGCTCACGCTGAAGAACTACTACCGGCGGCGGCCGGACATCCTGCGCCAGGCCG
>DASQZW010000077.1:0-10560 GCA_035638495.1 Terriglobales bacterium
CGCGCGAGATCACGCGGATCTTCTGCTTGTACTCCGACAGGCGCTGCTCGCGCCGCTCGCGCTTGTCCGACCACGAGCGCCGCCACGCCTCCAGCGTCTGGAAGTACTCGTCGGGCTCGTAGACGCGGCTCCGGACGAGGAACTGCACCGGGTCGTGGAGGTACTGGAGCAGCTCGCCCATCACCTCCAGCAGCCCCAGCTGCTCGAAGTGCGACTTCAGCTCGAAGTTGACGCCGTTCGCCTCGAGCACGATGCGGGGGCCGTGGCCGCGGACGTACAGGTAGCCGTTGTCGATACGCTCCACCAGGAGGTGCGAGCGGACGTCGTCGTTCCTCCCGAGGCCGGCTCCGGGCACGAGCCGGCCGAGGAACCCGGACAGCGCCACTAGCGATCCTCCTGGTCGCGCTTGCGGACCGTGACGCGAATCCGGTTCCGCGCCATGTCGTGCTGGATCACCAGGACCTTGTCGTCGAGGGCCATGCGCAGCCCCGCGCCGTCCGACTCGATCGTCACGGGCAGGTCGATGTCGTTCAGGATGCGGCGGACCGGCTCGCTGTCGAGGGTCGTGTCGACCACGGGGATGACCTCCTGGCGCAGGTTGATGATCTTGCCGGGCCGCTCGAGCCGGACGCCCTCCGGCAGGTTGACGGCGCGCTTGACGATGCGCGCGAACCGGTAGCGATCGATGAGATGCGACTCCCAGTGGCGCCCGTCCGGGGCACGGACGAACGCGACGATGGACGTCAGGTAGAGCGGCGCCAGCCCGAGCGGGATGGCGAGGGCGGGCGTGCCGAAGGCCGGCAGCAGGATGCTGACCAGCCCGATCGCGCCGAACGCCCCGACAGCGAGCAGGAGCGCTGCGCGGACGGAGATACGGCGTCCCGCCACGGTGACCGAGGTCTCGACCCGGTCGATGTCGGCGGTGATGTGATAGATCTTCGGATCGGCCATTTTCAGCTCCCGCTCCCATCGCGGGGGAGGGTCGGGCTTGGGGGGAGGGATCCGCTCATCGCGGCGGGCGAATCCGGCTCAGCAGGCCCGACGTCGCCTGCCGCAGCGGCTGGTGGTGCGTCGTCGCGCGCCAGGAATCCTGGACGGCCATGATCCCCTTGCTCGGATCGCCCAGCGCGGTCATCAGCGTCGCGGGCACCATGATCATGAACAGCAGCATGGTGGCGACCAGGATGACGTTCAACAGCGCAACGTCCGACGCAGCGCCCATGAGCACGAACGTCGTGAAGACGAGCACGTTGACGAACTTCAGGCCGACGGTCGCGATCAGCAGTCGGCACCAGTAGGCGACCAGTCCGCGGCCGGCGGGGATGATGCCGAACGCGAGCGCGAACGGGGCCACCACGACGAGCACCCAGAGCAGGATCAGGCGGACGAAGTAGACGACGAAGAGCACGACCAGCTCCAGGGCGACGAACACGACCACCAGCAGCGTCGTGATCGCCTTGAGCAGGTCGTGGACGTCCTGGATCCCCGACGGGTCCTTCAGTGCGGCGTTCTGCAGGTTCTGGAACGCGAGCACGGACCGCAGCTCGACGGACACCTGGCCGTTCACGGCTGAAACGAGCGCGTTGTCGACGGTGACCAGCTGGTTCACCAGGAAGAAGCTGAACCCCATCAGGACGACCGTGAACAGGAAGTACACGAGATTGCGCCACACGTCGTGACGGCTGCCGAGCGTCTGACCGACGACGTACAGGAGCGCCCAGAGAGCGAACAGCATCACCAGCAGCGAACCCGTCGCGATGCCGAAGCTGACGGTCCACATCTTGCTCAGCTGGCTGTTGTCAACGACCAGGCCGGGGCCGAAGTTCTCCTTCCCTGTCAGGTCGTCCTGGCCAGCGACCATCGGGTTCCAGACCTGCTCCATCTCACCGATCAGCGTCTGGTCGAACGCGAACAGGATGCCCGCGATCGCCTGGTAGATGACCTTCTGCGGGTCGAGCGTGGGCAGCTGGAGGCCTGGCAGGCTGGGGCCGGCGGACTGCGCCGGGGACGCGCTCGCGGCCGGAGTGGGCGATGGGGCCGCGGCCGCCGCGGCCATCGCCGCCGGCGCGCTCGCGAGCGCCAGCATAGCGGCCGCGGCGCACCCGACCAGTGCCAGTTGGAGCCGGCGCATCGTCCCCCCTCTAGCGGACGAAGCTCGCGGCCAGGTTCACGATCGGCTTCGCGAGGAAGCCCAGGATCACGCCGATGATGGCCCCGACCATCAGCGTTTTGCCGCGCTCCTGACCGCCGATCGTTCCCTCGGCCAGATAGAAGCCGGCGCCGAGAACGAACGACAGGATGCCGACCGACAGCAGGATCCCCTGGATCCAGCTGGTGATGCGGTCGAGCGTGGTGCTGATCTCCTCGCCGGCGGCAAACGCGGTGTCGGCCACCGCGACGGTCAACACCATGGTCACCGCGGCCACGGTCGCCGCGCGAAGGGCGGTGCGAATCATCTGGTAACCCCCAAGACTGTGCGGGCCGGATAGCTGAGACAAGCGCACGCGACCGCATCCGGCTGCGCGAACAGAGACAGGCCGCCGGTCCTCACTCTGGCGGCCGCGCGTGGATCCCCTTCCATGCCCCACTTGGTCATCGTTAGCATAGGCCGTGTTCGGTTTCTAGGCAAGAAGTCGAGTTCAACTGACGCCCCATCGTCCCGGAGTCGGGATAATAGCGCGGAGTCTGTACCAGATGAGTGAGCTCGACAGCGACGGCTGGTCGCACGGGGGAGTGTCGAGTCCCAGACGGCGTGCGTCACGCGCCGCCCCGGGGCGCTGAGGAGCGCTCCCGGGTGTCGCTGCCGGTCAGCGTGCAGGCGTGGCTCGACCTCTACCAGCGGCGGTTCCCCAGGACGCGCGCGAACGGCAGGCGCGCGCTGACCGCGCTGTACGGCATGCTGCAGCATCCCCCGCCGGGCGGGTTCACGGTGCGCGACGTTGCCTCTCGGGCCGACGTGGGCCTGGACACCGTGGCCAGGGTGGTCCATCACCTGCGCTGGCTCGGCGTCCTGTCGGTGGCCGGCGGGGGCTGGGTCGCCGAGCCCGGCGGCCGGCCGGGGCACGGCGTCCGGTACACGTACGCGACGCACTGGCCGCCGCGCCGGGCGGCTGACGGCCATGGCCGCGCCCGGGATGGCCATCCCGGGTGATAGCGGTATAGTGGCCGGCGGAGGATCTTGCGGCCACGATGATCGAGCTGACGGTTCTGGAGCAGCGTCGGGCCAGCTACTGGCGCCGTCGCGACCACGAGCGACCCTCACCGCGCTACCTGCTTCGCGAGTCCGACGAGCTGATGTTCTGGCTCGAGGAGTGCCTCGTACAGGGCCTGGGCATCGTCCCCGGCTGGGTCATGCCGCGCCTGGTCCGGCTCCTCGCCCGCGCGGACACCGAGCTCCCGCGGCTGCTGAACGGCGAGCGCCGGCCGGCCGCGCTGATGGAGATCCTCTACCAGGCGCAGGAGCGCCTCATGGAGCAGTCGGTGAACTCCCGCCTGCCGGCCCGGGTCATCCCGCTCTTTCGGCAGGGCTCCCGGCGATCGGCCCGCTGATTCGCGTCGACCTCCACCTGCACTCCCGCTACTCCTTCGACAGCGGCACCACCCTGGAGGCGCTCGTCGCCCGCGCCGCCGAGCTGGGGCTGGACCGCATCGCGCTGACGGACCACAACACCGCCGAAGGCGCGCTGGCTCTGGCGCGGCTGGCGCCCGAGCTGGCCATCGTCGGCGAGGAGGTCAAGACGACCGAGGGCGAGATCATCGGGCTGTTCATCGGCGCCACCATCGCCGCCGGCGGGCGGCCCGAGGAGGTCTGCGACCGGATCCACGCGATGGGCGGCCTGACCTACGCCTGCCACCCGTTCGACCGCCGGCGATCTGCGTTCCATCCCGAGCGGCTGGTCGAGCTGGCGCCACGTCTCGACATCATCGAGACGCACAACTCGTGGGCGCACCCCGAGGCCAATCGGGCCGCGGCGGAGCTGTGCCGGGAGCTGGGCGGCGTCGCCGCGGCGGGCAGCGACGCCCACGCCGCACACGAGCTGGGGCGCTGCTGGATGGAGATGGAGCCCTACGGCGGCGTCGAGGACTTCCTCGACAAGCTGCGGCGGGCGCGGCACGTGCCGAATACGCCCAGCGGCCTCGGCCGCCGGGCGTAGCGCGCGCGTTCGATGTGGCAGGACTCGACGACTCGTGGGCGCTCATGAAAGATCACCGAGTCGCCGCCCCCATTTGCATCTGATGCCGCACCTGCTCGTCGCGGGATCGATCGCCCTGGACTCGCTGCAGGGCGGCCGCATCACCGATGAGCTGGGCGGGTCGGCGCTGTACTTCTCGCTGGCGGCCTCGCGGCGCGTCGACGTGCTGGTCGTCGCGCCCGTCGGCCGCGACGGCGAGGCGCGCGTGCGCGCCGTCCTGGGCGGCCGGCCCCATCTCGACCTGGCCGGACTGACCGTGGTGGACGCGCCCACGTACCGCTGGTTCGCGGACGACCGCGCGGGTCGGAACGTCGACCTGGGCAGCCGGGACACGATCTACGACCGCTGGTCGCCTCGGGTGCCCGCCGGGTACCGCGGCTGGGCGTTCGTCGGGTCCATGCGGCCCGACCGCCAGCTCGAGGCGGCTCGGCAGCTGGCGGGGTGCGGCCTCCTGGCGGCAGACGCCATGCGGTCGTACGTCGAATCGGCGCCGGAGGCAGCGCGCGCCGTCCTGCGCCTCGCCGACTGGTACTTCTGCAACGAGGAGGAGTTCGCGGCGCTGGGCGGAGACGACCCCGACGACTTCCGGCGCCGGTGGGGACTGCGCGGCCTGGTGCTGAAGCACGGGCCAGGCGGGGTGACCGCATACACCGGCGACGGCGCCCTGCACGTGCCGGCGAACGCGCGCCGAGTCGTGGACACCACGGGTGCCGGCGACGCGCTGGCCGGGGGGATGCTGTCCTGCTGGCACCTGCACGGGGGCGCCGCCGACCGCCTGGCGGAGTCACTGCAGGCCGGTGTCGACTGCGCCTCGGTCGCAATCTCGGAGATCGGCGCACGGGCGCTGGTCACAGAGTGAACCTGCAGCAGGCGTTGCTCGACTGGGCGGCGGACGCGGGCCGCGACCTGCCCTGGCGCCACACCCGCGACCCGTGGGCCGTGCTCGTCTCGGAACTGATGCTCCAGCAGACGCAGGTGGCGCGGGTCGTCCCCCGCTACCAGGCGTTCCTGGAGCGCTTCCCGACGCCCGCGGCGTGCGCGGCCGCGCCCGCCGCCGAGGTGATCCGACGGTGGGCGGGCCTCGGCTACAACCGGCGCGCGCTGCACCTGCACGCCGCGGCCACGGCGGCCGGGGAGCGCCACGGCGGCAGTCTGCCCGACACGCTGGAAGCCCTCCTGCGCCTGCCCGGCGTCGGCCCGTACACGGCGCGGGCGGTCCTCGCCTTCGCGCACGAGCGCGACGTCGCGGTGCTCGACGCGAACGCCCTGCGCGCGCTCTCCCGGGCGCTGGGCCGGCCGGTCGACCAGCCGGCCGCCGACGCCCTGGTGCCGCCTGGCAGGGGCTGGGCGTGGAACCAGGCGGTGCTGGACCTCGGCGCCACGGTCTGCCGCGCCCGGCCGAACTGCGCAGCCTGCCCGCTGGCCGCCGCGGACGCGTGCGCGTGGCGCGGCGCCGGACGGCCCCATCCGGACCCCTGGCCGCGCGGGCCCGGCCAATCACGGTTCGACGGCTCGGAGCGGCAGGGCCGAGGCCGCCTGGTGGCCGCGCTGCGGGCTGGTCCGCTGAACTGGCGGGCGGTGCCGGCCGCCGCCGGCTGGCCCGACGACCCCGAGCGCGCGTGGCGGATGGCAGGGACGCTCGTCGCCGACGGCCTCGCGGTGGCCGGGCGCGGCCGGCTGTGCCTACCCGGAGAGCGGGCTGCCGGGAATGGAGAACGCCAGCAGCAGCCCGATGAGGCTGACCAGGAGCGCGACGGTCGCCCACGCGATCGTGTTGATCAGCCTGCCGTTCACGTAGCGGCCCATGATGCGGCGGTCGTTGACCAGTACCATCATGAAGACCAGGATCGCGGCCAGGATCAGGCCGTTGATCTCCTGGCTGAGCAGGATCAGCGACACCAGCGGCACGCCAGGGATCAGGACCGCCAGACAGCCGATCACGATCAGCCCGGTGAAGATCCCGAAGAAGGCCGGCGCGTCGGCCATCCGATGCCCGACGCCGCGCTCCCAGCCGAACGCCTCCGTGACCGTGTAGGCGGTGGACAGGGGCACCACACCGCCCGACAGCAGTGAGGCGCCGAACAGCCCGATCCCGAACAGGATGAACGCGGCGCTGCCCACGACCGGCTCCAGGGCGCGAGCGTAGTCGGCCGCCTGCATGTTCGCCAGGGTCGCCGCGTCCAGCTTCCCGTACAGCGCAACCGCGGCTGCGACGATGATGAAGAACGCGACCACGTCGGCGAAGATCGCGCCCGAGATCGCGTCGACGCGGCTGTACGGCAGCTGCTCGTTGGGGATGCCCTTTTCGGCGACCGACGACTGGAGGTAGAACAGCATCCAGGGTGCGATCGTCGTGCCGATGAGGCCGATCGCGAGCAGGAAGTAGTTCAGCGACGGCACCGGATGGGGGACGAGCGTGCTCCGGATCACCTCGCCCCAGTCCGGATGGCTGACGATCCCCGACACGATGTACGCCAGGTACACGACGCCGATCGAGAGCAGGACCCGCTCGACGACGGGGTAGCTCCCCCGGGTGATCAGCAGCCAGATCGCGATCGCGACGAGCGGCACCGAGGCGTACTTGGGCACGTGGAACAGCTCCAGGGCGGCCGCGACGCCGGCGAACTCGGCCATCGTCGTGACGGCGTTGGCGACCAGCAGCAGGACCATCGCCAGCGTGGTCCCGCGCACGCCGAACCGCTCCCGGATCAGGTCCGCGAGGCCCTTGCCGGTCACGACGCCCATCCGGGCGCTCATCTCGTTGACGACCGCCAGGCTCACGGTGATCAGCGCGAGGATCCACAGCATCTGGTAGCCGAACTCCGCCCCGGCCTGCGAGTACGTCGCGATAGCGCCGGCGTCGTTGCCGGCGTTCGTGGTGATCAGGCCGGGGCCGATCACGGCCAGCAGGATGAACAGGCGCCGGAACCGGCGCAGGCGGACGGCCAGGCGGGTCATGCTGCGGTCAGCGCGCCTTGGGCAGCTTGCGCTTGATCGACTCCGGGAGGACGGCGTCGAGGGCGTCGTCCACCGTCACGAGTCCCTGGATCCGGAACGCGTCGTCCACCACCGGCACGGCGAGCAGGTTGTACTTGGAGAGGACCGCCGCCACCTCCTTGACGCCGTCTTCCAGGTGGACGGTGATCACGTCGCGGATCATGATCGAGCTGATCAGGGTGTCGGGCTGCGCGACGATCAGGTCCCGGAGGGAGAGCACGCCGCGCAGGTGCTCCTCCGCGTCGATGACGAAGACGTAGTAGATGGACTCGGCGTTCGGCTCCATCCGGCGCAGCTCGTCGATGCACTGCTGGGCCGTGAGCCGCTCCGGCACCGCGACGTACTCCGTCGTCATGAGGCCGCCGGCGGTGTCCTCCTCGTACGCCAGGAGCTCCTTGACGTCCTGGGCCTCCTCCTTCTCCATCAGGCTCAGGAGACGGTCGGCCTGCTCCCTGGGGAGCTCGGTCAGGATGTCCGCCACCTCGTCCGGCGGCATCTCCTCCAGGATCTCACTGGCCCGTTCGGCGTCCATGTGCTCGATCACCGATACCTGGTCGGCGAGCTCCATCTCCTCGAGCGTGTCGGCGGCGATGTCCTCGGTCAGGGTGTCGAAGATCGTCTTGCGCTCCTTGGCGCCGAGGTCCTCGACGATGTCCGCGATATCGGCCGGGTGCAGCTTCGCGATGCGGCTGCCCGAGATCCGGAGCCGGATCGCGTCGTCGCTGACCGGGTGCTCCAGGTCGGGCGCCGACCCGAGCGGAGCCACGACCTCCCAGGACACGAGCACCATCGGGAGGTCCCTGCCGAGCAGCCGCGCGGCGGACTTCGCGAGCTTCTCCAGGCCGAGCCGGCGCAGGATGCCCCGGATGCCGATGTCCGCCCCCACCAGCAGCAGCGAGCCGCCTCCCTCGACCAGCTGCAGGTCGTTCACGCGGACCACCCGACGCCCGTCGGTGTCGACGACCTGCTTGTCCATCACGTCCCGCGCAAGCCAGATCGCGTTCGGGTCCGCGCTCTGGCGCTCGATGTCCTCGCGGGTGGCTCGCAGCGCCACCTCGCGGGTGGCGGCGGCGAAGGTCCTCACCTCGGACCAGGGGATGACGAGCTGGCCGCGTCGCGAGACCACGAGACCGGTGACCACCGGGTAGGGCTCCTGGACGCGCACGGTGAGGTCGCGCACCGCGCCCGTGCGGTGCTGCCGCACGTCGATGACCTCCGCGCCCAGAATCTCCGTCAGGAACAGCAACCCGGTCTCCCTTGACACGCATGGGGACCCGGGCACGACGGCGCGAGCGACTCCCCCTACTCGTTCAGCTTTGGCACAGCGCGGCGTAGAGGGCGGCTGCCTCCGGCCTGCCGGAGATACCTCAGCCATCTCGGGCGACGCCTTATGTCGGCGAAGCCTGCTCTACCCGTTGGCATCTCTCGATGTTTCCGGGCAATGGCCTGTTTCCGCGCTGGAGCCTGGCCTAACGAGGAGCGCTATGGAACTTTCGCGGCCCAGTCTAGCACCCCCTCCTGGCGCCCCCTTCTCGAATTGGGGTTGAATTGGGGGAGGAGGGTGGATACAATACGGCGGGTTCGGCTGCGCTGATGCAAATCTTGAGTGCCATACAGAGAGGTCGTTGCAGTGGAAGGGTATTGCCTTAAGGACAAGAAGAAGGTCGAAATGAAGGACCCCAAGCCGATCACCATGAAGAATGGGAAGCCGGCCACGAAGGGGACGTGCCCGATCTGCGGCACGACGATCTACAAGATCGGCAAATCGACCTGATCTCGATCTCCTGAGCTCGTAGGCAAACCGAGGGCCGCGCGCCGCGCGGCCCTCTCCTTGTGGTGCGTCTATGCCCGGGGCGTGACGCTGGTCTCCAGCGCGTTGAGCAGGATCTCGGTGGCGGAGATCGCCTCGTCGATGCCCAGCTCCTTGAAGATCTCCACGTTGGCCGGGTTGTTGACGCGCGCGATGGTCAGCGGCACATTGAAGTGCTTCTTCGCGAGCTGCAGCGCTACCAGGTTGTCCTCGTCGTCGCCCGTGACCGCGAGCACGGCGTCCGCGCGCTCGATGCCGGTGGTGCTGAGGAACGCCATCTCGTCCCCGTCCCCGCGCATCACGATGCTCCCGAGCTGGCTCTCGAGCCAGTCCGCGCGGGCCGGGTCCTTCTCGACCAGGGTGACCTCGTCGCCGCGGTCGAGCAGGTCGCGGGACAGGAAGTAGCCGACCTTGCCACCCCCGATCACGATCGCGTACATCGTCTAGCTCCCGTTCTTGATGATGCGGCGGATCGCCGCGGCGCCCTCGGTCGTCGGGCAGAACACGTCGAGCCCGAGCTTGCGATAGACCTCGGTGCGGATCGGGTCGTAGATCCGGCAGACCACCCGGTCGACGTGGAAGACGCGCTGGGCGATCTGGGCGGCCATGATGTTGCGGTTGTCGCCCTGGGTGACCGCGATGAAGCAGTCGGCGTCCTCGATGCCGGCCCGGCGGAGGAGGTCCGCCTCCATGCCGTCGCCGACCACGAAGTTGCCGCGGAAGCTCTCGTCGAAGACGCCGCGCGACGCCGAGCGGCTGAAGGCGGCGGGGTTGCTGTCGACGATGGTCACGTCGTGACCATCCCGGTCGAGCTCCTGAGCGAGCCGCGAGCCGACTCGCCCGCAGCCGACGATGAGGACCTTCATCTGAATGCTTGCTCGATCACCGGGCTCATTCTAGGTGCCGGGGGTAGGCCGCCTGCCCTTGCTAGGATGGGGCCGAAGTGCGGTTCCCGTTCACGTTCATGGGGATCATGTCCCTGGTGCTGGGCGTCTGGATCCTGGTGTATTTCCTGATCCGGCAGCCCGACGGACCCGTCAGCGGCGGCATCGAGGTGGCGATCGCCTTCGTGATGATCGCGTTCGGCTCCTGGGTGGTCTGGCGACGCCTGACCGGCCGCGAACACGGCTGATGCCGCATCACCAGATCGCCGGCCGGATCCTCGTCACCCTGGGCGGCCACCACGTCGACGAGGAGACCGTGCGCCTCGCCTGCCGCATGGCCACGCGGCCGCGCGGCGAGGGCAAGGAGCCCGCGCTGCTGTATGCCGTGCACGTAGTCGAGGTGAACCGCGCCCTGCCGCTGAGCGCGACGGTCGAAGGCCAGCAGGAGCGCGGCGAGCAGATCCTCGACGCCGCCGAGCAGATCGCCGCCGAGTACGACCTGCCGATCGAGGCCGAGATGGTGCAGGCCCGCGACACCGGCCCCGCCATCGTCGGCGAGGCCGACGAGTGGCACGCGGACCTGATCGTGATGGGACTGCCGTACAAGCGCCGGTTCGGCGAGTTCAACCTGGGCACGACGGCGCCGTACGTGCTCAAGAACGCACCATGCCGCGTG
>DASQZW010000078.1:0-18227 GCA_035638495.1 Terriglobales bacterium
GGATCGAGCTCGAAGCGCAGGTCGGGCGTGAACTTGAGGTTCTGCAGCCGGCGGCCGAGCTGGTGGCGGATCAGGCCGGTGGCGCTGCGCAGGCCGGCCAGCGTCGCTCGGCCCTCCTCCTCGCCGCCCAGGACGCTGACCCGCACCCTGGCCGAGCGCAGGTCCGATGACATGCGCACCTCGGTGATGCTCACGAAGCCGATCCGGGGGTCCTTCAGGTCCCGGCGGATGATCTGCATGATCTCCTCCCGAACCTGACCGCCCACCTGAACGGCACGGTGGCCGCTCATCAGAGCCGTCCTCAGGGCTCCGGCCGGAAATGGCGGCGAGAGATTCGGCGGCCAGGTGCCCCAGATCGTGGTCCGGGGCCGAGCAGCGGAGCGCAGCCTATCGGACATAGGTGAGCGAGCAGCGCAGGACCCGGACCGCGAGATGCGGTGCATGGGCGTCGAAGATCCGTCGCCATTTCCGGCCGGGGCCCTAAATCTCCTCGAGTTCGAGTCGGTAGGTCTCCATGATGTCGCCCGGCTCGAAGCCCTCGAAGTGCTCCAGGCCGATGCCGCACTCCTGCCCGGCGACCATCTCGCGTACGTCGTCCTTGTGGTGCTTGAGGGACGTGATGCGGCCCTCCCAGACCTGCGTCAGCGGACCGGCGGTGGTCGCCCTGCCGCCCCTTCCGCTCGCGGCGGCGGGTGCCGGCCGCATCAGCTTCACGTATCCGCCCCGGCTCACCTTGCCCTCGAGCACGCGGCAGCCCGCGATCAGGCCGAGGCGCGGGATCCGGATCGGGACGACCACCTCGACCCGGCCCTCCTCGACCTGCCGGTAGGTGGGCTCGCGAAGGCCCTTGGCGGCCCGCTCGACGTCCTCGGTCAGCTTGTAGATGACGTCGTAGTAGCGGACCTCCACCTTCTCGCGCTCGGCCGCCCGCTCGGACGCCGGGGTCGGCTTGAGGTTGAAGCCGAGCACGATCGCGCTGGAGACGCTCGCGAGCAGCAGGTCCGAGTCGTTCACCGCGCCGACCCCCTGGCCGACCACCTTGATCGTCACGACCGGGTCCTCGATCTTCTCGAGCGCGTTGAGCACCGCCTCGAGGGTGCCCTGGGCGTCGGACTTGACGACCAGGTTGAGCTCCTTGACGGCGCCCTCCTTGGCCCGGCGCGCGAGCTCCTCCAGGGTGACCCGGGGGGCCAGCTCGCGGCTGGCGTCGGCGGCCCGGCGCTCCTGCAGCTTGGTCAGCGCGATCTGCCGCGCCGCCTTCTCGGAGCCGACCACCTGGAAGATGTCGCCGGCGCTCGGCACCTCGCTCAGGCCGGCCACCACGACGGGCATCGCGGGCTCTGCCTGCTCCACGCTCTGGCCGCGGTCGTTGGTCAGCGCGCGCACGCGGCCGTAGATGTGCCCGCACACGAAGTAGTCGCCGACCTTGAGGGTGCCGTTCTGGACCAGCACCGTGGCGACCGGGCCGCGGCCGCGCTCCAGGTTGGCGTCCACGACGGTGCCGATGGCGTGGCGGTCGGGGTTCGCCTTCAGCTCCAGGATCTCGCTGGACAGCACGATGGTGGTCAGCAGGTCGTCGAGGCCCTGGTGGGTGCGAGCGGAGACGTGCACGCACTCGTACTCGCCGCCGTAGTGGCGCGTGATGATGCCCTGGGCGGCCAGTTCCTGGTGCACCCGGTCGACGTTGGCGCTCTCGCGGTCGATCTTGTTGATCGCGACCACGATCGGCACCTCGGCGGCGCGCGCGTGCTGGATCGCCTCGATCGTCTGCGGCATCACGCCGTCGTCGGCCGCGACCACGAGCACGGCCAGGTCGGTCACCTGGGCGCCGCGCGCGCGCATGGCGGTGAAGGCCTCGTGGCCCGGGGTGTCGATGAACACCACCGGCTCTCCGTCCGGCGTCCGGACCTGGTAAGCACCGATGCGCTGGGTGATGCCGCCTGCCTCGCCGCCGGCCACGTCGGTGTGGCGGATGGCGTCCAGGATCGAGGTCTTGCCGTGGTCGACGTGGCCGAGCACGGTCACGATCGGCGGGCGGGGACGGAGCTTGGTGGGGTCCTCGTGGGTCAGCGAGAACAGCTCGCTGCGGGAGGTGGTCACGACCGCGCCCTCGTGGTCCGACTCGATCGCGACCACGTCCTCGGAGGCGATCGGCTCGACCGTGTATCCGAAGTCGTCCGCGACGATCTCGGCCGTGCCGTAGTCGATGACCTGGTTGACGGTCGCCATCACGCCGCTGCTCATCAGCTTCTTGATGACGTCGACCGGCCGGATCCGAAGGCGCTCGGCCAGGTCCTTGACGGAGAGGCTGGGCGGCAGCACCACCTTGCGGTCCCCGTTGGGCTGGGGGGCGCGCGCGGTGGCGGTGCGGCCGAACTGGTTGCGGGCAGCCTCGATCGCCTGCGGCGGCAGGGGCGCCGACGGGTTGCGCGTCAGCCGGTTCTGCTGCAGATAGTTGACGAGCTCTCGCTGGGAGATGTTCAGCTCGCGTGCCAACTCGTGCGCTTTCATGACCGAGTCTGTGATTATGCCCCTTCCGGTCGATGCCAAACCCCATGGGGCGGCCAGCCGACCGACGCTCGCCTCCCCAGGCTTCCGCAGTCAGGCTACGAGAGAACCGCTCTCCGCTGCCATGCGGCGGTGGCAAAGATACACCGGTCACGCCACACTTCACCGCGTGACGGCCGATTCGAACTCCCTTCGCAGGGGCCTGGTCGACGACCTGGAGCGGAGGAACCTGGTGAGAACCCCGGCCGTGCGGGAGGCGTTCCTCAGGATCCCCAGAGAGCGGTTCGTGCCCGAACTGGCCGCGGAGCGCGGCCTGGAGGCGATCTACAAGGACGAGGCGCTGGTCACCAAGCAGGAGCAGGGGCTCGCGGTCAGCTCTTCCAGCCAGCCGGCGATCATGGCCGAGATGCTGGAACGCCTCGAGGTCGCGCCCGGTCAGCACGTGCTGGAGATCGGCGCCGGCACCGGCTACAACGCCGCGCTGCTCGCGGAGCTGGCCGGCGGCGTCGTGACGCTGGACGTGGACGAGGAGCTGGTCGAGAAGGCGCGCCGGCGGCTGGCGGACGGCGGCCACGCCGCGGAGGTGGTGGCCGGCGACGGCATGGACGGGTGGCCGGACCGAGCCCCGTACGACCGGATCATGGTCACGGCTACCCCGCCGCACATCCCGATCGCCTGGCGCGACCAGCTTCGCGAGGGTGGGCTGCTGGAGGTCCCGACTCCCATCGGCCACGGCGGCGTGTTCGCCTTCCTGGTCACCACGTTCCGGAGGCAGGGCGACGAGCTGGTCTCGCAGGCGATCGTCTCCGGCGGCTTCATCGGCTTCCGCGGCCCCGATGGGCGGAGGCCGGACTTCCGGCTGCCCACGCTCGGCTGGTACGACCGGACCGGAGGCAGACATGCCGGCCTCGCCCTGACGGGAGCGGGCATCGCCGCGCTCAGCGCGGGCGCCCGGCGCCGGCTGGTCGGCATGCTCGTCGGCGAGCCGCGCCGGACGGGCCTGGGCCGGGGCGCCGACGTCGAGCTGTTCCTCTACCTCGTCTGCAGCGCCCGCCCGCAGCAGCTCGTCGCCGCATATGGCGGTGACCAGCGCCTGGGCCTGCTCGACGAGCAGGGCAGCCTGGCGCTGCTCCGCTACCGGTGGCAGCAGGTCGAACGCATCGGCGTCGTCGGCGCCGAGTTCTTCGGCGACCCGGGGCCGGCGGAGGCGGACCTCCGCCGGATCGTGTCGGAGTGGCAGTCCCTGGGCCGGCCGACGCTCTCGGACTTCGAGATCCGCGTCGCGTTCGGCCGGCCCCCCAGGGGCGCCACATGGCGGCTGCCGTCACCCGGTGACGCCCGGATCGGCGTCTCCGTCAGGCCGCGGTCCGACTGAACCGCCTCGCGGCGATCACGACCGACGCCACCGCCAGCACCGCCATGATCGCCACGCCCTCCGGGACGCTCGCGTCGCCGAGGTGGTCGTTGAACACCGCGCGGGCGGCGTCGACCGCGTAGGAGAGCGGGTTCACCGCGGCGACGTCCCGGAGCCAGACCGGGGCCAGACTCAGGGGCAGCAGCACGCCCGAGAGCAGGAGCAGGGGCAGCGTGACGGTGGTCAGGATCGGCGCGAACGCGTCCTCGCTCTGCACCCACAGCGCCAGCGCGTAGGACAGGGACGCGAACATCAGCCCGATCAGCGCCAGGAGGGCGAAGACCACCGCCAGTCCGACCGGGTGCAGCACCAGGCCGAACGGCACCGAGAGCAGGACCAGCAGGAGCGACGTCACCAGCAGGTTGACCACGTCCCGCAGCGCGCGGCCCAGCAGCAGCGCCAGCCGGCTGACGGGCGTGACCCGAAGCCGCTCCACGACGCCGCCGCGCAGCTCGGCGATCAGGCTGAAGCCGACGAACGCGCTCCCGAACAGCCCGAGCTGGATGAGCAGCCCGGGGACGAACACGTTGTACGCGCCGCCGGCCGGGAAGCCGCGCACGCCCGCGATCGACTTCAGCAGGGGCGCGAACAGCACCAGGTAGAGGACGGGCTGGACCAGGCCGATCACCACCCACGCCGGGTTGTGCAGGGTGATGGTCATGTGCCGCCGGAAGACGAGCCAGGTGTCCGCGATGACCTTCATGCGCGCGCTCTCCTCATGGGACAGATCACCGGATCGCCGGAAGCCGGGGCTCCCCCGGCGTGTGAGTCGATCTTCCCGTGCCACGACCCTCGCACCTTGCTCATGCGGCCTGCGCTCCCACGGGGTCCCGGAGGGACCGGCCGGTCTGCCGCAGGAACACGTCGTCGAGGCTGGGCCGCGCCAGCGCGATCGAGCGCAGCTCCAGCGACGCGCCGTCCAGCAGCCGGAGGATCGCCGGCAGCGCCGCGTCCCCGCGCTCCACCGAGAGGCGCACGCCCCCGTCCGAGACCTGCGCCTCGCGGACGAACGGCTGCGCGGCCAGGAGCTCGAGCGCGATCGCCGGGTCGCCGGCCACGCCGAGGCGGACCACGTCGCCGGACACCTGCCGCTTCAGCTCGTCCGGCGTCCCCTCGGCGACGATGCGCCCGTGGTCGATGATCGCCACGCGGTCGCAGAGCGCGTCGGCCTCCTCCAGGTAGTGCGTGGTCAGGAACACGGTCGTGCCCGCGGCGCGGAGCCCGCGGACCTCGTCCCACATGCGGGCCCGGCCCTGCGGGTCGAGCCCGGTCGTCGGCTCGTCGAGGAACAGGAGGACCGGCTTGTGGACGAGCCCGAGCGCGACGTCGAGGCGGCGGCGCTGGCCGCCGGACCAGGTGGCGGTGGGCCGGTCGGCGCATCCCTCGAGCTCGAGGGCCGCCAGCAGCTCCGCGGCGCGGCGCCCCGACTGCTCGCGGCCGAGGCCGTACAGGCGGCCCTGGAAGACCAGCTCCGAGCGGCCGGTGACCGCGGGGTCCGCGCCCGAGCGCTGCCCGACATAGCCGATCCGCCGGCGGACGCGGGCGGGCTCGCCGCGGAGGTCGCACCCGGCGACCGTGGCCCCGCCGGCGCTGGGCGGCAGCAGGGTCGCCAGGATGCGCAGGGTGGTGGTCTTGCCGGCGCCGTTGGGGCCCAGGAAGCCGAAGACCGATCCGGCCTCGACGTCGAGGTCGACCCCCGCCACGGCCTCGACCGGGCCCTGGCGGGTGCGGAACGTGCGGCGCAGCTCGCGCGCCTCGATGGCAGCGGTGGACATGATTGCCTCCTTTTCGGCTGGCGTCGCGGAGGCGCCTGGTAGCCTGTGCTCGAACGCATCGAGGCCGGTCACGCTCCGCGGGATCGACTTCGGGGATCGGCTCCGGCGGCGTGCTGCAACACCCGCCGGGGCCCGGTTCGCTCAGCTCATCCTGCCCAGCGCCTCCCGGCGGGCCTGCTCGGCGGCGAAGTGGCCGGCGATGGAATCCCAGTCCCACGCGAGGGTCCCGGTGCGCAGCTCGTCCGCGAGGGATCGGGCCCACTCGAGCTCTGCCTGGCGGAGCGCGCGCCGGCACTCCACGCCGATCAGGATGATCCGGGGCAGCCGCACCTGCTCCTGGAGCGCGCGCAGCCCGGCGTCCAGCTGCGCGACCTCGCTCGTCAGGGCGACGATCCGGCCCTCCAGCGCGTCCAGCACGGTCCCGGGCGTCAGGTAGACGGCGAAGCCCAGCCCGGCCGCGAGCGCCGGGTGCTCGGACGTCGGCGTCTCCAGCAGCTGTCGGAGCCCGACGTCGAACTCGTCGCGACCTTCGTCGGTGATCCGGTAGACGGTGCGCTCCGGGCGATTGCCCTCGCGCGTCGTCTCGGTCGGCTCGATGAGGTTCCGCTCGGCGAGGCGGTCGACCGCGTGGTACAGCGACCGCGGCAGGCCGCCCAGTCGGGACGACCGGTCGAGATGCCGCGCACGCAGCTCGCGAACCATGTCGTACGGGTGCCGGGGCCGCTCGTGGAGCAGGGCGAGTACGTGCATGCCGGGGTAGTCGATCTGCATAGTGCTATATTGCAGCCTGCAATATAGCACACTACACCGGTGCCGCGAGCTCCTCCCAGAGCGGCTCGGGCACCTCGGCCTTCAGCGCCCGCTGCAGCGCGCGGCGCCGGCGAGCCAGGTCGAAGCACGCCGGGTCGGTGTGCAGGTAGGCGCCCCGCCCGTGGGCTCGGCCGGTCGGGTCACGCCGAACGACCCCGTCGGGTCCGCGGACCAGCCGGATCAGCGCCCGCTTCCCAGCCTCCTCGCGGCAGCCGACGCAGGTGCGAACAGGCTCACGCCGGGGCGCTGGCATCGGCGGCCTCCACCGCCTTGATGTCGACACGCCAGCCCGTGAGCTTGGCCGCCAGCCGCGCGTTCTGGCCGTCACGGCCGATGGCCAGGGAGAGCTGGTCCTTCGGCACGCGGACGTGCGCGGTCCGCGTGTCCTGCTCCACGCGCACGGTCACCACCGTCGCGGGGCCCAGCGCTCCGGCGACGAACCGCTCGGGGTCGGGGTCCCAGGGCACGATGTCCACGTGCTCGCTGCCCAGCTCGGCGAGGATCGAGCGATGGCGCACCCCCTTGGGACCGACGCACGCGCCGACCGGGTCGATCCCGGCCTCCGTGCTCGCCACCGCGATCTTGGTCCGCAGGCCGGGTTCCCTGGCGATCGCACGCACCTGGACGCTGCCGGCGTGGATCTCGGGCACCTCCGCCTCGAGCAGGCGCAGCACGAAGATCCTGCTGGCCCGCGAGACGCGGACCAGCGCCTGGCGCGGCCGCACCTTCGGCTCGAGGACCACGACCGTGACGGGCCTGCCCGGGTGCAGCTGCTCGCCGGGGATCTGCTCGTCGGGCGGCATCCAGCCCTCGGCCTTGCCAAGGTCGACGTAGACGGCGCCGCGCTCGATCCGGTCGACGGTGCCGTTGGCGAGCTCCCCGTGGCGGCGCGCGAGCTCGGTCAGGGCCCGGTCCCGCTCCAGGTCGCGCAGGTGGCGCATCACCGCGGAGCGGGCGGTCTGCGCGGCCAGCCGCTTGAACTCGTCCACGGGCAGGTGACGCTCGGTGACCGCACCGTCCGAGTCCGGCTCGCGGAGGAGCACGTCCATCTCACCCGTCTCGGGCGACAGGTGGACCGCCACCTCCCCGACCGGCTCGAAGGCACGCTTGTAGGCGGCCGCCAGGGCCTCCTCGACGGTTCGGCGGAGATCGTCGAGCGGCACCCCCACCTCCGCGCTGAGCTGCTCCAGCGCGGCCAGTGGCGACTCCGGCTCGGGCACGGCTACAGGGACGCCACCAGGCGCCCGGCGATGATGTCGTTCCATGTCAGTTGAGTAACCTCTTCACGGCGACCTCGGACGGTGATGCCGGCGTCCTCCACGCCAGCCAGCACTCCCTCCAGCGCCACTTCGGCCTCCCCCGACCGGTAGCGTACGTTCACCTTCCTGCCCACGAACCGTTCGTACTCCGCCCGGTGGCGCAGCGGCCGCTCCGCCCCCGGCGACGACACCTCGAGCGTGTACGAGTCGGTGATGAGGTCTGCCTGGTCCAGCAGCGGACCGGCGACCTGGCTCACGCGCTCGCAGTCGTCGATCGAGATGTAGCCGTCCGCCTTGTCGATGGCGATGCGCAGCGTCCGACCGCCGGACCCCGACCGCTCCAGCGAGTAGATCGAGTAGCCCATGTGCGACAGAGTGGGCTCGAGGAGCTCCTGGATCTCTGCCATGGGCCAGGTCGGCATCGGCGGATATCTCCCGCTCTCTCGGCGGCTAGCGGACCGGCTGCAGCCTCCGCCACACGACCAGCAGCGGCGAGGCGTTGAAGATCGAGCTGTAGGTGCCGGAGATGATGCCGATCAGCAGTGCCAGCGCGAACCCCTTCAGGGTGTCGCCGCCGAACAGGAACAGTGAGAGGAGCACGAGCACGACGGTGAAGCTCGTGATGATGGAACGTGCTGCCGTCTGCATGATGCTCAGGTTCACCACCTGCTCGAAGGTCAGGCGGCTCGACACGACCATGTTCTCCCGGATCCGGTCGAACACGACGATGGTGTCGTGGACCGAGAAGCCCACCACCGTGAGCACGGCCGTGAGGAAGAACGCGTCGATCTCGCCGATGCGAAGTCCGAAGACCCGGCCCAGGATCGAGAAGATGCCGGTCAGCAGGAAGACGTCGTGCAGCAGTGCCAGGAGGGCGCTGCCGCCGAACTGGAAGCCCGACTGCCAGCCGCCGGGGACGCGACGGAACCGGAACGCCAGGTAGAAGAGGATCAGCGCGGAGGCCGCGACGATCGCGTACAGCGCGGTGGTCACCGTCTCGGCGGCGATCGTGCCCCCGACCTGCTGCTGGCTGTCGATGCTGGCCGTGCTGCCGACCTTGCGTCCGACGTCGTCGGTGAAGGTCTTGGCCTGGTTCGGATCCAGCACCGACGTACGGATGATGAACGTGCCGTTGGAGGTCTGCTGGACCTGCCCGTTCACGCCCTCGCCCGCCACCGCGGCCTCGACCGCGGCCAGGCTCGGCTGGTTGTGTGGGAACGAGATGAAGAACTCGCTGCCGCCCTGGAAGTCGATGCCGAGCAGGAAGCCCCGGGTGACCATCGAGACGATGCCCGGGATGATGATCAGCAGCGAGATCAGGAAGAAGATGTTCCGGTGGCTGATGATATCCAGCCGCCGGGTCGGCGCGGCGACCTTCGGTTTGGTCGCCTCGTCGGCGGCGACGTCGCTCGGACGGCTAAGCTCGGCCACGGGCAACCCCCAGCATGCCATCAGTGCGCGCCCAGCCGAAGTTGAGCACGATCGCGAGCAGATTGTGCGTGACGATGATCGAGGAGACCAGGCTGACGGCCACCCCGAGCGCCAGGGTGATGGCGAACCCCTTCACCGAGCCGGTCGACGCGAAGATGAGGATGATGCTGGTGATCAGCGTCGACGTGTTCGAGTCGCGGATCGCCGGCCAGGCACGGCGCACCGCGGCCTCGACCGCCGCGCCGATCGTGCGGCCGGCGCGCATCTCCTCCTTGAATCGCTCGAAGATCAGCACGTTGGCGTCCACCGCCATGCCGACGCTCAGGATGACGCCCGCGAGGCCGGCCAGAGTCAGCGTCACCGACGCCGCCTTGAAGATGGCGAGCAGCACGCCCGCGTAGAACAGCAGGGCGATGCTGGCGAGCAGGCCGGGCAGGCGGTAGAAGGCGATCATGAAGACCACGACGATCACGAGGCCGAGCAGGGCCGCGGCCAGGCTGCGCCTGACGGAGTCGGCGCCCAGCGTGGCGCCGACGTCGCTCGACTGCACGATGGTCAGGCTGACGGGCAGCGCGCCCGAGTTGAGCGACGTGGCCAGGTCCTGCGCCGACTGCTGGCTGAAGTTGCCCGAGATGATGCCGTTGCCGCCAGTGATCGGGCTCTGGATGTACGGGTCCGACAGCAGCTTGCCGCCGGAGTCGAACGGCTGGTAGGCCTGCACGCCCGCCGTGTTCCAGTTGTTGATGTCGTCCTGGGTGAGGTCCAGCCAGTTGGTGACGCGGCCCTGCGGGCAGGAGGCGGCGCCGCCGGAGCCGCACGCGTTGTACGCGGTGGTGCTGAGCTGGCTGAAGATGCCGGCGCCGGCGCCGTTGTACTGGAAGGCCACCACCCACCCCGCGCCGCCGCTGGGGTCCAGCTCCGCGGTCGCGCTCTGCAGCATGTCGGCGGTCATCTGGGTCATCTGCGGCTTGTAGCCCGGGAACGGGCCGCCCGTGATCGACTGGTCGGGGACCCATGTCGTGATGACGAGCTGGTCCCGGTGGCCGATCACCTGCTGTGCCTGCGCTGCGGTCACGCCGGCGAGCTGGACGTCGATGCGGTCGTGGTTGCTGCCGGAGGCCTGCACCAGCGGCTCGGCGGTGCCGAGAGCGTTCACGCGCTTCTGGAGGATGTCGATGGTCCGCTGCTGGACCGTGGCGCGGTCCTGGCCGGGCGGGAAGTTGCCCATCTGCAGCGTCAGCTGTGTCCCGCCGGAGAGGTCGAGCCCCCTGTGGAAGTAGAGCTGCCAGCCGCCGAAGTTGGGCGGCAGGCCAGCGACGTTGCCGGTCACCGGCAGGTGGTTGACGAAGCGATAGACGTAGCCCGAGCCGTCCACGAACAGCGAGAACAGCAGGAGGCCGATGACGATGATTCGGATTGGCCAGCTCAGTACGAGTTGCAAGGCTCTAGGAGTTTAACGAGCTAGCGGCCGAACGTTGAGGGCCGAATAGCATGGGTTCCGGGGGCATAGCGTCCAGCAACGATACGACGGGTGCATCCGGATCTGCCGATGAGCCCGGCGGCCCTCACAGGAGGTACTGCTGGACCGGGCCTTCCGGTGGGGGCGCGATCCCCAGGTGGCGGTACGCCAGCTCGGTGGCGACCCGGCCCCGGGGCGTCCGGGCGAGCAGGCCTGTCTGGATCAGGAACGGCTCGTGCACGTCCTCGATCGTCTCCGGCTCCTCGGCCACGGAGGTGGCGATCGTGTCCAGCCCGACCGGGCCGCCGCGGAACTTGAGGATCATGGTCTCCAGGATCCGGCGGTCGAGCGGCTCCAGGCCCAGCGCGTCAACCTCGAGCATCGCCAGCGCGGCGTCGGTCACCGCGAGGGTGCCGCGCCCGTCCGCCCGCACCTGCGCGTAGTCACGCACCCGGCGCAGCAGCCGGTTGGCGATCCGGGGAGTGCCGCGCGACCGGCGTGCCAGCTCGGCGCTGGCCCGCGGCTCGACCGGGAACTCGAGGATGCGCGCGGATCGCTCGACGATGAGCTGCAGCTCGGACTCGGTGTAGAAGTCGAGCCGGTACACGGCACCGAAGCGGTCACGCATTGGCCCGCTGAGCAGTCCCTGCCGCGTCGTGGCACCGACGCACGTGAACCGGGGCAGGGTCAGACGGAGCGGCGTCGCTCCTGCGCCCTTGCCGGAGACGAAGTCGAAGCGGAAGTCCTCGAGGGCCGGGTACAGGGACTCCTCGACCAGCTTGTTGAGGCGGTGGATCTCGTCGATGAAGAAGACGTCGCGGTCTTGCTGGTTGAGCAGCATGGACGCGAGCGCCCCCGCATGGTCGATCGCTGGCCCGCTGGTGGTCTTGATCGAGACTTCGAGCTCGTTCGCGATGATGTTCGCCAGCGTCGTCTTGCCCAGGCCGGGGGGGCCGCAGAGCAGGACGTGCTCGACGGGCTCGCCGCGTCGGCGCGCGGCCTCGAGCAGGATGCCCAGGTTTTCCCGGACCTGCTGCTGGCCGACGTAGTCGCCGAGCGTCCGGGGCCGCAGGGTGCGGTCGAACTGCTCGTCGTCGCCGCCGGCGACCGCGGTGGGGTCGAGAACGTGCTCGTCGTCCATCAGTGCGTGCACCGGTTCCGCACATCGGTCCAGACGTGCGCCACCCACGCCCCGGGATCCGCACATCGGTCCAGGTGTGCGCTTCGGAACATCAGCGTCCCAGCGCCTTCAGGGCGGCCGCCAGCGCCTCCTGCATCGCGGGGCGGGCCGACCAGTCGACCGCCTCGATGCCCTGCCGCGCCTGGTGCACGCTGAAGCCCAGCCCTCGCAGCGCGGCCTCCACCTGGCCCGGCACCTCGCCGTCCGCCCCGGCGGCGACCGCGCGCGGGACCACCAGGATCGCCGCCTCGGCCGTCAGCTTCGGCTGCAGGTCGATGATGACCTTCTGTGCGGTGCGCGGGCCCACGCCCGGCGCGCGCCGGATCGGCGCCACGTCCCCGTTCAGGATCGCCTGCTTCAGCACCGAGATGCTGGCCGTGCTCAGGATGGCGAGGCCGACCTTGGGCCCCACGCCGTCCACCTGGATCAGCTGCTCGAACAGCTCGAGCTCCTCGGGCGTGGCGAAGCCGAACAGCGCCAGCTGGTCCTCGCGGACGTGCGTGTGCACGTGCAGCTCGACCTGGCCGCCCACCCGGCCCACGCGCTCACGCGCCGTGGCCGGGATGCTCAGCAGGTAGCCGACCCCGCCGGCCTCCACGACCACCTGCTCACCGGTCGCGCGCACCACGTTCCCGCGCAGGTAGCCGATCACGTCGAGGCCTCGACGACCGTCCGCAGGCGGCGGCTCCGGGCGTGGCACAGCGCGATCGCCAGCGCGTCCGCGGCGTGCTCGTCCAGCCGCGCCCGGGTGCGGACCTGCAGCGCGAGCATCCGGGTCATCTGCGCCTTACCGGCCATCCCGTAGCCGGTCAGCGACGCCTTGACCTGCGCCGGCTTGTACTCGAACACCGGGACCCCGGCCGCGGTCAGGGTGACGAGGATCGCGCCCCGCGCCTGGGCCACCCCGATCGCGCTGGTCGCGTTCCTGCCCATGAACAGCTCCTCCAGGGCAGCCTCGCCGACCGCGTGCGCGGCCAGCACGGCGCGGAGCTCCGTCACGAGGTGGAGGAGCCGCGGGCCGGCCGGGCCGGGGACGGTCCGAACGGTGCCGCACGCCGCTGCCTGTCCGGACTCGTCGAGTAAACCCCAGCCGGTCGCGGCCAGGCCGGGATCGATCCCGAGCAGCAGGGTCACTGCGGGCGGGGCGGCGGGTGCCGCCGGCTGCTAGACGGATGCTGAGATGCGTTCGAGGACGTCTGCGGGGATGTCGAAGTTGGCATGGACCGACTGGACGTCGTCCTCCTCTTCCAGCGCCTCCAGGAGCCTGAGCACCGCCGCGGCCTTGTCCTCGCCGACCGGCACGGTCTGCTTGGGCTGCATCGTGACCTCGGCGTTCTCGATCGTCACGCCGGTCGCCTCGATCGCCCTGCGGACGGCCTCGAAGTCGGCCGGCTCGGTCGTGATCTCGATCGTCCCGGCGTCGACCTGCGTGTCCTCCGCGCCCGCCTCGATGGCGGCGAGCTCGATCTCGTCGGGGTCGCGGTCACCGAGCTGAGCGCTGACGACGCCCTTGCGCTCGAACATCCACGCCACGGAGTTCGTCTCGCCGAGGCTGCCGCCGTTCTTGGAGAAGACGTGCCGGATGGCGGGCGCGGTGCGGTTGCGGTTGTCGGTCATGCAGTCGACCAGGATGGCCACGCCCGCCGGGCCATAGCCCTCGTAGCGGAGCTCCTCCAGCGAGTCGCCCTTGCCGGCGCCGGTCCCCCGGTCGATCGCGCCCTGGATGCGGTCCGCCGGCATGTTGACCTCGCGCGCCTTCTGTACCGCGAGGCGCAGGCGGAAGTTGCCGTCGATGTCCCCGCCGCCTTCCTTGGCGGCGATGGTGATCTCGCGGCTGGCGCGGGTGAACGCCTGGCCGCGCTTGGCGTCGACCACCGCCTTCTTGTGCTTGATGCCGGCCCACTTGGAATGCCCGGACATCTATGCGTTCATCTCCATCACGAACATTCTTTCGGGGATTCTACCCAGGAACCGCCTCGTCTCGCTCGATCCCATGAAGCTCTTCTACCACGGCCTGCCTGAGCGCGGGAAGATGGTCGCGGACAATCTCCCACACGCGCTCCAGGTCGATCTGAGTGTAGGCATGAGCGGCGATGTTGCGGAATGCGTACACGGTCCGCCAGCGGATCTCGGGATGCCGCTCCTTCAGGCCTCGGGCAGCTTGTGGGAGGCATCGGCCAGCGTCTCCAAGCGACGCAGCACCGCGTCCTGCACGAGCGCATGGCGCCTGAAACGATCCTCCGTGCCACCGTCTGTGTACTCGGCGATGCGCTCGATGCTCTCGCGGATGTACTCCAGGTGCACTCGGTCGCGCTCGGTCACAGCGGAACGGCATCTCGAATGATGCGCTCGGACGCGGGCGATTGGTTGGTGATCACCGCAACGTGCACGGGTCGCCCCAGGATCGCCGCGAGCTCCTCCTGCAGATCGAAGATCATCCCGAAATAGTCGAAGCCCGACGGAACACCCTGTCCGAATTCCACGAGCAGGTCCACGTCGCTCTCGGGGACGGCGTCGCCCCGTGCCACAGAGCCGAAGACCCGCGGATTCGTCCCTCCGCGGCTCGCCAGGACCTGAACGATCTCACGGCGCCTGGCACGGACGTCGTGCAATGTCGGCGGTCTGCGGCCGCTCATGCCCTCATTTTCACCCGCACGATTCGCTTCCGACCGACCTGGACCAGGTCGCCGTCGACGACCACCTGCTCCTCACCGGCCGCCTGCCCGTTGACGCTGACCGACCCGTCCCGGATCTGCTCGAACGCCTTTTTCCGCGTCGGCGCCCAGCCGAGCTGTTCGTGCAGGAGCGTCGGGAGCGCCATCGGCAGGCCGGCGACTTCCCGCTCCGGCACGTCCTCCGGCAGCTCGCGCTGCCGGAACTGGCGGTCCCAGTCCTCCTCTGCGCGGGCCGCCGCGTCCTCGCCGCGCAGGCGCCGCACCAGCTGCCGCGCGAGCGCCGCCTTGGCGTCGCGCGGGCCGAGCGCCAGCGTGCGGTCGACCTCCTCCGGTCCCAGGCCCGAGATCAGGCGCAGGTACTTCTCCGTCATCGCGTCCGGGATCGACATCGTCTTGCCGTAGATCGACGCCGATGGCTCAGAGATCCCGATGTAGTTGCCGAGCGACTTGCTCATCTTCCGCACCCCGTCCGGGCCCTCCAGGAGCGGGAAGACGGCGATGTCCTGCGGCTCCTGGCCGTAGCCGCGCTGGATCTCCCGCCCGAACAGCAGGTTGAACAGCTGGTCCGTGCCGCCGATCTCGACGTCGGCGTCGATGGCGACCGAGTCGTACCCCTGGTTGAACGGGTAGAGGATCTCGTGCGCGCCGATCGGGCTGCCCTCGCGCAGGCGCTCCGCGAAGTCCTCTCGCTGGAGCACCGACTGCAGCGTCTGCTTCCCGAGCAGACGCAGGATGTCGGCTGCGGACATCTCGTCCAGCCACTCGGAGTTGGCGTGTACCTCCGTCCGGTCCGGGTCGAGCACCAGGTAGAGCTGGTCGAAGTAGGTCTTCGCGTTCGCGTCGACCTCCTCGCGGCTGAGGACCGGCCGGGTCTCGGAGCGGCCGCTCGGGTCGCCGATCCGCGCCGTGTAGTCGCCGATGATCACCACGACCGTGTGGCCCGCGTCCTGGAACGCCCGCAGCGTGTCGAGCACCACCAGGTGGCCGACGTGGATGTCCGGGGCCGTTGGGTCCAGCCCCAGCTTGACGCGCAGGCGGTCGCCGCGCCGCAGGCGCTCGCAGAGGTGGTCGGCGACGTGGATCTCGACCGCGCGCCCGCGCAGCCATTGCCAGAGCGGGGCTGACATGGGTCCGAAGCTTACTTCGAACGCCCGGCTACGCCCGGAACGTGGCGCCGTGGCGCTTGCGGAGCGCCTCCCGGATGATCCCCAGCTGGCGGTCCACCTCGGCGTCGGTCAGCGTTCGGTCGGGCAGCCGGAACGTCAGCGCGAACGCGTCGCTCTTGCGGCCATCCCCGACCTGGCTGCCCCGGTACTCGTCGAACGCCGTCGCCGACTCCAGCAGCTCGCCGCCCGCCTCCTTGATCGACCGCAGCAGCTCGCCCGCCGGCACGTCCTCGGCGACCACGACGCCGAGGTCGCGGTTCACCGCGGGGAATCGCGGCAGCGGCCGCGCCCGACGAGGCAGGTCCAGGGCCAGCACCGGCGCCAGGTCGATCTCGAAGCCCACCACGCGGCCTTCGAGGTCGAACGCCCCGGTGACCGATGGGTGCAGCTCGCCGACGTGTCCGACCGCCCGGCCGCAGACGAGGACCCGGGCGCAGCGCCCGGGATGGAAGAGCGTCGCACGGTCCGGCTCGTACGAATCCTCGACCGGCGCCAACGCGTCCAGGGCTCGCTCCAGCGCGCCCTTCAGCTCCAGGAACGCCCGCCGCCCGGCCTCGGCCCCGGCCAGGCCCGAGCGCACGGCCGCCAGCCGCATCGGCTCGTCCGGCTGCTCGTCCTGCTGTCCTTCCAGGCGCTCCGACCGGCCCAGGTACACGCGCGCGATCTCGAACAGCGCGAGCGCCGGCCGCCCGTAGTTTCGGTTGTGCTCGGCCACCCGCAGCAGGGACGGCAGCAGCGCGGTCCGCAGCGTGTCCTGGTCGTCCGAGACGGGGTTCAGGACCCGCATGGCCCGCTCACCCAGCTCCAGCCGGTCGAGCACCGCGCCCGACGTCAGCGCCGGGGTCACGACCTCGGTGAAGCCCGCCCCGGCCAGCGCGTGGCGGACCTCGTCCACACGCCGCTCGACGCTCGGCGTCGCCGGCAGCCAGCGGGTGCGCCGGTGGCCGGGCAGGGTGGCCGGGACGTTCTCGTAGCCGTGCATCCGGCCGATCTCCTCGGCCACGTCCTCCGGGATGCCGACGTCGAGCCGGTAGACGGGCGGCAGCAGGTCCCACTCGCCGTCGTCCTGGACGCGCACCTGGAAGTCGAGTCGCCGCAGGATCGACTCCATCTCCTGGAGCGGCACGTGGACTCCCAGCACCGCGTCGATCTGCGCCGGCCGGAAGCGGACCCGCGCCGGCTCCTGCGGCCGCGGGTAGACGTCCGCCCAGCCGACGTGCACCCTGCCCCCGGCGATCTCGGTCAGCAGCGTGGCCGCACGGCGGGCGCCGGCCAGCGCCAGCTCCGGTGAGATGCCCTTCTCGAAGCGCGCCGAGGCCTCGGTGCGCAGCTTCAACGCCCGGGTCGTCGCCCGGACGTTCACGCCATCGAAGTTGCCGGCCTCCAGGAGCAGGTCGGTCGTGCCCCCGGTCACTGCCGTTTCCTCCCCGCCGATGATCCCCGCCAGCGCCACCGGACGGTCGGCGTCCGCGATGACGAGCATGTCCGGCGTGAGCGTCCGCGCCTCGCCGTCCAGGCAGAGCAGCCGCTCGCCGGCGCGAGCGCGCCGGACCACGATGCGGCGGCCGCCCAGGGTCGTCAGGTCGAACGCGTGCAGCGGCTGCCCGTACTCCAGCGCGACGTAGTTCGTCACGTCCACAACGTTGCTGATCGGCCGGACGCCGGTCACGAACAGCCGGCGCCGCAGCCACCACGGGGACGGACCGACGCGGACACCGGTGATGGGCGCGCCGATGTAGCGCCGGCAGAGGTCCGGCGCCTCGATCGTCACGTCGACCAGGTCGGTGCCGGGCGGCTCGACACCGCCCGTGAACGGCGGCATGAAGTCGCGGCCGAGCGCGCGTCCCAGGGCGGCCGCCAGCTCGCGGGCCAGTCCCAGGTGGCCGAGGCAGTCGGGCCGGTTGGGCGTGACCTCGACCTCGAAGATCGCGTCGCTGGGGATCAGCTCCTCCAGCGGCTGCCCGGGGCGGCCTTCGTCCAGGATCATGATCCCGCCCTCGTCGGCGCCGAGCTTCAGCTCGACCTCCGAGCAGAGCATGCCCTTCGCGTCGACCCCGGCGATCCTGCCGTCGCGGACCGTCGTGCCGCTGGGGACCGTGGTGCCAGGGAGGGCGACGGGCACGATGGAGCCGGACACCGCGTTGTCGGCGCCGGCCACGATCTGGCGCACGTGGTCACCCAGGTCGACCTGGTGGATCCACAGCGGCTTGCGCGAGCTCGGGTGCGCCTCCTGGGACAGGATCCGGCCGACCACGATCCGCGACAGGTCGATCAGCACCACCTCGTCGACGTTCCAGCCGCTCATCGTCAGGACCTCGGCCGCCTGGTGCGGCGGCACGTCGCGGATCCCGGCCAGGTCGCAGAGCCACTCGTAGGAGACCTTCATCTCAGGATGACCCCTCCACGGCAGCGCCGAGAGATTCGGCGGTCAGGTGGTCCAGATGCAAGGAAGCGCCGAGGAGCGCAGGGAGCGCATTCGGAGAATGCGTGACCGAGCACCGCAGAAGCTGACGCCGCAGATGGGCCGCATGAGCGTCGAAGATCCGGCGA
>DASQZW010000079.1:0-6191 GCA_035638495.1 Terriglobales bacterium
TGCGGGATCCCGGTCCTGGACGCGACTACTTCTTGCGTCGACGAGCGGCCGGCGACACCAAGTTGGAGGCGATTCGCGCTCTCAAGCGACGGATCTCCGACGAGGTCTACCGCCGCCTCTGGCAGGACGAGCTCCGCATCACGTCCGCTCAGCCCGATCACGAGGCCGCCGCTTGACATAGGAGGAACCCTGGAGGGCCCTCCTCCCCCGCGAGGGGGGGGGAGGGACCGACTACTACTACTAACCGCTGCGGGCTGCGGCTGGCTCGGCCTCGGGGCGCGGCACCCGGTAGGTGACCAGGCGGACGGTCACCGGCTCCTCGGCGGCGGCCGCCTCCTCCGCCTCCCTGGCGGCGATCCGGTGCGCCGCCGCCACCGTCCCCAGGAGGCAGCCGATCAGCGTGGCGATCCGGAAGCTGGTGACGCCCTGGTCCAGCCAGCCCTCGACCAGCCACGCGATCACGGCCGCCACGGCAAGCGTCCCGAACACGCCGAAGTCGCGGCCGGGATGGCGCGCCAGGCGGCAGGCGGCGATGATGGCCGCGCCCACGAGGCACCAGAACGCGATCGCGCCCAGGGTCCCCAGCCGCAGCCACACGTAGAGGATCGTGTTGTGCGGGATGAAGTTGATCAGCGGGTCGAGGTTGCTGGCGTCGAAGATCGGGACGGGGTGCGCGATGGGCACGCCGAAGCCCGTGCCCGTGAACGCGGCGACCTTGATGTCGATCGACAGGTTCGCGTTCTCGAGCTGGCGGTACAGGTTGGAGTTGGCGTCGCGGGGATCGGGCTGGAACTGCGACCAGACGGCGTGCGCCGGCTCGCCCTCCAGCGACGTCGAGTTGCGGTAGACCAGGACATACGCCGTGCTCAGCGTCACCAGGATCCCGACGACCCAGGCGATCGTCTTGCGCCGTTCGGGCATCCGCACGTAGGCGATCACGGCCACGGCGATCAGCATCGCGGGCAGCATCACCCACGCCGCGCGCCGATTGTTGCCGAAGTCCGCGATGAACACGAACGGAAGCAGGAACGTCGCCACCCGCCGCAGCCAGCCCCGCTTGCCGTAGACCCACAACAGCACCGTCAGGACGATGAAGATCGAGAAGAAGACACTCTCGTCGTGCTCGAGGATGGAGTCCGGCCGGCTCGCCGCGGGAACGACGACGGTGAACACCCGCTCGGCCCCCTCCAGCCCCTTCAGGCCGGTGCCGATCACTATCCCCCACAGGATCGCCTCTATCGCCGCCCGTTTCGAGATCAGCTGGGACGCCAGCAGGTACGTGACGGCGATATAGAGAAACGGCCGCAGCTCCCACAGCGAGATGTTGAACACGCCGCCGCGAGCCAGCCCGAAGAGCACCATCGCGATCGCGATGCCGACCACCACCATCACGGCGACGCCGAGCGGCGAGGCACGCAGCCGGATCCGGCGGTCCGCCACCCCCTTCGCCAGCCAGACGAGCAGCGCCACCATGAGCAGCAGCTCGTATGGCGTGAAGGTCACGCCGGACAGCCCGATCGTGTCCTGCAGGCTGCGGAACAGCGGGATCTTCGCCGTGATGGCGTCCGCCCCGGCGTCCGGGAACCGCTCGATCAGCGTGGCCGAGATCACGCACAGGATCACCGGCGAGGGCGGCACGTTCCAGAACAGCACCGGCACCAGCAGCGCGCCGACGGCCAGGATCGCGAAGCCGTGCCCGCTCTCGCTCAGGATGCCGCCGACCGGTCCCAGCACCGCCGCCAGCAGCAGGAGCACCGCGCCGGCCACGAACACCTGCGTGCGCCTGGTCCGCGCGACGTCCGACACGCCCAGGGTCGCGGTTGTGGCCATGGCTAATGGAGGAAGAAGAGGAAGACCACCGCCAGCGTCACGCAGGTCACGACGAGCAGCGTGACGTGGGTCGACCCGCCCGTCGTGCGGTCACGCAGCCCGAGGAACATCGCCACCGCGACCAGCACGGCCATCCACTGCATCCGCTCACCGCCCCGAGAGGCGCCGCAGCCACCGCGGGAGGCTCGTGTGGATGTCGTTCAGCAGGACGTGCGGGACGACGGGCAGGTCGTCGGTCGCCTCCTTGATCCGGGCGACGGGCGTCACGCCGGCGCGGATGACCAGCAGGATCTCTCGGAACGCGCGCGACGCCGAGCTGCCAGGTCCACCGCCCAGCAGCGGGGGCAGGTCGGCGATGACCACGTCGACCTGCCGTTCCAGCTCGCTCAGCACGTCTGCCTTGACGATGTCCGTCATGGTCCGGGCGGCCGAGGCCGCGAGGACCCCGGACGGGACCACCAGCACGCCATCGGACAGCGGCTGCATGACCTCCTCGACGGTGGCGTCGTGCCTGGTCAGCTCGGCGAGCCCGGGCCATGGCTCCAGGCCCGCCCTCCGCGCGAGCGACGGGTTCTCGAGGTCCATGTCGACCAGCGCCACCCGGCGGCCGTAGTCCTCGCGCTGGACGACGGCCATCGCCAGCGCGATGCTGGTCCGGCCCTCCTCGCGCAGCGCGCTCGTGACGCCGAGCCGCCGGATGTTCGGCCCGCCCAGCAGGAGGCTCGCGCTGCGGCAGACCTCCAGCATCTGACGCGGGATCCGAACGTCCTCGGCCGGCGGCTTGGGCGCCTTGGCGCGGACGGGTCGGGCCTCCGACGCCGGGCGCTTCGAGTGGTCGTCCTGCGAGACGGCGGACATGCGGTCAGCTCACTCTCGGCACGCTCCCCACGGGGCGCAGGTCGAGGATCGTCTCCACCTCCTGCGGCCGGCGGATCGTGCTGTCCAGCCAGGTGAGCACCAGCACGCCGACCACCACGATCAGCACCGCCAGCACCAGGGCGACTCCCACGGCCTCGATGATCACCTTCTTGACCGACGCGGGCTGCGTCGGCGTCTCGGCCTTGTCGAGGACCCGGACGCCGGCCGTGCCGGTCTGGTCGAGCGCCACCCGCTCCAGGCGCGCCTGGTCGAGCTTGTCGAGCACCGACTGCGTGCGCTGGTGAGCGGCGTCGTCGTCCCGGCGCAGCTGCAGCATGCGAGCGTCAGGGATCGCGTTCGCGGACCGCTGGCTCGGGTTGGAGAGCAGGTAGTCGTCGACCGCCTTGTCGGCGACGGCCTGGTCCGACTGCGCCTGCTTGACCTGGCTGGTGTAGAAGGCGACGGCCGCGTCGGCCTGCACCCGCTGGTTGGTCAGCGTCTCGTCCATGAACTGGTCGACGACGGCCTGGGCGACGAGCGAGGCCATCTGGGGATCACTCGAGCCGAACGTCACGGTGATGATCTCGGGGCCGGTGGGGACGACGAGCGTCGAGGCCACGATCGTGTTGAAGACCTGGTCGTCGACCTGCGAGTCGCTGAGCTGTCCGCCGGGGCCGGCCAGGCCGACCAGCCGCATCAGGCGGGTCCGGATGCCGCCCGAGCCGTGCGAGGAGGCCGCCTTGATCGCTTCGGAGAGCGGGCTGCGCTTGCCGACCTTCGCGTCGAAGTACTTCGTGCTGATCAGCTCGGTCAGCACGCCGGCCTGCTCCTGCGCGGGCGTCAGGTACGGGTTGCTGTTGGGGTCCGGAACCAGCGTCTGCCGCTCGACCCAGACCCGCACCGACGACTGGTACGTCGGCGGTTGGACGAGGACCCAGCCGATGGCGCCGACCAGCACCAGCACCACGGGTCCGAGGAGCAGCAGCCGGTGGCGAAAGAACGTCTCGAGGAGGCGAACCATCGAGGCCCAGTGTGGCATCGCGGCACTCCGGCGAGGAATGGGCGCGCGGGGGCGCCATCCCGTTCCCTGTCCCGCCCACGGCTGGGGCCGTCGTCCCGGGCACACCGGACGAATGGCCCGCACCGGAGCGGGAGGCCCATTCCCGGTGCGGCCGGACCGCCGGTACGCTTCCCCCTCGGGCGCTCGCGCGCCGCACCCTCACATGGCTCGCACGCGAAACGCACGTACCCGGCTCATGCTGATCGGCGGCGCGCTGGCCGTCATCATTGCCCTCGGCTCCGTCGCAGCCTGGCTCGTGGTCGGCCACCCGCGCGGCGCCGGGAGGATCGCCGCCCAGGTCCAGGGCGAGGCCTCGCGCCTCGGCGACCTGGCGCCCGGCGGCCGCGACGTCGTGGTCGTGGACAACGAGTCGGACGGCACGGCGATCAGCCCGCTGATCTACGGCGTCGCCGCGGCTGACCCCTCCGTCGTCCAGCAGCTGGGCGCCACGCTCAACCGCTCCGGCGGCAACCCGTCCAGCACGTACAACTGGGCCAACGGCCACGCCTGGAACGCGTCCCGGGACTGGCAGTTCCGCAACGGCAACTACTCGGGCAAGCCCGGCTCGGCGGCCGACGACTTCGTGTCCGCCGCCCTGGCCAGCGGCGCCACGCCGCTGCTGACCGTGCCGACCATGGGTTGGGTCGCGCGCGACGACAGCAACGCCACGCAGTCCACGAACGTGCCGGCTCAGGGCGGCCCGCCGGCGAGCCCGGGCTCGAGCGCCATCGCCGGCTACGACCCCAGCGCGAACCGGGTGGCCACCAGCGTCCCGTCCTACGCGCGCAAGAACGGGCCGTTCGTGGACCAGCCGGACCCCCACTCGTCCGCGGTCTACCAGGACGAGTGGGTGCACCACCTGGTGAACCGGTTCGGACCGGGCGGGGTGCGCTACTACGCGATGGACAACGAGCCCGACCTCTGGTCGTCCACGCACACGGACGTCCACCCTGTCCGGATGGGGTACGAGGACATGCTGGCGAACTTCGAGGACTACGCCACCATGGTCAAGCAGCAGGCCCCGCAGGCGCGGGTGCTCGGACCGGACGTGTCCGGCTGGGAGAGCTACCTCTACTCCGACCTCGACCGCGGCAGCGACAGCTACGCCAGCCACGCGGACAGCAAGCAGCACGGCGACCAGCCGTTCCTGTCCTGGTGGCTGCAGCAGGTGGCGAGCGCCGACGCGAAGCGCGGGAGCCGGAGCCTGGACCTCCTCGACGTCCACTACTACCCGCAGGCGCAGGGCGTGTACTCGCCGGCGTCCGACCCGGACACGCAGGCGCGGCGCATCCGCTCGGTGCGCAGCCTGTACGACCCGACGTACCAGGATGAGTCGTGGATCGCGACGAACGTGATGCTGATCCCCCGGCTCCAGCAGTGGATCGCTCGGGACTACCCGGGGACGGGCCTGGCGATCAGCGAGTACAGCTTCGGCGGGGAGAAGGACGCGAGCGGCGCGGTGGCCGAGGCGGAGGCGCTCGGGATCTTCGGCCGTTCAGGCGTCGACCTGGCCGCGTACTGGACGTTCCCGCCCCCGGACAGCCCGGCCGGCGCGGCGTTCCGGCTGTACCGCAACTTCGACGGCCGCGGCGCGACGTTCGGCGACCGCTCGCTGCGGGCCACGTCGAGCTCCTCGCGGGTGGCGGCCTTCGCGTCGCGACACTCCGCGACCGGCGAGGTGGACGTCGTGCTCGCCAACGAGTCGCTGTCCGCGACGACCGAGGTCTCGCTGAGCCTGACGGGTGCGCTGCCGCGCTCCGCGACGGAGTATCGCGTGGCCGCGGGGTCGGGCACGATCGAGCGGGTGCCGATGACCTCGGCGGCCAGCGCGGTCAGCCTGCCGCCGCTCACGATCGCCCTCGTGAGGCTGTCGGCCTGATGGGCGCTTGGGGGGCGGAATGGCAGCCTGGCGGCGAGGCGTCGTTCTGGTGAGAGAGTCGGGCGAAGGGGCCGGCGGGCTGGCATCGACCCACTCCTGGGAGACGGCTGCCCTATCGTCGTCGTGGCGCAAGTCAAGCGCAAGTGGACCAAATGTAGGCCAATCGCCCTCATTTGGGCTCGGGAAGGGGCGATTGGCATACATTTGGGATACTTGGGGTCCTGTTACCACCCAGAAGTGGACCGATGCTAGCCCGCCGGCCCCCCCTCGCCGGTCCCGCTCACCAAGGCCCGATCTGCGCACTCGGCAGCCCAGGGCCGCCACCCCATGACGCCAGCGTTCAGCATCGTCATCCCGACGTACCAGCGGCGCGCGTCGCTGGAGCGCGTCCTGACCGCGCTGGCGCTGCAGGAGTGGCCGCCCGACTCGCTGGAGGTGCTGGTCGTCTCCGACGGCGGCGACGACGGCAGCGTCGAGATGGCGCGCGCGCTCGCCCTGCCCTTCCCCTCTCGGGTGCTCGAGCAGGCCAACCAGGGGCCTGCGGCCGCTCGCAACCTCGGCGTG
>DASQZW010000080.1:0-27820 GCA_035638495.1 Terriglobales bacterium
GCTGGAACGCCGACCGGTGGGAGGACCTGGTCGCGAGCCAGTGCGGCACGGACCGTGTGACCCGGGCCGAGGCGGCTGTCGACGCCCGCGGCCGCGTGCTGGCCCTGCGGCTGGACATCCGCGACGACGTGGGCGCGCACCTGCGGCCGCCCGAGCCGGCCACGCTCTACCGCTGCTACGGCAACCTGACCGGGCCGTACGACGTGCGCGACGTGGCCGTCGAGGCGCGCGCGGTGCTCACCAACCGGGCGCCGACCGGGCTGAACCGGGGCTTCGGCGGCCAGCAGCTCGCCTTCACGCTGGAGCGGCTGATGGACATGGTGGCGCGGCGGATCGGGCTCGATCCGGCCGAGGTGCGGCGGCGCAACCTGGTCGGCCCCGAGCGGATGCCGTACCGCACGGCGCTGGGCGGCATCTACGACTCGGGCGACTACCCGGCGCTGCTCGACCGGCTGCTACGCGACCACCGCGAGCGGCTGCTCGCGGAGCGCGACCGGCTGCGCGCGCTGGGGCGCCTGGCAGGCGTCGGGATCGCCGTGGTGGTCGACCCGTCGGGCACCAACCTGGGCTACATCGCCCTGGCCCAGACGCCGGAGGAGCGCGCCCGCGGCCTCGGCAAGTCCGGCTGCACCGAGTCGGCCACCCTGACGATGGACCCGATGGGCGGGGTGCGCCTCCGGATCGCCACGGCGCCAGAGGGCCAGGGTCACGAGACCGTGGCGGCCCAGGTGGTCGCCGACGAGCTGGGCCTGCCGATCGACGTGATCCGGGTCGACGCCGGGATCGACACCGCCGCCCAGGTCTGGCACGTCTCCTCCGGCTCCTATTCCAGCCGCTTCGCGCCGATCACGCTCTCCGCGGTGATCCGGGCGTGCGCCGGCCTGCGCCGGCGCCTGCTGGCGATCGCCGCCGGGATGCTCGAGGCCGACCCCGCCGACCTCGAGCTCGCCGGCGGCGCGGTGCGCGTGCGCGGCACCGACCGCTCGGTGCCGGTGCGGCGCGTGGCGGGAGTGGCCCACTGGGACCCCGGCTCGCTTCCCGCGGGCGTGGATCCGGTGCTGCACGTGACCGAGCACTTCAGCTCGGAGCACGCCCGCGCTCCGGCGCCGGACGACACCGTCGACTCGTCCGTCTGCTACGGCGCTCTGGCCGACGCGTGCCTGGTCGACGTCGATCCCGAAACGCTGGAGCCGCGCGTCGTGGAGTACGCCACGGTGCACGACGCCGGCCGCGTCCTCAACCCGCTGCTGGCGGAGGGGCAGGTGCGCGGCGCCCTGGCCCACGGGCTGGGGGGCGCCCTCTCCGAGGAGCTCGTCTACGGCCCGGACGGCGCGCCGCTCAGCACGACCTTCCAGGACTACGTGTGCCCGGGAGCGGCCGAGATGCCCGCGGTCCACGTGGCGCACCTGGACGGGAACACGGACTTCGTGCCGAGCCGGGCCAAGGGGATCGGCGAGGGCACCGCGATGTCGGGGCCGGCCGCAGTCGCCAACGCGCTCGTCGATGCGCTGGGCGTCGAGATCCTCGAGCTGCCGGCGCATGCGTCGCGGCTCTGGCGGCTCGTGACCCGCGAGTATGCTCCGCGCGATGAGCAACGCGAGTAACGCGTCGCGCCCGCCCAGGCTCGCCGACGAGCACGTCGGCTTCAACGGCAGGCTTGCCGCGGCGCTGACGAAGGCCGTGGGCACGATGTGGGTCGTCTACTTCACGACGACGTTCGTGCTCGTCTGGATGGCGCTCGCCACCTGGGGGCCGCTGCACCGCCTCGATCCGTATCCGTTCGCCTTCCTGCTCCTGATCGGCAACGTCACGCAGCTGCTGCTGGTCTTCGTGATCCTGGTCGGCCAGCAGGTCCTCGGCCGGGCGGCCGACCGGCGCTCGGCGCGCACGTTCCAGGACGCCGAGTCGATCCTGAAGCAGGTGGCCGAGCTCCACGCGCACCTGGTGGACCAGGACAAGATCCTGACCCGGGGAATCGGCGTCGTGGAGCCGGGCGAGCACCACCCGTGGATCAAGGAGCGCAAGTTCCACCGGCCGGCCCGCGTCCGGGACCAGTACGTCGGCGTGAACGGTCGCATCGCCGCGATGCTCACGGAGGCCGTGGGCACCATGTGGGCGTTCTACGCGGCCACGGTGTTCCAGTTCGGCTGGATCGGCCTGGCCCTGGCCGGGGTGATCCGGTTCGACCCGTACCCGTTCGCGTTCCTGCTCTTCCTGTCCAGCCTGGCGCAGCTGATCCTGATGTTCGTGATCATGGTCGGCCAGGACGTGCTGGGCCGGGCCGGGGACCAGCGCTCCGAGCAGACGTATCGCGACGCGGAGGCGATCCTGCACGAGTGCCGCGAGCTCCAGAAGCACCTGACCGCGCAGGACGAGGTGATCGTGAAGATCGCCGAGTTCATCGAGCAGCACGACCGGGAGCCGCGTTGAGCCAGGACCTCCTGGTCGAGGTGCTGGCGGAGCCGCCGGTCGCGCGGATCACGCTCAACCGCCCGGACAAGCGCAACACGATCACGTGGGAGATGCGCCAGGGGATCGAGGACGCGTTCGCGGGGCTGGCCCGCGAGCGCCGCGCGCGAGCCGTGGTCGTGACCGGCGCCGGCGGCACGTTCAGCGCCGGTGGCGACATGCGCGGGTTCCTGGAGCACGAGCCCTACGAGTTCGCGCACCTCGGCGAGAACCTGGCGGCGGCCGAACGATGCCCGCTGCCGGTGATCGCGGCCGTGGACGGCTTCTGCTTCGGCGCCGGCATGGAGCTCGCGCTGTCCTGCGACATCCGGCTCTGCACGGACCGCGCGGAGTTCGCGCTGCCCGAGATCCTGCGCGGGCAGATGCCCGGCTCGGGCGGCTCGCAGCGCCTGCCCCGGCTGATCGGGTGGTCGCGCGCGAAGGAGATGATCCTGCGCGGGCGGCGGATGCAGGCGACGGAGGCGCTGGTGTGCGGCCTCGTCTGCGAGGTGGTCACGCCCGATCGTCTGGCCGAGGCGGCTCTGGCGATCGCGGGCGAGCTGTGCCAGCGCTCGCCGCTCGCGATGGCGACCCTGAAGTCGACGCTGAACCGGGGCATGGACGCCGGCCTCTCAGCCGCGATGGAGATCGAGCGCAAGGCCTACGCGATGCTGCGCTCGACCCACGACTACCGTGAGGGCGTGGAGTCGTTCTTCGAGAAGCGCGACCCCGACTACGAAGGTCGATGACCCGGTGAAGCCGGCGCCCTTCGCGTACCGGCGTCCGGAGTCGGTTGACGAGGCCCTGGCGGCGCTGGCCGAGGGCGGCGACGAGGCGCGCGTCCTCGCCGGTGGCCAGAGCCTGGTCCCCATGCTGGCGTTCCGCCTGGCCCGGCCGGCGCTCCTGGTCGACGTCAACCGGCTGCCGCTGGACCGGATCGAGGCGCTTGCGAGCGGGGAGGTCCGGATCGGGGCAGTCGTCCGGCAGCGAGCGGCCGAGCGGGCGGGCATCGCTCCGCTGGGCGAGGCGCTGCGCTGGGTCGCGCACCCCCCGATCCGCAACCGCGGCACCGTGGTCGGCAGCGTCTGCCACGCCGACCCGGCGGCGGAGCTGTCCGCGCTCGCCCTGGCGCTTGACGGCGTGCTGGAGGTGCGCTCCGCGGCCGGCGCCCGTGAGGTCCGCGTCTCGGACCTGCTGGTCGGGCCCCTGATGACCTCCCTGCGGCCGGGCGAGCTGGCGGTCGCGCTGCGGCTGCGCACGCGGCCGGGGTGGCGGTGGCGCGTGCGAGAGGTGTCCCGGCGGCAGGGCGACTTCGCGCTGGCCGGGGTGGTGGCCGGACTGCCGCCCGACGGCGGCGTCTGCCGGGTCGCGGTCTTCGGTGCGGCGGGCCGTCCGTACCTCGTCGACGGGCCGGCCGAGGAGCTGCCGGCGCTCGCCGCGGCGATGGCCGAGCCGGCGTCGGACGTCCACGCCGACGCCGGCTACCGCCGCCACCTCGTCGAGGTGCTGACGCGCAGGGCGCTGGCCTCGTGATCGACGTCGACGTGGAGGTCAACGGCCGGCGCGTGCGCGCGCGAGTGGAGCCGCGGCTGACCCTGGCCGACTTCATCCGGGACCGGGCGCACCTGACCGGCACGCACCTGGGCTGCGAGCACGGCGTCTGCGGCTCCTGCACGGTGCTCCTCGACGGCGAGGCGGTGCGCTCCTGCCTGCTGTTCGCCGTCCAGGCTGAGGGCTCGCGGGTGACCACGGTGGAGGCGCTGGCCGGAGACGGTGCGCTGCACCCGCTCCAGCAGGCGTTCCACCGCCACCACGCCCTGCAGTGCGGCTACTGCACGCCGGGCTTCCTCATGGCGCTGGCGGAGTTGTGGGAGCGCCGCAACGAGGTCGCCGACGAAGAGCTGATCGCCGCGGTCGACGGCCAGCTCTGCCGCTGCACGGGGTACGCGGGCATCCTGGCGGCGGCCCGGGACGCGTTCGGGACTCTCGAACCGTGAGCCTCCCGTCGGGCCGGAGGCGGGTCAGGGGCGTGCGCTGGGGCCGCCCACTGCGGATCGTGCTCCTCACAGCCGTCGTGGCCGTGGTCTTCGCGGGCGTGCCGCTGGCGCTGGCGAGCCTGCACGCCGCGCCGGCGGCTCCAGCGGCGGCGCGCCCGGCCGCGAGCCCGCCCCTTTCGGTGGCGTGGCTGAACCGGCACCCGCAGGGTGCGCTGGAAGTGCAGGGAGTGGCGGACGTGGTGATCGACGTGGACACCAGGCAGGTGCTCTGGCAGCGGCAGCCGCACCAGCGGCGCGCCCCGGCCAGCCTCACCAAGCTGGTGACCGCGATGGTCGCGGCGGACCTGGCTCCGCTGGATCGCGTCGTCAGGGTGACGGGCGCCACGGACGCGGACGCCGTCCGGGAGGTGGAACCGACGTCGACGGTGATGGGCCTGACCACGGGCGAGAAGCTGCGCGTGGGCGACCTGCTGTACGGGCTGTTCCTCCGCTCGGGCAACGACGCGGCCGAGACGCTGGCGGGCGGCATCGTGCAGCGCGACCAGTTCGTGCGCCTGATGAACGAGAAGGCCGCGTCCCTGCACATGGGCGACAGCCACTTCACCACGCCGGTGGGCCTGGACGAACCGGCGATGCGGACGACGGCCTACGACCTGGCGCTGGCGGCGGCCGCGATCATGACCCGATACCCTGCGCTGCTGGCGATCTCGGGCACGCCGTCGATCACGCTGCCCCAGACGGCGACCCACAAGCAGTTCGCGATGGTCAACTACAACAAGCTGGTGCTGCCCGACGGCCCGTTCACGTACCCGGGCGCGACCGGGATGAAGACGGCCTTCACCGACGACGCCGGCCCGTGCATGATCGCGACGGCGACGCGTGCCGGGCGTCATCTGGTCGTCGTCGTGCTGGACTCTGGCGCCTTCTTCACGGACGCGGTGAAGCTCCTGGACTACGGCTTCGCCCACTGAACGAACCCGACCGTTCAGCGGGGCGGGATCGAGGCCCGAACCGTGGTTCCGTGCTGGGGGCGCGACTCGATCTGGAACCGCCCGTCCAGCAGCGCCGCGCGCTCCTCCATTCCGACCAGGCCCAGACGGTGCGGCTCGCCGTCGGACAGGATGGACGGGGGGATGCCGCGGCCGTCGTCGGCGACCGTGAGCTCGACCGCCTCGGCGCCGAAGCGCAGCCCGACCTCGACCTGGGTCGCCTGGGCGTGACGCTCCACGTTGCGCACGGCCTCCTGCGCAATCCGGAACAGGCCGAGCTCGACCAGCGGGTCCAGCCGCCGCGGCTCGCCCTCGACGCGGAGGTGTGCGTGCAGCGAGTCCCGGCCGTCGGCGTCCGCCACCAGGCGGTTCAGCGCAGTGACCAGACCGAGGTCCTCCAGGCTGGCCGGTCGCAGACCGCGGGCCAGGCGTCGCAGCTCCTCGGCGATCCTTTCCGCCACCTGCCGCGCCTCGCGCAGGCCGGCGCGAACGTCCTCGGCGCGACCGTCGGGCGCCGTCGCCAGCCGGTCGAGCAGCCGGTACAGGTGCACGACGGTCTGCAGCGGCTCGTCGTGCAGCTCCTGCGCGATGCGGGCCCGCTCCTCCTCCTGCGCCTTGACGACGGAGGCGGCGTACGCGTCCTTGACGCCGAGCCGGCGCCGCTCGTCGCTGACGTCCAGGAACACGAGCTGGAACGCGCCGGCGCCCGGGCCGCGGCTCACCACCGGCCGCAGGAACCGCCGCCCGCCGGCCGTGCTCTCGAGCTCGATCACCGGCCTGGCGCCCGATCCGATGGCCGCGGCGGACTCGGCCCCGACCAGCTCCCAGAGCGCCGCGCCGACCAGGCGATCCCGGCTCCGGCCGAACAGGACGGCCGCGGCCGGATTGGCCTCGCGCACCGCGCCGTCCGGATCGAGCTGAAGCGTCGCGGCGGGACTGTTCTCGAACAGGCTGCGCACCCTGGCCTCCGACTGCCGCATGGCTCCGCGGGCCGCCTCCGCGTCGCGGCGCTGGATGATCTCGCGCTCCACCCGGTCCCCGACGAACAGTGCGACCGCGAGGAAGAGCGCGACCTCCACCACGGTCGACGACGCGCGCTCGGCGCTGTGCGCCATAGGCACCGCGGGCAGGCTGAGCACGGAGACCCACACGGCGGTCGCCAGCGCGCCAGCGAGGCCGAAGTTGAGCGCCGCGTACACAACGGGCAGCAGGAACAGCGCCAGCAGCTCGCCGCCCCAGAAGACCGAGAGCTGCCACCGCCCGGACAGGACGGCCGCCCAGAACGCCGCTGCGATCACGATGACGAGCGACTGGATGACCCAGAAGCGGCCGTCGCCGATCGGGGGCCGCACCGACCGGCCCAGCACCTGGCCGAAGCGAGCGCCGGCGCCCGTCACGCCCAGTCCTCCCCGGAGATCAGGTGGTGCGAGAGCGCGTGGACGACGGCCTCGGTCCGCGAGCTGACGCCCAGCTTCTCGAAAATGTGCCGCAGGTGGTTCTCGACCGTGCGCTCGCTGATGCCCAGGTCCCTGGCGATCGTCTTGTTCGGCATGCCCCGGCGCAGCAGGAGCATCACCTCCTGCTCGCGCGGGCTGAGCCGCGGCGTCCGCCGCCGCATGCGGCTGGCCAGCCGCGCCGCGAGGGCCGGCTGAAGGACGACCTCGCCCGCGCGGACCCGGCGGACGGCGTCCACCAGCTCGGCCGAAGGGATGGTCTTGGTCAGGTAGCCGGCGGCCCCGGCGTCGAGCGCGGCGACCACGTACTCCTCGTCGTCGAATGCGCTCAGGATCACGACTCGGGTGGGCAGGCCGGCATCGGCCGCCTGCCGGGCCGTGTCGATACCGGACAGGCCCGGCAGCCGCAGGTCCACGAGGGCGACGTCGGGCCGCAGGCTCCGCATCAGCGTGAGGGCGAGGTCGCCGCGTTCCGCCTCGGCCACGACGGACAGGTCCGGCTCGCGCTCCAGGATCTCGTGCGTGCCCTCGCGGACCAGCGTGTGGTCCTCGGCGATCAGGACGGTGATCGCGTCCATGGGAGGTCCAACCGCCTCAGCCGCCCGAGCAGCGAGGTGCCGAGGCCCCGCGACACTGCGCGCGAGATCGTCAACCCGGCCACCCAGACGGCGTACGAGTAGTTCACGTTGACCAGCGCCAGGGGGATCGAGAGGACGAAGGCGAGTGCCGGGATCCACGAGAGCACGAGCGTCCCGCCCAGGTCGACGCCATGGCGCACGAGGTACAGGCGATACAGGACGAACATGATCCCGATCGAGGCCTGCAGGATCGCGTACGGGATCGCTCCCGCGGCGGTGCCCCCGTACCGAACGAGCAGCGACGTCGCGAACGGGACGAGGCAGATGCCCATGAGGACCAGGAGGTTGATCCACATGATCGTGCCGGTGCAGAAGTCGAGCCTGCGGAGCAGGCGGTGGTGGGCGATCCACTGGGTCCCGACGAGCACGAAGCTCAGCGCGAAGCCGACCAGGTTCAGGCTGAGGTGCCGGAGCTCGCCGGGCAGCTGCGTCGGGTCGGCGACGCTGGGGACGGGGATGCCGAGGACGAGGATCGTGATCGCGATCGCGAACACGCCGTCGCTGAACGCGTACAAGCGCCCGAGGTCGTAGCCGGCGCCGGAGGCGTGCCCAGCGGCCAGGTCGGGCTCGTCGTCCTCGGCCGTCGGGGTCATGCCTCGAAGCGTAGCGAGTGCCCCAACCGCGCATCGGGACGGATGTGCGGTCAGGCGCCGCGCCGATCAGGCGGCGCGCTGGACCAGCAGTCCCCCGAGCTTGAAGCGCCGCCGTGCCACCAGGTACGCGGTCACGCCCAGCCCGGTGGCCAGGCCCGTGAACACCACGCGCTGGAGCAGGGCCGCCGCGCCCGCCGTGCCCGGGTCCAGGCCCAGGAGGATGAGCAGGCCGACCACGCTCGCGTCGTTCGCGCCGGTGCCGCCCGGGAGGAAGCTCACCGCTCCACCCACGTACGCCACCGCCACCACGAACGCCGCCTTCCACCAGCCGATGGCGCCGGGCTCGAGGCCCTGCACGATGAGCCAGAGGACGGTCGCGCCCACTGCGGCCCTGGCCAGGTCGAGCAGCGACCAGCGCGCCGTGTCCCGTCGACGCAGCAGGCGGACGGTCTCGCGCTGCAGCTCGTCGATCTGCGCCAGCACCCGCCGCGGCAGCGGCAGGAGGGCGGCCGCACCCCTGACCGCCGCGAACAGCGGCGGCACCGTGAGGATGGCGAAGATCGCCAGCACGCCGGCGATCACGGCCGCGACGATGCCCGTCCCCAGGTGCATCGCGATCATTCCCGGCGCCGCGAGCAGGACGAGGAACAGCGTGAACGTCAGCTCCTGCACGGTCACGGTCGCGGCCGCGGCGCCGACCTCCAGGCCCGCCGCCTCGGTCGCGAACACCGCCCGGGTCAGGTCGCCCAGCGGCAGCACCGCCGTGATCGTCTGCCCCGCGACGCTGAGCAGCACGCTGTCGCCCAGCCGCAGGCCGCTTCCAGCGGCACGCAGCAGCTGGTGCCAGCGCACGCCCTGGAGCACGAACCAGCCCGCCGCGACCAGCACGACCAGCGGGGCGACCAGCCCGTTGAAGCGCGACAGCGCGGTGGCGAGCGAGCGCGGGTTCACGACCAGGACGAGGCCCGTCAGGGCGGCCAGGGCCACCGCCACGGGCAGAGCGCGGCGCAGCAGGCGCCCGGTCTCGACCCGCCTGGCCGGCCTCACGTGCTCGCGGTCACGAACCTCAGGAAGCGATGCACCCACTGTTCCTTACGAATTCACAGTACCCGTACCGCTGTTCCGCGTGCTGCGCCGGCTTCGGACGAACCGCCCCGGGCCGTAGCATGGCGGGTGGCGTCGAAGAGAGGCATGCACCGAGGAGGGAACCATCCATGAGCGCGCTCGTCGTCCTCTCCAGCTTCCTGGCGGCCGGCGTGGAGTGGGTGGAAGCCCTGACCATCGTGCTCGCCGTGGGCCTGTACCGCGGCTGGCGCAACGCCGTGCTCGGCATGGCCCTGGCGTTCGCGGCCCTGCTTGCGCTCGTCGCGGTCCTGGGCACCGCGGTCGGCGGGGTCGTCTCCCTCCCGCTGGCCCGGACGGTGGTCGGCGTCTTCCTGCTGCTCTTCGGCCTCAAGTGGCTGCACAAGGCGATCCTCCGCTCAAGCGGCCTCAAGGCCCTGCACGACGAGGAGGCCGCCTTCGTGGAGACGCGCGAGCAGCTCGAGCGGCAGGGCGCGCTGCACTGGGTCGGCGTGGGCACCTCCTTCAACGGCGTCTTCCTGGAGGGCCTCGAGGTCGTCTTCATCGTGATCGCGCTGGGCGGACTGAACTCCGTGCCCGCGGCCACGACGGGCGCGCTGTCGGCGCTGGCGGTGGTGGCCGTCGCCGGCCTCGTGCTCCGCCGGCCGCTGACGCACGTGCCCGAGAACGCGATGAAGTACGTGGTCGGGATCATGCTGACCTCGTTCGGCACGTTCTTCGCCGGTGAGGGCATCGGCGTGGTGTGGTGGCAGTCCGACCTCTCGCTGCTGCCGCTGGTGGCGGTGTACGCGGCGGCGTCGCTGGCCCTGGTCTGGGCGCTGCGGCACCCGCTCTCGTTCGGGGAGACCCGCGTCGCCGTGGTGCGCGCGGCGAGGTCGGTCGTCACCGAGGTGTGGGGCCTGTTCGTCGGCGACGGCTCGCTCGCCATCGCGTGCCTGGCGGTCGTGGCCGCCGTGGCTGTCTACACCACCAGGGTCGCCGGCGCCCGGTTCGCTGGCCTCATGCTGGTGGCGGGAGTCATCCTCTCGGTGGGGATCGGACTGTCCGGCGCGTTTCGCGCGGCCGTCGCGGCGAAGCCGGCCGCCGAGCCGGAGCCCGAGGCCGCCGCACACCGCGAGGTCGCCGCCGAGTCGGTGAGCTGACACCATGCGGATCGAGGCCGTCCAGGGCGACATCACGAGGGAGCGGGTCGACGTGATCGTCAACGCGGCCAACGCGTCCCTGCTGGGCGGGGGCGGCGTCGACGGCGCCATCCACCGGGCCGCGGGGCCGGAGCTGCTGGAGGCGTGCCGGCCGCTGGGCGGCTGCCGGGTGGGTGAGGCCAGGTCGACCCCGGCGTTCGCGCTCCCCGCCACCTGGGTGGTCCACACGGTGGGTCCGGTCTGGCGCGGCGGCGACCGGGGCGAGCCGGCGCTGCTGGCGGCCTGCTACCGACGATCCCTCGAGATGGCCGACGAGCTCGGCGCCCGGTCCATCGCCTTCCCCGCGATCTCCACCGGCGCATACGGCTACCCGCCCGAGGACGCCGCACGGGTGGCGGTCGCGGCCCTGCGAGCGGCGGAGACGGACGTCGACCTGGTCCGCCTGGTCGCGTTCGACCAGCGCACGCTGCGGCTGTACCAGGACCTGCTCGAGGAAACGTGAGGCCAGTTCGCCCGCGAGCGGGCCGACACCTGCGACCGCCGCCTGGTTCTCCGAGGTGCGCGTTGGGGATGCGAGCCGTCGCCCGCCGCCGCCCCTGACACGGCTGGTACGGTTTCCGGTCATGCATCCAGAGCGGGTCGTAGCCGCCGGCTGCGTCGTGCTGCTCACGGCCACCTGCAGCCTGCCGTGGAGCCACTCCGCGCCGGCGCACCGGTCCGTCCGGCCGAAGCCGCCCGCGCCCCCGGCCGTCGGGGCGCAGTTCACCGTGGACGGCAACCCGGCGTCGGGCACCGTCGCCCTCACGGCGCGCAGCCACCTCAGGGTCTCGTTCACGGCCCAGGTGCCGCCGGCGGCGATCAAGGTCTCGTTCGACGGCCAGCCGGTGCCGCCGGACTCGCTGGCCTGGAGCCCCGACCTGCTCTCGTTCGAGGTGCCCCTCGCGGGCCTGGCGCCCTACCACCCCGTGCGGCTCGCCGTGGCCGCGCCCATGCCGGTCGCAGCGCCCGCGCCCCTGCAGGCCTCGATGCTGGCCACCGTGCCCGCGAACTCCACGTCGGGCGTGCAGCCCGGCTTCCGGCCGCAGACGCCTATCGCGATCACGGTCGAGAACAGCGGGCCGGCGCGCCCGCAGGCCGGGCTCCAGGGCGCCGACCTGGTGTACGAGTACCTGAGCGAGTACGGGATCACGCGCATGACGGCGATCTACTTCGCGAACGTGCCGGCCACCGTCGGCCCGGTGCGGAGCTGCCGCATGATCAACCCGTACCTGGGGTTCGCGTACGCCGCCTACACGATGTGCAGCGGCGTCTCGGACGGCACCGGCGGCTGGATCCTGGGCACCACGCCGGGCTCGGTGCCGGTGCCGAATGTCATGGAGCTCTACGACAAGGGCGGCCACTTCTTCCGGGTGGGCTTCCGCGCGGTGCCGCACAACCTGTACACGTCTGGGGATCGAGCCGAGCGCCTGCGCACGGAGGCCCCGCAGCCGCCGGGCGGCTACGCAGTGGACCCGCCCCACGGCGACGTCGGGGCCGGCCAGCCCGCCGACCCGCCGCAGGTCCCCCTGCACGGCGTGTCGTATTCGTACGACTCCGGCTCCGGCCAGTACCTGCGGTTCGACGACGGTGCTCCTTTCGTGGACCAGGTGACGGGCCAGCAGGTGCACGTGAAGAACGTGGTGCTGCTGCACGTGCCCTTCCACGACGCCGGCTGGGTCGAAGACGACAACGGCGGCGCCCACTCGGTGTGGTACGACATGCTGGGCACCGGTCCCGCCGAGGTGTACTCGGACGGCCTCCTGGTGCACGCGACGTGGCACATGGGAGTCGCCGGCCAGACCTACTCCGAGAATCACACGCCGGTCTGGTTCACCGATGAGGCGGGGAGGGTGCTCCTCCTGAACACGGGGCTGACGTGGCTCCACGTGCTCGGCAACGGCCAGGACCGCTGCCCGGTGAGCCCGGCAGGCTGCGCCTGAGGCGCGCCGGCGTCCCGGCGATGCCGGCGGTCGGGCAAGATGAACGCGTGATTCCCATCGCGCAGCCCGAGGCCGACGCGTTCGCGTTCGCCTTCAGCGCCGGCCGGATGCTCGTCCGGCCCGGACTGGAGGTGCCCGACTTCACCGCCCTGGGCGACGCTCCGCGACTCTTGGCCGGCCCGATCCTGCTCGGTCGGGTCGATGGCCGATCGTGCTACGCGGTGGCGATCGAGGAGGGCGAGCCGCCGGTCGGCCTGACTCCGGTGGGGCTCCGCGAGCTCTTCTCGCGCGTCGAGAACGGTCCGATCGTGGCGATGGCGGGTCGTGCGTCGCAGACCCTCGACTGGTGGTTCGGCCACGCGTACTGCGGCCGTTGCGGGCAGACGACCGAGGCGCACCAGACGGAGATGGCGCGCGCGTGCCCCGGCTGCGGCGCGCTGCACTTCCCGCGGATCAACCCGGCCGTGATCACGCTGGTGCACCGCGGCGACGACGAGGTCCTGCTCGCCAGCGACCGTCGCTTCCGGGCCGGCTTCTTCGCCCTCCTGGCCGGCTTCGTGGAGCCGGGCGAGACGCTGGAGCAGGCGGTCGCCCGCGAGGTCCGCGAAGAGGTCGGACTCGAGGTGGAGGACCTCCGGTACTTCGGCAGCCAGTCCTGGCCGTTCCCGAGCCAGCTGATGGTCGGCTTCTTCGCCCGCTACCGCTCCGGCGAGATCCGGGTCCAGGAGGAGGAGCTGACCGAGGCGCGGTGGTTCCGGCTCCAGGAGCTGCCGGGGCCCGGCGACCGGCCGGCGGGGTTCAGCATCGCGGGCCGCCTGATCGCCCGGTACCTGGAGGACGCCGCCGCCCGGGGCCAGGCATCGCAAGGACCCGGCACACTCGAAGGCCGCGCCTAGGCAGGAACGATCGTCTCCGCGGCGCGCCAGCAGTACCAGGCCGCGACCGTCCGGTAGGGCCGGTAGGGGTCGCCGAGCACCTGCAGCTCTCGCGGCTTCGGCGGTTCGGGCAGCCGGTGGATGAGCGCGTAGCCCTTCCTGACGCCGAGGTCGTCCACCGGCCAGACGTCGGGCCGCCGGAGCTGGAACATCAGGAACATCTCAGCGGTCCACTTGCCGATGCCGCGGACGGACGAGAGCCGCTGCACGATCTCGTCGTCCCCCAGGCCCTCGAGGTCCCCGAGCGGCACCGTGCCGTCGACGGTCTTCGCGGCCAGGTCCCGGATGGACGCGGTCTTGTTGGCGGACAGGCCCGCCGCGCGGAAGGCCGGCTCGGGCAGCGCGAGCACCCCTGCCGGCGTCACGCCGTCCGGAAGCGCCGCCGCGAACCGGCCGTGGATCGCCATCGCTGCCCTGCCCGCGAGCTGCTGGAACGTGATGGCCCGGACCAGTGAGGCGAACTCACTCTCCTGGGGCGGACGCAGCACCGGCGGACCTGCGGCCTCGATGATCGCCGCCATCGCCGGATCCCGGTGCGCGATCTCGGCCGCACCCTCCGCGAACTCGTCGGAGCCCATCTCTGCAGCAAAGGGTAGAACGACGACCGAATCGACCTGTATCGGAATGGATCGTTCTGTTCTGTTACAATGGGATCAGAACGTTTCGTTCCGGTCCCACCGCACGGAGGAGAACGATGTCCGAGATCCGGTCCTTCCGCATCGACATCCCGCAGTCCGACCTCGACGACCTGCGTGACCGCCTGACCCGCACGCGCTGGCCGGACGAGCTGCCGGACACCGGCTGGACCCGCGGCGTGCCGCTCGGCTATCTGCGGGAGCTTGCCGAGTACTGGCGGACGACGTACGACTGGCGCCGGTACGAGGCGCGCCTGAACGAGTTCCCACAGTTCACGACGACGATCGACGGCGCCGGCGTCCACTTCCTGCACGTGCGTTCGCCGGAGCCGGGTGCCCTGCCGCTGGTCCTCACGCATGGCTGGCCGGGATCCGTCGTCGAGTTCCTGGACGTCATCGGCCCGCTCACCGACCCCCGCCGGCACGGCGGCAACCCCGGGGACGCGTTCCACCTGGTGATCCCGTCGATCCCCGGCTACGGGTTCTCCGGACCGACCCACGAGGCGGGCTGGACCACCGATCGGGTCGCTCGGGCCTGGGTCGAGCTGATGCGCCGCCTCGGCTACCAGCGGTACGGCGCGCAGGGCGGCGACTGGGGCGCCTTCGTCTCACCGGCGGTCGGCCGCGCCGACCCCGAGCACGTCGTGGGCGTGCACGTCAACGCCGCCACACTGGGGTTCATCCCGCTCGGTCCGGTCGAGCCGGACGAGCTGGCCACGTTCACGGAGGTGGAGAAGGCGCGAGTCGCGCGCCTGGGCCGGTTCCTCGGCGACGGGTACGGCTACTTCCAGATCCAGGCGACGCGGCCGCAGACGCTGGCGTACAGCCTCGCCGACTCACCCGTCGGGCAGCTCGCGTGGATCGTCGAGAAGTTTGCGGAGTGGACCAACTCGGGCATCGAGCGGCCCGAGGAGGCGGTGGACCGCGACCAGCTGCTCACCAACGTGATGGTGTACTGGCTCACGAACACCGCCGGGTCGTCGGCGAGGCTCTACTACGAGAACATGCACGCGGGCTCGTGGGGCCAGGCGCCGGCGACCACGCCGACCGGCGTGGCGGTCTTCGCGGAGGACGTGGCGATCCGGCGCTACGCGGAGCGCGGCAACAACGTCGTCCACTGGTCCGAGTTCGCCACCGGCGGCCACTTCGCGGCCATGGAAACGCCCGACCTGCTGGTCGGCGACGTGCGGGCGTTCTTCCGGCCGCTGCGGTAGAGGAATACAAGGGCTGCGGCCAGGTGGAAGTGCCGCGAAACAGCCCTATGCCAGCTCCGACATGTGGAGGATGAAGTCCTCGCGGCTGATGCGCAGGTCCGACTCGTCGTAGTCCCGCAGCGGCCGCGAGGGCAGGTTCTCCCGCGTGGCGAAGTCCTGTGCGGACTCGTCGATGTAGAGCAGCCCGGTGAGCAGCTGGTTCCGCTCCCTCGCCTCCTCGATCAGGCGCATCGCGCCGATCCGGTCGGTCGCGTCGTGGTCCTCGGCCAGCTTCTTCAGCACCAGGTGCGAGCCGTCGTGGAGCTCGACCTCCTGCATCGTGCCCGGCTCGTAGTCGACGTGGATCTCCTCGAAGAACGGGATGAACGTGACGTCCTGGATCTGCTCGTCGTGGTCCTTCACCCACGAGTAGCTCTTCGTCGAGCCATCGTGGTCGTTGAACGTCACGCAGGGCGAGACCACATCCAGCATGGCGGTGCCCCGATGGGCGATCGCGGCCTTGATCAGCGGCACCAGCTGCTTGCCGTCGCCAGAGAACGACCGGGCGACGAACGTGCAGCCGAGCGTCAGGGCGACCGCGCACGGGTCGATCGGCTGGTACGTGTTGACGCTGCCCCGCTTCTGGACCGAGCCGACGTCGGCTGTGGCCGAGAACTGGCCCTTGGTCAGGCCGTAGGTCCCGTTGTCCTCGATGATGTACGTGCAGTCCACGTTCCGGCGCATCAGGTGCATGAACTGGCCGAGGCCGATCGACACCGTGTCGCCGTCGCCGCTGATGCCCACCATCAGCAGCTTCCGGTTTGCCAGCCCCGCGCCCGTGGTCAGCGCCGGCATGCGCCCGTGCACGCCGTTGAACCCGTGGGCCTGGTCCACGAAGTACGCGGGCGTCTTGGACGAGCAGCCGATGCCGCTCATCTTTGCCAGGAGGTGCGGCTCGACCCCGAGCTCGTAGAGCGCCTTGACCAGGTGGTTCGTGATCGAGTTGTGGCCGCAGCCCGCGCAGAGCGTCGTCGCAGCACCCTTGTAGGCGTCGCGGGGAAGGCCGATGTGGTTCAGGGTGGCGCTCATTGGACCGGGACTGCCTCCTCCAGCTCCAGAAGCGGGCGGGTGATGGACTCCGCGGGGATCGGCTGTCCGTCGTAGTGGCGGATCGAGCGCAGCCGGCCCGCGAGGTCGACCGCGAGCTCCAGGCGGAGCAGGTCGTACATCTGCCCGTCGCGGTTCTGCTCGATCACGTAGACACGCTCGTGCTGGCGGACGAAGTCGGCGATCGAGGCCGACAGCGGCAGGGCACGGATGCGGAGGTAGTCGACCGGCAGGCCGCGCTCGCGAAGCAGGTCTCGCGCCTCGATGACGGCATGGTGGGTCGTGCCGAACGCGATGAGCCCGATCGCCGATCCGGAGGATGCATCCACGATCGGCTCCGGCATGGCCGCTCGGGCGCTCTCGAACTTGCGCGCCAGACGGTCCATGTTCCGCGCGTAGGCCTCGGCCTCCTCGGTGTAGCGCGCGTCCTCGTCGTGGCCGGAGCCGCGGGTGAAGTAGCCGGCGGCGGTGTGGTGGGTGCCCGGCAGGGTCCGGTACGCCACCCCGTCGTGGTCGACGTCGCGGTACCGGCCCCACTGGCCCTCCAGCCGCTCGAGCTCCTCGACGCCCAGCACCTTGCCGCGCTGGAACGGGCGCTCCGGATACGCGAACGTGGGCGTCATCCACAGGTTCATGCCGAGGTCGAGGTCCGAGAGCACGAAGACCGCGGTCTGGAAGCGGTCGGCCAGGTCGAACGCCTCCTGACCGAACTCGTAGCACTCCTCGACCGTGCCCGGCAGGAGGACCAGGTGCTTCGTGTCGCCGTGGGAGAGCGTGTACACGAAGCCCACGTCCGCCTGCGAGGTCCGCGTCGGCAGGCCCGTCGACGGTCCGATGCGCTGGATGTCGAAGATCACGACCGGCACCTCGGCGTAGTACGCGAGGCCGCTGAACTCCGCCATCAGCGAGATGCCCGGCCCGCTCGTCGACGTCATCGCCCGGGCGCCCGCCCAGCCGGCGCCGACGGCCATCCCGAGCGCCGCCAGCTCGTCCTCCGCCTGCACGATGGCGATCTTCTTCTCGCCGGTGGCGGGGCCGACCCGGAAGCGGTCGGCGTACGCGATCAGGTTCTCGCAGAGGCTCGACGAGGGCGTGATCGGGTACCAGGCGGCGACCGTGCAGCCGCCCATCACGCAGCCCAGCGCCGCCGCCTGGTTGCCTTCGATGAGCACGAGTCCATCGGTGACCCCGGTCATCGGCCGCAGGGTGTGGCCGACCTTCCGGTCAGCGAACTCGTCCTGGTAGTACTGGTAGCCGACGCACGCCGCGTCGACATTCACCTGCCACGCCCTGGGCTTGGTCTGGAACGTGCGCCGGATGCCGTGCTCGATTGCCTCGAACGGAATGTCGAGCAGGCCGGCGACCACGCCCACGTAGAGCATGTTCGTCAGCTGCTTGCGCAGGGTGTCGCTCGCGATCCGGCTCTTGGCCAGCTTCGCGAACGGGACGGGAAAGTACGCCACGTCGTCCCGCGCGCCGGCTGTCGAGTACGCCTGCTCGTGGACCACCGCCCCGCCCGGCTTGACGTTCCTGAGGTCCTTCGTCCATGTCGCCGGGTTCAGCGCGACCAGGACGTCGGGTGCGCCGGCCCGCGCCTGGTAGCCCCGCGGCGAGATCCGCAGCTGGTACCAGGTGGGGAGTCCCTCGATGTTCGACGGGAACACGTTCTTCGGGGCGACCGGAATGCCCATCGAGAAGATCGCGCGCGTGAGCACGAGGTTGGCGGACTGGCTGCCCGAGCCGTTCACGGTGGCAGCCTGAAACGTCAGGTCATTGATGGTGGGCCCGGATGTCATGGCAGGTCTGGAATGGTACGACTGCTGTCCATGTCGGCGTCTGCAACCACGGGAGCCCCCTCCGTATTCGGGAAAACCACTTAACAGTCCCTTATTCGGTGGGCGCGACGGCGGGGACCCAGAGCCGGACGCGGAACCGGCCGTCGTCCGCGCCCAGCTCCAGCTTACCCCCGAGCAGCTCGGCCCGTTCGCGCATGCCGGCCAGCCCGTACCCGGCGCGGGGAGGCCCGGCGCCGGGCGCGACCCCGTCGTTCTCGACTGTGAGCTCGGCCCCGTCGAGGTGCCAGCTCAGCCGCAGGTCGACCCGGGTCGCGTGGGCGTGGCGGCGCACGTTGGTCAGCGCCTCCTGTGCGGTCCGGTACAGCGCCAGCCGGGCGTCGGGGGCCAGGTCGGCCGGCTCGCCGTCGACCGCCAGCCGCGCCTCGGTCCCGCTGTCGTGCGTGAAGCCCTCGACCAGCCCCGGCAGCAGGTCGGGCCCGGGCAGGTCGTCTCCGCGCAGCGTTCCGACCGCCCTGCGCGCCTCGTCCAGGCCCTCGCGGGCCAGGCGGTGCGAGCGCGCGACGGCCTCGACGGCGGTGGCCGCGGCGCCATGGCGCTCCAGCAGCAGGCGCGCGCCCTCGAGCTGCACCGCGAGCGCCGACAGCGTGTGGCCGAGCACGTCGTGGATCTCGCGCGCCAGGCGGATGCGCTCCGCCCCCCTGGCCGCCTCCATCTGCGCCGCGCGCGAGCGCCGGAGCTCGTCGAGCGCCGCACGGGTCCGCTCCTGCTCCTCGCGCAGCCGGCCCATGGTGACGACCAGCGCGAAGAGCGCGCCCGCGCCCAGCGTCCCGAACAGCACGTTGGCCGGGTTCAGCACGCGCCAGCGAACGCCGAAGATCGCCTCGGACGCGGCCAGCAGGGCGAGCGCCACCAGGGCGCCCGCGACCTCGGGCAGCCCTCGCGCGAGTGAGATCACGGTGACGGCAAGCGCGACGTCGCTGGACGTGAACGCGCCTGCCCAGGCCAGGCCGAGCGACCCCAGCCCCATGAGCACGGGCCACGCGCGGTGGGGCCGCGCCCGGCCGAGCGCCCACGCGGCGACGACGACGGCGCAGCCGGCCAGCGCGGCCGGAAGCTCCACGCGACCGCTGGCCACGTCCTGGAGCGCCGCGGCGGCCAGCACCACGGCGAGCAGCGGGCCGGCCAGCGGGCGCCAGGCGGCCACGAGGCTCATGGGCCCGCCAGGGGGCGCGGCCCCAGGCCGTGGTCGAACGCGTAGCGCACCGCCTGGGCGCGGTCGCGGACGCCGGCCTTCGAGAAGATGTTGTTCACGTGCGTCTTGACCGTGGCCTCGCTCACAAACAGGCGCCGGGCGATCTCGCCGTTGCTCAGGCCCCGGGCGATCAGCCCGAGCACCTCCACCTCGCGCGGGGTCAGGTCGTCGGGCGCCGGTGCCGGCGGGACCGTGGCTGGTGCCGGCGGGCGCTCGCGCAGGCTCTCGATCAGCCGGCGCTGCACCGCCGGCTCCAGCAGCGCCTGGCCGGCGTGCACGGTCCGCACCGCCCGCGCGATGTCGTCCGCGCCGCTGTCCTTGGTCAGGTAGCCGAGCGCGCCGGCCTGGAGCGCGGCGAAGATCGACTGGTCATCCGCGTACGTGGTCAGCACCACCACGCGCGGCGTCGGCCCGGCCGCGGCCAGCCGCCGCGTGGCCTCGACGCCGTCCAGTCGCGGCATCCGAAGGTCCATCAGCACCACGTCGGGCCGCAGGCGGCCGGCGAGGTCGATCGCCTCCTCGCCGTCGCGGGCGACGCCGGCCACCTCGATGCCGGGGATGAGCCCGAGCAGCGTGACCAGGCCCTCGCGGACGAGGGTCTGATCGTCGGCGACCAGTACGCGGATCGGCGCGTCGCTCATCCCGCCCGATCATATGCGGGGACCGGGCGGGGCTCCGAGCGCAGCAGTGCAGCCAGCGCCGGCACGAGCACCGGGCGCACCAGGAACGTGTCCAGCAGCACGCCGAGCACCACGACCAGGCCGATCTGCTCCGCGACCACGAGCGGGCTCCGCAGCAGCAGCAGGAACGCGCTGGCCATGACCAGGCCGCACGAGGTGATGACGCCTCCGGTCGCGCCGACCGCCCGCGCGATCCCCCGCCGTCCGTGCGCCGCCACCTCGTGGCGCAGGCGGCTCATCAGGAAGATGTTGAAGTCCTCGCCCAGCGCGACCAGGAAGACGAACCCGAAGACCGGTGCCGTCCAGAACAGCGGCTGGCCCAGAATTGCCCGGGAGACCAACCCGGCCAGGCCGATCGCGGCCGCCGTGGACAGCCCGACCGTGGCCAGCAGGTAGACGGGGGTGACCACGCTCCGCAGCTGCAGGGCCAGGATGACCAGGATGCTGCCGGCCACGAGCGCGGCCACCATCGCGAAGTCGTGGACGAGCAAGCCACGGAAGTCGCGGTTGGCCACCGCGCCGCCGGTCGCCTCGGCCCGTCCGGGCACGGAACGCTCCACAGCGGCCACCGTGTCGGCCGCCGCCGGTGACCACCGGTCGTCGCGCAGGCCGACCGCGTAGCGCTGGACCGCGCCGTCGGGCGAGGTCTGCGGCGCGCCGACGCCCGCGACGCCGGGCACGCTCCCGACGGCCGTCCGCACCGCCGCGCCGTCCGCGGGCGGCTGTACGAGCAGCGTGATGCCGTTCGCCTGGTCCGCGAAGTGACGGGAGAGCATCGCGGTCGCCTGCGCGGTGGACGTGCTGCTCGGAAGCCCGCGGTCCAGGTCGAACGAGAGCGGGGTCATGACGCCGGCAACCGCGGCGGGGAGGAGGAGCACGGCCGTCGCCGCCGCCAGCCAGGCGGGGTGGGCGACGACCAGGTCGCCGACGCGCCGCCAGCCGCCCTGCTCCACCGGCTGCCGGCTCGCCGGGCGGCGCGGCCACAGGAACGCGCGCCCGCAGATCGCGATCAGCGCGGGCAGCAGCGTCAGTCCGGCCAGGAGCATGGTCGCCACCGCGATCGCGACGGGCGGCCCGAGCGTGCGGAACAGGTCGAAGCTGGCCAGCGCCATCAGCGCCGTCGCCACCGCCACCGTCGCCGCGCTGGCCGCGATCGCCTCGCCCACGCGGGTGAGCGCCTCGACCAGCGCCGGCCTGGGCGCGAGGCCGGGCGCCAGCGCCTCGCGGTAGCGCGAGATCAGGAACAGGCCGTAGTTCGTTCCCGCCCCCAGCGTCACGCTGAACATGAACAGCAGGCTGAAGTCGCTGACCGGCAGGTGGAGCAGCGACCCGACCAGGCCGACGACGTGCGGGCTGACCAGGATCGCGGCTCCGACACACAGCAGCGAGACGACCACCGCCAGCGGCGCCCGGTACACGAGCGCCAGCACGACGACGACGATCAGCAGCGTGACGATCCGCAGGGGCGACGTCCCGGAGGACGTGCCCAGCGCCGCGGCGTTGAAGTCATGGTTCGCGACGCCGTCGCCCGTCATCGCCGCGTGCGACGCGGCCAGGTGGGGCTCGATCGTGCCGATCGCCGTATCGAGGCCGTCCTGACGCGCGAACGTGACGGGGATCAGCGCCGCGCGGCCGTCCGCGCTGGGCCGGGCGGGCCCGACGCCCGCCACGTCCGGCGCGTTCGCCAGCCAGGCGCGCAGCGCCCCGCCGCCGCCGGGGTCCTCGGTGACCACGATCGCGGCCGGCCCGCTCCCGGCGCCGAAGTGCGCGCGCTCCAGCGCGCTCGCTCGCGCCGTCTCGGTGCTGGCCGGCAGGCTCAGGGTGCTGTGCGGAGCGGCCCCGAACGCCGGCCCCCAGAGGGTGATCGCCGCGACGCCCACCACCCAGCCGAGGAGGACCGCCCACGGATGACCGACGACCTGGGCGGCGAACCGCCTCACCGCGAGCGCACCGGGACGCCGGCGGACAGAAGACCTGCCATCCGGGCCCACACCACCAGGCTCTGCGCGCCGAACGTGACGCCCAACAGCAGCCCGATCTCGCTCGACGAGAAGGCCGCGTGGTCCGCGAAGCCGAGGCCGAGCTTCAGCCCGATCGAGACCAGCCAGGCGACCAGCGTGAGGAGGGTGCCCTGCATCATCCAGCCCTGGGCCGGGTCCTGCCAGATGCGCACGGTGACCCCGCGGACCAGGCCCATCGCGGCGCCGAGACCGATGTTGACGGCGAGGAGGAAGACGGCGGTGGGGCCGGCCGGCGGCGCGCCCAGCAGCGCCTGCACGCCCAGGAACCCGACGACCAGGGGCAGCCCGAGCATCACAGCGGGCCGGATCGCCCGGGGCATGAACTGGCGGGCGATCACGAAGACGCCGACGGCCGTCCAGAGCAGTCCGTTCGTGATGAGGTTCGTGTCCATTGCCGGAGTCTCCCCGCCGCCGGCCGGCCTGCCATCGGCGCCCGGGTGGAATCCGTCAAGCGCGCTCTCCACCCGGCCGTCCACCCTCGGGTAGAGCGCCGAGGTCGTCTTCCGAGACCGTCTACCATTACGCCTGCACGTGAAGATCGGGGTGCTGTCCGAGACCGTTCCGGGCGAGCGGCGCGTGGCCCTGGTGCCCGACGTGGTGGCGAAGCTCAGCGGGTTCGACGTGATGGTCCAGGCCGGCGGCGGTGAGGCGGCCGGGTTCACGGATGAGACCTACCGAGGGGCCGGCGCCGCCGTCGAGCCAGACCGCGCCGCGCTGGCGAGGGCCAGCGACGTGCTGCTGTCCGTCCAGCCGCCGCCGCTCGCCGACGTCGCCAACCTCCGGGATGGTGCGGCGACGATCGGCTTCCTGCAGCCGGCCACGCAGGCGGCGGTGGTCGAGGCGCTGGCAGCACGCGGCGTGACCTCGTTCTCGCTCGAGCTGCTGCCGCGCATCAGCCGGGCGCAGAGCATGGACGCGCTCTCGTCGCAGGCGTCGCTGGCCGGGTACAAGGGCGTGCTGATGGCGGCCAACCGCCTGGGCAAGTTCTTCCCGATGCTGATGACCGCCGCGGGCACCATCCCGCCGGCCCGGGTGCTGGTGCTGGGCGCCGGGGTGGCGGGCCTGCAGGCGATCGCGACGGCGCGCCGCCTGGGCGCGGTCGTCGAGGCGTACGACGTGCGGCCTGCCGTCAAGGAGGAGGTCAGGAGCCTGGGCGCCACGTTCCTGGAGCTCGAGCTCGAGGCCCAGGAGGGCCAGGGCGGGTACGCCCGGGAGCAGAGCGAGGAGTTCCTGACCCGGCAGCGCGAGCTGCTCTCCGAGCGCGTGGTCGTGTCCGACGTCGTGGTGACGACGGCGGCCATCCCGGGGCGGCGGGCGCCGGTGCTGGTGACGGCGCCGATGGTGCACGGAATGCGTCGCGGCTCGGTGCTGGTCGACCTGGCCGCCGACACCGGGGGCAACTGCGAGCTGACGGAGCCCGGCCAGGTTTGCGACGTGGACGGTGTCTGGGTGGACGGCACGACGAACGTACCGGCGACCGTGGCACTGCACGCGAGCCAGCTCTACGCCCGCAACGTGACCAACCTGCTCGAGCACCTCGCCCCCGACGGCGAGCTGAAGCTCGACTTCGAGGACGAGATCACGAAGGGCTGCTGTGTGACGCACGGGGGCCAGGTCGTCAACGAACGGGCGAAGCAGCTCATGGAGAGCGCCGCGGAGAACATCCACCGGTGAGCGACCACCTCGTCGTCCTGATCACGTACTTCGTCCTGGCGATCTTCATCGGCTTCGAGGTGATCTCGAAGGTCCCGACGATCCTGCACACGCCGCTGATGTCGGGCTCCAACGCCATCCACGGGATCATCCTCGTCGGCGCGCTGCTGATCGCGGCGGGCGCACAGACGCCGCTGCAGATCGTCCTCGGGTTCGTCGCCGTCGTGCTCGCGACCACAAATGTGGTGGGCGGGTTCGTCGTCACCGACCGAATGCTGGAGATGTTCAAAGGACGCCGCGAGTGACCATTGCCACGGCCCTGGTCTACCTGCTGGCCGCGGTGCTGTTCATCGTCGGCCTGAAGTTCCTCAGCTCACCGCGCGGGGCTCGCCGGGGCAACACCGTCGCGGCCGCCGGCATGGTGCTGGCGGTGGCCTGGACCGTCGTGCTGCTGCGCGACCGCTTCACGACCGCCGGCATCGTGATCTGCGTGCTCGGCGTCGCGATCGGCGCGGTCGCCGGGACCGTCGGCGCGCGTCGGGTCCACATGACCGCGATGCCCCAGATGGTCGCCCTGTTCAACGGGGTGGGCGGCGGCGCGGCGGCGCTGGTGGCGGTCTCCGAGCTCCTCGCGCTGGAGGGGCAGCGGCCCCAGTTCCAGGTCGGCTTCCCCAGCGTGTTCGCGATCATCGTCGGCGGCATCTCGTTCGCCGGCAGCGCCATCGCGTTCGCCAAGCTCCAGGAGCTGATGACCGGCACGCCCATCACCTACCCGGGCCAGCAGGTGGTCAACGGGCTGCTCGCGGCCGCGATCGTCGCCCTGGCCGTGGTCCTGCTGGCCGTGACGGGCTCGCCCATCGTGTTCACCGCCATGCTGGCACTCGCGCTCGTGCTCGGCGTGGCGTTCGTGCTGCCGATCGGCGGCGCCGACATGCCGGTGGTGATCTCGCTCCTGAACGCGTTCACCGGCCTGGCCGTCGCGGCCAGCGGCTTCGTCGTCGACAACTTCGCCCTCATCGTCGCCGGCACGCTCGTCGGCGCCAGCGGCACGCTGCTGACCAAGCTCATGAGCGACGCGATGGGGCGCTCGATCACCAACGTCCTCTTCGGGGCGTTCGGCCAGGTGCGGGTGGCGGCCGGCGGCGGGGCGGGGGCGGACGGCCGCAGCGTGCGTGCCGGCTCCTCCGACGACATCGGCACGATGCTCGCGTACTCGCGCAGCGTCATCATCGTGCCCGGCTACGGGCTGGCGGTGGCGCAGGCGCAGCACGCCGTCCGCGAACTGGCGGACCTGCTGGAGAAGCGGGGCGTGGAGGTCAACTACGCGATCCACCCGGTCGCGGGCCGCATGCCCGGCCACATGAACGTCCTGCTGGCCGAGGCGAACGTGCCGTACGAGCAGCTCAAAGAGATGGACGAGATCAACGACGAGTTCAAGCGCGCGGACGTCGCGCTGGTCGTCGGCGCGAACGACGTCGTGAACCCGGCCGCCCGTTCTTCACCGGGCAGCCCGATCTACGGCATGCCCATCCTGAACGTCGACCAGGCCCACAACGTCGTCTTCCTCAAGCGTTCGATGCGCCCCGGGTTCGCGGGCATCGACAACGACCTGCTGTACGACACCAAGACGATCATGCTGTTCGGCGACGCGAAGGACTCGCTGACCCGCCTGGTCTCGGCGGTCAAGGCGGCGTAGCCGGCATCCCACGACCGGCCGCGGCCGGCTGCGCTGCGGCCGCTGCTACGACGGCACCGCGTCCTCCTCCTCCGGCCGGCGGATCGTGAGGCGCGGGCCTTCGGGCGTGTCGATGCGGTCGAGACTGTGGCCGTCGAGCTGCCTGCTGATGGGGGCGGCGATGTGGAGGATCTCGGCGCCCTGCTCCTCGACGACCTGATCGTCGAGCAGCGGCGGCCCGGCGACGAAGCTCAGCCGGCCGTCCTCCTGGGGCTCGAGGCGCAGCACGTCCTCGCCGGGAATGTCGATGTCGCGAAGCAGCTCCTTGGCGGGAGCGGTGACTGCAAGCATTTCTTGCTCCTCCTGTCGTGATCCGGTAGGCGGATCGGACTCGGACCGAGCACCTATGGCTTCAGCCCCAGTCTAAGCTTGGCTCCGCGATGGATGCAGGACCGCGGCGGCCGGGGGTCCAGCTGCTGGGCCGGCGGCCGACGATGGTCGACGTGGCCAGGGAGGCCGGCGTGGCCCTGAAAACGGTCTCCCGCGTGGTCAACGACGAGCCGGGCGTCAGCCCCGCGACCGCCGAGCGGGTCAACCGCGCGATCACGCGGCTGCGCTACCGGCGCAACGACCTCGCCCGCCGGCTGCGGAGCCATGCGCCGACCGCGACGATCGGGCTGGTGCTGGACGACCTGAGCGACCCGCGCTCGGCGGCGATCCTGGGCGGGGTCGAGGACGTGGTCCGCGAGCTGGGCTGGCTGGTGGTCGCGGCCGGCTGCGGCCACGACGCCGCCCGCGAGCAGCGGCTGGTGGCGGCGATGGTCGAGCGGCAGGTCGACGGCCTGCTGGTCTCGCCCGCGGCGGGCGATCACCGCTACCTGCGGACGGAGGTCCGGCGGGGGACGCCGGTCGCCTTCCTGGACCGGCCGCCCGGCGGGATCGAGGCCGACACGGTGCTGCTCGACGACCGTGGCGGCGCGCGGGCCGGCATGGCGGCGCTGCTGAGGGCCGGCCACCGCCGCGTCGGCGCGGTCGGCGGAGGCCCGACCGGCCCGGTCGCGGACCGGCTGGCGGGATGGCGCGAGGCGATGGGCGGCTGTGCGGACGGCGGCCTGCAGCGGCTCGGGGTGTCGGACGCGGCGACGGCGGAGCGCGCGGCCGGCGACCTGCTCGCGGCCGCGGACGCGCCGACGGCGCTGTTCGCGCTCGACGCCGGCCTGGCACCGGGGGTGGTGCGAGCCGCCGCGGCGGCCCCGGGGACGGAGGTGCTGGTCTTCGGGCGGCTGGCCCTGGCCGACCTCCTGCCGGTCCGCGTCTGGGTGGTCGACTACGACGCGGGCGAGCTCGGCCGGCGGGGGGCCGAGCTGCTGCTGGACCGCCTGGACGGCAACGCGGGTCCGGCGCGGCGGGTGGTCGTGCCCGCCGCCCTCGTCCCGCCGCTATGACGTGTTGATCTGCGTCTGCAGGTAGATCGTCACGTTGGGATTCGATCGGAACAGCGGGCCGAGCGCGTCGCCAATCGCGTTGCAGGAGGCCGTCGCCGTCTGACCTGCGTCGGTCTGGGGGATCGGGGTCGTGCAGGTCGCGTACACTGTCCCGCCACCCGGCTCGGATGTGATGTTGAACGTGACGGACCCGGTACCGGCCTCGCCGTTGTTCTTGAACGTCGCAGTGGCGGGGCAGCCGCTTGTGCCGGAGCACCGACCCGATATCTCTGAGTTCAAACGCACGAACTTGGCATTCCCGGTGATCCCCTGGCCGGGCGTGGCGGTGGCCGCCGGCGTCGCGGTGGCCGCCGAGGTGGGCTTCGTGCTGGGCGCCGTCGACGCCTGGGCGGTCTCCTGCGGGGTGCCCGCTGACGGACTGCCGTTCCGGCCGCCGAGGCACTGACCGGCCGCGAACGCGATCAGGAACAGGCCGAGGAGCGCGGCCCCGCCCAGCGCGATGAGCCTGAGCGGGCCGCGCCCGCCGGGCTGACCGTACGCGACGTCCTGTTCGTAGTTCGACATGGCGTAGGGGCTCGAGGACGGCCGGCGCCCGTACCCTGTGTCCCCCGCAGTCGCCGGCCCGTAGCCGCCGCTGGGCGGCGGGGGCGGCGTGAACTGTTCGAGGCTGCCCGTCGGGAGGGGCGCCGAGGAGGAGTAGACCGGCTCGGACGGGGCCGACCGCTGATAGATCGGCGCCGGCGGCGTATACGACTCCGCGGGCGCAGGCCACTGCTGGTCGCCGGGCTCCGGATCGGCGGGACCCGACTCCGGCTGTCCGTACGACTGGGGATACTGCCGCTCGTAGTTCGGGTCGTACTGGCCATATCTCGGGTCCTGCTGCCCATAGGCCTGGTCCTGCTGAGCGTAGGTCTGGTCGTGCTGACCATAGGCCGGGTCCTGGCCGTAGGCGGGGTCGTGCTGGCCGTAAGCGGGGTCCTGCTGGCCGTAGGCCGGGTCCTGCTGGCCGTAGGCCGGGTCCTGCTGACCGTAGGCCGGGTTGTGCTGGCCGTAGGCCGGGTCCTGCTGGCCGTAGGCCGGGTCCTGCTGGCCGTAAGCCGGGTCC
>DASQZW010000081.1:0-5205 GCA_035638495.1 Terriglobales bacterium
TACGCCTCGATGAGCGCCTTCATCCGCGCCTCGGCCGCGGGCGCCGGGTTGACGTCCGGGTGGTACTTCCGCACCAGACGCCGGTAGGCCGCCTCGATCACCTCCTGCTCGGCGGAGGGATCGACCTGCAGCACCTTGTACGGATTGCCCGACGGACGCTGGACGATCGTTGACCTGCCCCCCTCGGCTGATCAGCGTACTCCTCGCGAGGGGCCGCGGTGTGCCGGCGCGGGGGTCCGGCCCGGCACGACGCCGGGCCGGACCCGCACCCCCTGTCAGGTACGGGCGATCAGCTCCAGCCGCCCCGGATCGACTTCTCGGCGCTCTGGAAGTCCTGGTGCCACGAGTCCAGCCCTCCGTGCAGCTGCTTCAGTGAGGCGTGCACCTGGTCCGCGCCCCTGCGGAACTTCGTCTGGTGTGCGAGGTACGCGGCCTGCGCCTGGCCGTCCCACACCTGCGTGAGCTGCTGGACGTTCGAGTCGAGGTCCGCGAACTGCGTCTGGAGCTGGTTCCAGTGCCGGTTCAGTGCAGCCACGCCGTCGCTCATCGTGGCGAAGTTGACCTTGAGAACACCCATTTCGGCAGTGGCTCCCTCTACAGCTGGTCCGACTGGACGTAGGCGGTGTGCGAGCTCTGCAGCTGCAGGCCGATCTGGTCGAGCGCCTGCTGCATCTGCTTGTGGTTCTGCTGCCACGTGGCGTAGACCTGCTGGAACCTCCCGGCCTTGTTGCCCCGCCACGTCACCTGCATCTGCTGGATCGTGCTGTCCAGGTTCGCCAGCTGCTGCCTGATCTGCGGCACCAGCGACTGGACGTACTGCGACGTCTTGCTCAGCCTGTCGAGATCGACGTCGAAACCGCCGCCACCGTTGGCCATCAGCGCTCGTTCCTCCTTCCCAGTGCGGTCGGTCGTGGTCCCGCCGCTGACGAGCATGCGATCGGCCGACCGGAGGGGGCAAGCCCAACCGGCGGACAATGAACGCGCCGCTCACGCGGGCCGGCGCAGCTCGCACTCGGCCTTGAACCCCTGACCGGTCAGACCGAGCGCCGCGTTCCCCCGGGAGCGCATGTTCTCCAGCGCCACCAGCGACGTGAGCTCGACGAGCTGCGCGTCGTCGAGGTGCTCGCGGAGTCGGACGACCAGCTCGTCCGTGACCGACGGCGGGGTGTCAGTCATGGCCTCCGCGTACTCCAGCACCAGCCGCTCGAGTTCCGTGAAGCCGGGGCTGGAACGCCAGTCGGGCACAGCCTCCAGCTTCGCTGGCTCCACGCCGCGGTGGTGGAACTCCCAGTAACCGAAGTCCATGCACCAGGCGCACCCGATGCGCGCCGCCGGCGCCATCACCGCCAGCGCCTGCAGCGTGGGGTCGAGACGGCGCCAGCGCTGGACGCGCATCTCGAGACGGAGGAGCGCGACCAGCACGCCGGTGTGGTGCGCCCACGCGGCGATGGGGTCCGCCACCCTGCCCAGCCGGCGCCGGCTGAACCATGCCGCGAGCCTCGCCGGGATACTCGCTCCAGTCGTGTCGAGCGGGATTCGTGCCATGCATCTCGGACGGGGCGGCAGTCCGTTTCGTGACGGCCGTGGCCGTCAGCCGCGGCCCAGGCGCGGCCCCTGGCGCCGGGCGAACGCCAGCTTGCTCGGTGCGGCGACCAGGAGGAACTCGGCGATCCGACCCTCAGGGTCGACCACCAGCTGCACGACCTGACTGAGGGCGCCCTGCTCGTGCAGCAGGAGGCCGGGCAGCCCGTTCACGCCGGCCGCCATGGACCGCAGGCCGGGCGGCGCCTTGGCCAGCAGCCCGGCCAGGAGCCGCAGCACCCGGTCGCGGCCCAGCACCGGCCGGCGCGCGGCCAGCACCTCGCCGCCACCGTCCGTGACGACCACGACGTCCGCCCGCAGGACCGCGACGAGGGAGGCGACGTCGCCCGCCCGGAACGCCCTCAGCAGCGCGTTCACAAGGCGCTGGTGCGCCGCCGGCGACGGCACGGCGCGAGCCGGCGAGGAGGCGATCCGGCGCCTGGCCCTGGCCAGCAGCTGCCGGGAGGACACCTCGGTGATGCCGGCGACCGCCGCGATCTCCGCGTGCGACAGCTCGAGCGCCTCGCGCAGCACGAGCACCGCGCGCTCGAGCGGGGTCAGGCGTTCGAGCATGGCGAGGGCGCCCAGCGAGAGCAGCTCGCGACGCTCGACCAGCTCCAGCGGGTCGTCGGCAACGGCCGGGCCGGTCAGCACGGGTTCCGGCAGCCACGGCCCCACGTACCGCTCGCGGCGGGTGCGGGCGGAGCGCAGCTGGTCCAGGCTCAGCCGGGTGACGGCGCGCACCAGCCAGGCACGCGGGTCGCGGACCTCGTCGGCGCAGGGCGCGTAGCGCAGCCACGCCTCCTGGACCGCGTCCTCGGCGTCGCTCGCTCGGCCCAGGATCCGGTAGGCGACCGAGAACAGCGTCGGCCGGAGCGAGGTGAACGCCGCGACGTGCGGGTCGTCGACCAGCACGCCTCCCACGATACGACCTCTCCTCCTGGCTACGAGAAGCGGCGCGCCACCTCCACGGCGAGGTCGAACACGCCCAGGACGGCGAACACCAGCGGCACCAGCGACAGGTTGACGGCCAGTTCGACCCGTTCGAGGAGCAGGCGCCGGCGCGGGGACGCCTCGCCCAGGCCCGGCACGGCCAGCGCCAGCGCCGTCCACGCGAGCGCGCCCCCGAGCGTCAGGCCCACCGCGGTGGGCGCGGCGGCCCCGTGGACGGCAGCGGCGGTCAGGGCTGCCGCCCCGGCCAGTCCCGCCAGCCCGAGCGGCAGCACCTGCGCCCGGAAGCGGTAGCGCCGCGCCCGGAGCGCCACGGCGACCGCGACCGCCGCGCAGAGCGCTCGGGCCGGGACGCTCGGGACGGCGGCCAGCGCAACCATCGCGCCCGCCAGCGCCAGCGCGGCGCCGGTCAGCAGCCAGGACAGCAGGCGATGCGCCCGCTCGACGCGCTCGGCGACCGGTCCCACAACGTCCAGCGGCGCGCGCGCCCCCGGGGCGACGCCCGTGACCAGCGCGGCGATCGACGGCGCCTGGTCCGCGGCGGCCATCCAGAAGGCGGCCAGCACCGCCGCCTGGGCGGCCGCGCCCAGTCCCAGGGCTTCGCCGACCGCGGCTGCGGCCGCCCACGGCACGGTCACGAGCAGGCCGGCCGCTGCCGGTCCGGCCGCGGCCGGCGACACGAACCAGGCGGCGGCGGCGCCCGCCGCCACGCCCGCCGCGGCGCCGTCCGCGCCCAGCGCGTCTCCGGCCGACGCGCCGGCCGCGATCGCGGCGCCGGCCACCGCCCAGCACGGCAGAGCGGCGAGCGCCAGCACGGCCGCCGCGAGTGCCCGGCCGGCCAGGCGCGCGGCGCAGGCGGACAGGACCAGCCCTACCGCGCCGGCCGTGGCCCACCCCGCGCGCTGGTCGGCGGGCCCGGCGGCCGCGGCGGCGGCCGCGACTCCCAGCCCCCACGCCGCGGCTGCACCCAGCAGGACCCCGTGCGCGGTCTCGGCGGACCATCGCCCGGGCCGCACCTCGACGGCGATGGCGACGGACTCCACGATGTCCTCGACCACCGGGGGCGGCGGGGGCGCGGTGGCGTCGCGGAGGAACAGCATGGCGCCGTCGAGCACGCCCTGGTCCTCCAGGCCGCGCTCGTCGTCCAGCGGGTCGCCGCCGAGCCGCAGCAGGGCCCAGCGCCTGGGCGCGTCCTCGTTCGAATGGTCCTCCAGCAGCCCGACCAGATCGGGCAGCAGCTCCGCCACCGCCACCCCTGACGGCAGCGACACGTCGGCGCGGCGGCTCAGGCCCACCACCGTCACCGCGCTGGACGCCTCACCCATGCGAAGCCGCCATAGTGTTGCGCATGGCCGAGACGCCCGGCACCACCGAACTGCAGCGATTGATCGCGGAGCTGCGCGACCGCCTGCGCCCGGAGGTGACGCCCCCCGCCGCCACCGGGGAGGCCGAACCGCCGGCCGTGATCCGAGCGCCGAGCGTGGGGCCGACAGAGCGGCCGCTCAGCGACGCGGACGTGCTCGAGCTCGAGTCCGTCCAGCGGGGCCAGGTGCTGGACGCGCTGCTGTACGGCCGGACGCCGGCGCCCTCGGCCCGGGCCGGCCGGGGCCGCGGCCTCTGGGCGGGCGTCGCGGTGGCCGTCGCGATCGCGCTGTGCGTCGGACTGGCGGCGATGGTGCAGGCCACCATGGCCCACGGCGGGCACTGATCGAGCACGACGTTCACGCTGCCGTCCGGCGGACGCCTCGTGCAAGGCCAAACGACGGACGAAGTAGTCTTTCCCGCGTGGGGTCGAGGGACGATCTGGTCTCGGTGGTCTTCACCAAGTGGAGGGACCGGCCGCACTGGCACTTCAGCTGCCTGCGCGTGGGCGAGGACGAGCATGGCGTGTGGCTGGCGGGGCCGCCCGGCACGCGCCTCCAGCGCGCCGACGAGCCGCCGATCGAGCACCGGACGGGATTCGTGCAGCTGATCCCGCGCACAGGCGACTGGATCGCCTCCTTCGACTTCGACAACTGGTGCGAGCTCTACGTCGACGTCGCCACGACTCCGCGCTGGGAAGGGCTGACGGTGACGTGCGTGGACCTCGACCTCGATGTGATCCGGCGCAGCACCGGCGAGGTGGAGCTGCTGGACGAGGACGAGTTCCTCGAGCACCAGGTGCGGTTCGAGTACCCCGCGGAGGTGATCGACGGCGCCAGGGCCACGGCGGCGTGGCTGCTGGAGGCCGTCGAGGCCCGGCGCGAGCCGTTCGGCAGCGCCAGCGCCGCGTGGCTCGCGACCCAGTCCTGGACCTCACCTCAGTCGAGGTAGCCGGCCGCCTCCAGCAGCTCCACGATCCTGCGCGCCACCTCGTCGGCCGTGCCGGTGACCAGCTCCCGCTGACGCGTGTCCGCGGCGGCGCCCACGACCGCCGCGATGCGCGCCTCGGCCGGCAGCGTGCCCGCCGGCGCGGTCATCCGCGGCGGCGCCGGGCGCGGCGGCCGGTGGCCCAGGAACGCCGGCCGGGGAGCCACGGCGGCCGGCGGCAGCCACGTGATCGGCGCCGAGCGCGCGGCCAGGAGCGCCGCCGGCGAGGCCGGACGGGGGCGCGCGATGCCCGGCTCCACCGCGACCACCGCGGGCAGCGGGACGGTCACCTCCTCGCGCACGCCGCGGTCGAGCCGGCGGACC
>DASQZW010000082.1:0-5642 GCA_035638495.1 Terriglobales bacterium
GAGGGAGCGGTGTTGGAGGCGTGGAAGATCGCTCCCCAGGTGGTCGGCGAGCGCGTGATGATCGTCGGGTACAGCGAGGCGACACGCCTGGCCACCGCGCGCCCCTGGCCGATGAGCGGGTCGCACCACGAGATGCGGAGATCGGGGGCGATCGTGCGCAACGCGCCGTCGATGGCTTTCGCCGCGGCCCGGTGACCGCCGCCGGTGTCGGAGAACAGGATCAGAACCGACGCCCGGGGTTCGGCACCGGGCAGCAGTTCGGCCCCCAGGCCGGCCGTTCCTATCCTCGCCTGGCCGCGGCGCGCCGGGCGATCCAGCGCATGTTGTAGCGGGCCAGGAGCCACGTCACAATCACCAGCAGGAAGATCGAGACGCTGACCCAGAACACGTTGCTCCGCGCCAGCTCGACCGGCCCCAGGCCGGCCTGGCCGGACTGGTTCTGGGCGATGATGAACGCGACCACGTCGTTGAGGTCCTTGTCGCTCAGCTTGTCCGGCGTGAATGCCGGCATCTGGGCCGAGAAGCCCGGGTCACCCGAGCGTCCGTTGCGAATCGTCGTGCGCAGGTAGTTCGGGTCGAGCGGGTTCGGGACGTCGGGGAACTTCTGGATCGGGTTCAGCTTGGCGCCGATGCCGCCCTCGAGGTTGGCGCCGTGGCATGTGACGCAGCCCTGCTGGCTGAACACCTGGGAGCCGGCGTTCGGGTCGCCGGGCAGGGCGCTGGCGGTCGGTGACGGCGACGATGTCTCGGCCGAGACCGCGGTGAGCGTCCAGCCGGTGAGGATCGCCGGGACCAGGACCGCAAAGACGGCGGGGAGATGCCAGCGTCTGCCTCGCATGTCCCCGTCAAGATAGCAAAACCCGGGGGTACGGCATTCCGGGGCCCTCGGTGCGGTGGGGAATAACCAGGCGGGCCGGCCCGCTTCATGCACACCGTATGTGTTCGATCTCGGCGGTCTCCGATTCGAGGATGACGCTCGGCGCTCGGCGGTGGCTCGATGGGAGACCGTCGTATCGTGGCTGAGCGGGGACTCGACCACGAGCGGCCCAACCGGGTCGCGATGATCACACTGCATACGTCGCCGACGGCGACGCTCGGCCAGAGCGCCAACGGCGGCCTGAACGTCTACGTGCGTGAGCTGTGCACGCTGCTCAGCCAGCGAGGAGTTGCCACCGACGTCTTCACGCGCTGCCCGGGGCCCGTCTGCCCCGACATGGAGGAGCTGGCGCCCCTCAGCCGCGTCGTGTACCTGCCGGCCGGCCCGCCCGGCCTGGACAAGTACCGCCTCCTGGAGCACGTCCCCTGCTTCACCGACGCGGTCCAGGACTTCATCGACGGGTCGGGCCTGCGCTACGACCTGATCTACTCGCACTACTGGCTGTCCGGCGTCTCCGCGTGCGACCTGCGCCGCCGGCTCGGCCTGCCCTGGGCGCACACGGCCCACACGCTGGCGGTCGTCAAGAACCGGCAGCTGGCGCCGGGAGCCGAGGCCGAACCGGAGATCCGCGCCGACCTCGAGGGAGAGATCGCGCGCTGCGCCGACCTGCTGGTCGTCAGCACGGCGGCGGAGGGTGAGGACCTGCGCCGCGCCTACCACGTCCCGCCGGACCGGGTCGCCGTCGTGGCGCCCGGCGTGGATCTGGACACGTTCCTGGCCCAGCCCAAGGAGCTGGCACGCCGGCTGGTTGGACACCCCGGCGAGCGCCTGTTCGTGTTCGTGGGCCGGCTGGAGCCGCTGAAGGGCGTCGACGTGATCCTGCACGCGCTCGCGCTGCTGACGGCGGGCGGGCGGCACCCGAAGGTCCGACTGCTCGTGCTCGGCGCCGACAGCGGGTCGGGCGCGGGCGGCGAACAGGCGCGCCTCCGCCGCCTGGCCGCGGAGCTCGGCCTGACCGACCGGGTGGAGTTCCTCGGCAGCGTGCCCCAGCACCAGCTGGCCAGCTACTACGCCGCGGCGGAGGCGTGTCTCATGCCCTCGTACAGCGAGTCGTTCGGACTGGTCGGGCTCGAGGCGCAGGCTTGCGGCACCGCCGTGATCGCCAGCAACGTGGCGGGGCTCGCCTCCGTTGTGCGCGACGGCGTGACCGGCTTCCTGGTCGACGGTCACGACCCTGCCGACTACGCCGAGCGCATGTGCCGGGTGCTCGAGACCGCCCACCTGGCCGACGAGCTCGGCTGGCGCGGGAGCCGGCTGGCGCGGGCCTTCTCGTGGGAGCGGACGGTCGACGCCCTGCTCGACCGGTTCAGCGAGCTGCGATCAGGAGCCGGCGTGTCCGCTCAGCTCGGCGTCCAGGCGACGTTGCGGCACGAATAGGCGAAGCGGTTCGGGTCGGGATCGGTCAGCTGGGCCAGCCCGGTCCCGTCGACGTTCATCGTCCACACGCCCTCGCGGCCGCCGGCCGAGGAGACGAACGCCAGCTGGTGCCCGTCCGGCGAGGGGCTGAGCTGGTCGACCTCGACCCCCGGGCCGGTCGGCAGGCCGGCCGAGGCGCTGAGGACGTGCCGCACGCCGTCGCTCACGGCGAACCGGAACGCCTTGCTGACCATGCCGGCCGGCCCCGGCACGGCAGCCGTGAAGGCCACGTGCTGGCGGTCCGCCTCCCAGATTGGCGCCGATACGTCGCCGGTCGCCACCACGGTCCTGGTGCCGTCGTGGAGCGACCGCACTACGATCTCGCGGTGTGTCGCGTCGGTGCCGCCCAGGCGGTAGGCCAGGCTCTGGCCGTCGGACGACCACGAGAGGCCGTCGATCGGCTCCGGCTCCGACTGCAGCCGGTACCGGGCGTGCAGGTCGGTGACGTACGCGTCGATTTCGGAGGCCCGCTCCGAGCCGGACGGATCGCGGGTCACGAACGCGATCCGCTCGCCCCCCGGCGCCACCGCGGCCACGGTCACGCCCGACGCGACCGTCCTGCGGGTGCCGTCGGGCTGCAGGATCTGCAGCGCTCCCCGGTCGAGGAAGGCGTAGCCGCGTCCGGGGGCGAGGAAGTCCGCCCAGTCGCCCGCGATCGGCAGCAGCACCGGGACGCCGTCCAGCGGTTCGTCGGACCAGGTGCCGTCCGGGCCGCGCAACAGGAGGTGCGTGCCGTCGGCCGACCAGGCGAAGGCGCCGACGGGGCTGCCGATGAGCTGGCGCGGCACGCGGTTGTCGTCCACCGCCCAGAGCCCGACGCTGCCCGACCCGGCCGACGACTCAGCGATGAAGCTGACCCAGTGGCGCAGCGGACGGACGTCACCGGTGGTGAACGACAGCGCGGCGGCGGCGCCCAGCCGGTTGCCGTCCACGTCGCGCGCGTCCTGACCGATCGTCACCTGGTACGTCGTCCGGGCCTGGAGCAGCGACTGCGGGGCAAGGACCACGTGCCGTGGGTCGCCGGCGTCCTGGTGGATGACGAACGGCGCGGACGGAGCCAGTCCGATCGCGGCGGCCAGCGTGCCGGCGTCCATGGCGCGGCTGAAGTTGAGCGATATGTACGACGCCGGATCGACGCCACGGTCGCCGCCGCTCGGTGTCGAGTCGGCCAGGGTCGGCGCCGCCTCGGTGCGAAACGTCCAGCTGTGGCGGAACGAGTTGGCCCCGCCCTGCGCGTCGCGGTAGCCCGGATCCAGGATCACCTGGTACTGCGTCGCCGGGGACAGCGGAACGTGCTCGAACGTCAGCTCCTCGTCGCTCGTCCACCTCAGCGCGCCCTGCACCCGCGGCGCAACCGCGAAGTGGTCGGCCACCGAGCGCCGGTCCATGGGCCGGTCGAACCGAATCCGAATGACCTCGCTGCTGCGCACGTCCACCGCGCCACGCGCCGGTGAGATCTCGAGCACCTGCGGCGGCGTCCCACAGCCACTGAGCAGCGCCGCGGCGGCGGTGACCAGGAGCACGAGGCAGGCCGCTCTGCGCGGCATCGCGGTCCTATCCCGGGTAGGCGTCGAGTCTCGAGCGCAGGTCGCTGGCGAGCGCCTCCAGCCGGGAGGCGTCCACGAAGAGGATCGAGATCGTTGGGATCTGGTCGATCGCGCTCTGGATGCCGGGGCGCGATCGCTCGGCCGCGCCGAGCAGATCCTTGACCTTGCGAGCGCGGTTGCCCAGCTGGTCCTCGGTGATCTGCTGCAGGTCCGTGACGATCGCCTCCCAGTCGCCGGCATGGATGTTCGCCGGCGGCGGCACCGGGTTGTAGGACGGCGGCGGCGGTGCGGCGATCGGCGCGGGTGCCGGGGCCGGCGCGTACACGGCAGGCGGGGGAGCGGCAGCGGCGACGGGCGGGTTGTAGGACGGCGGAGGCTGCTGGCGCATCGCGGACGGCATGGGAGCAGGAGCCGGGGCGGGCGTGGGTGCCGGCGCGTAGCTGGGGCGCCGGCCGCCGACGATGTCGGCGACGTCCAGCGGCTCGTGTCCGCTCTCGATCCTGGCCTTAACCTCGATCATCGCGCCGGGGTCCCGGCACAGGGCCAGCACCGAGTCGGCCCGCTCGGCCACCTCGCGCGACTCGCTCGTGTAGGCGCCGGCCGTCTTGCCCTCCTTGAGGATGACGACGCCCGTGCCGGTGGTCGCCCGAACGGTGAGCGTGCCGCTGAGCCTGCGCTCCTCGAGGAACCGCAGCAGTGCCGGGACGTCTACCCAGGACGCGTACAGCTCAGTGTAGACCGGCTGCGCAACCGTCAGCTCGAAGAGCCCGTCGACCAGCTCAGGCGTCAGCCCGACGACGTCCAGGACGCCCTGGCCGCGGTTGACCTCGTCGTTGAAGTGGATGAGGGCCTGCTTGCCCAGCTCGGCGTTCGGGTCCTCGCCGCCGTCATAGACGCACTCGAGGACGGTGCCCTCGCGGAAGTAGATCAGCCCGTTCGCGTTCTCGGTCAGCAGCCGGACGTAGCCGGTGTGGCCCTCGCGCTCCAGCGTGGTGATGAGACGCGGGAAGTCCACGAACGAGGTCTTGAGCGAGTCGTACATCGTCTGGCCCGCCGGCACCGGCACCGGCTCGCGGCCGTGTCGGGGCTTGGGGCGCTGCTTGAAGAAGCGCCGCCAGCCGGCGGGCGTCATCTGGCCCCGCTGTCCGGGCGGACCCTGGTCCGCGGCGGCCGGGACGGGGCCCGCCGCGGGCGGCACCGCGTTCCGCTGGTTGGCGTGGTTCGTAGGCGCGGCCGCCGCCGGTGGCGGGTTCCACGCGGGCTCCTGAGGCGGAGGCGCGGGAGCCGGGGGCGGCGCCGCGGGCGGCTGCTGCGGCACCCGGCGCGGCGCGCTGGGCTTCGGCGGCGCGGTCTGCGTCATCGTGCGGGCGGCGCCGTTCGCGGAGGCCCGCTCGATCAGCTCCGGGATGGAGGATCGAACCGTCTCGTCGGCCGGCAGCTTGGCCTTGGCGTCGAAGTCGAAGTCACCGTCGGCCCACGCCAGGGCCGTGACAACCGCGTCGTCCCCTGCGCCCCCCTCGCCCACCGCGTGGAAGAGATGACCGAAGAGGAAGTACAACGTCGTGGCGCCGGCGCCATTCTGGCGGAGGGTCAGCGTACCTGTCGCACGCTCAGCCTGAGCTGCCTCGAGAAGGGACCGGACGTTGTTTTCGGCTAGCGACCCTCTGGTCTGCAACGGCTTCTCCGTTCGGGGCACGGCGCGGGGTGCGCCGCCCAGGTTGAACTCCGTAAGAGGGTAGTAT
>DASQZW010000083.1:0-4394 GCA_035638495.1 Terriglobales bacterium
GACTCGTCCAGGCCGCATGTACATCGCCATCTCGGCCGCCGGCGTCTTCCGCACCGACGACGGGGGCCAGACCTGGCGCCCGGCCAACCGCGGCCTCCGGTCGAACTTCCTCCCCGACCAGGAGGTCGAGGTCGGCCACTGCGTCCACCGGCTGGCCATGCACCCGTCCCGGCCGGACGTCCTGTTCATGCAGAAGCACTGGGACGTCATGCGCACCGACGACAGCGGGGACTCGTGGCGCGAGGTCAGCGGAGACCTGCCGACCGACTTCGGGTTCGCGATCGACGTGCACGCGCACGAGCCGGAGACGATCTACGTGGTCCCGATCAAGAGCGACTCCGAGCACTTCCCGCCCGACGGCAAGCTGCGCGTGTACCGCAGCCGAACCGGCGGCAACGACTGGGAGGCGCTGACCAGTGGACTTCCGCAGCAGGACTGCTACGTGAACGTGCTCCGCGACGCCATGGCCGTCGACGACCTGGACTCCTGCGGCATCTACTTCGGCACGACCGGCGGCCAGGTCTACGCGTCGGCCGACGCCGGCGACACGTGGGCACCGATCGTCCGCGACCTGCCGGCTGTCCTGTCCGTGGAGGTGCAGACGCTGCCGTGATTCGAGTGGTGCTCCCGACCCACCTGCGCCGCCTGGCGCAGGTGGACGGCGAGGTACAGCTCCAGGTCGAAGCGCCGATCACCCAGGCCAGCGTGCTCGACGCGCTCGAAGCGAGCTACCCGGCGCTGCGCGGGACGATCCGCGACCATGGCACCCTGCGCCGGCGGCCGTTCGTGCGCTTCTTCGCGTGCGAGGAGGACCTGTCCCACGAGCCGGCCGATGCGCCGCTGCCGGAGGACGTGGTCACCGGCCGGGAGCCGTTCGTCGTGGTCGGGGCGATGGCGGGCGGCTGAGCCGCCACCGCGTCAGGCGCGGCGCTCCGGGACGCCGAAGATCAGCGGCACGAGCAGCACGGTCAGGATCGCGAACACCAGGAACACGCGCCCCAGCGCCTGCGCCTCGCCCGGCCCGGAGCCGACGGTAACCGCGGTCAGCGTGATGGCGATGATGCCGCCCGTCTGCCGGAACATGGCCCGAAGCCCGGAGATGGCCGCGACCTGGTCGGGCATCAGCTGGACCGCCGCGTTGTTGGACGGAGGTCCGGCGATGCCGACCCCGATCCCGCAGATCAGTGCGGAGATGCCGAGCCACGTGAAGGGGGTCGCCGGCGGCGGCACCGAGATCAGTGCCAGCCCGGCGGCGAGGATCAGGAAGCCCAGGACCATCGGCGCGCGGTAGCCGACCCGCCGCAGCAGCATCGAGCTGGTCACGGAGAGAACGGCCATCCCGACGGCGCGCACCGAGAGCAGCGAGCCGGCGGCCAGCGGGCTCATGCCGTAGGCGAGCTGCGCGAACGTCGGGACCAGGGTGAAGATGCCGAACGCCGCCGCGCCGTAGACCACGTTGATTCCGTTCACGACCGCGAACGCGGGCCGGCGCAGGAGGGGCGGCGGCAGGATGGCCTGCTCGGCGCGCCGCTCGTTGGCCAGGAAGGCGGCGCCAAGGACGCAGCCGACCGCGAGGAGCGACCACGGCAGCGGCGAGCGCAGGCCGCGGTCGGCGAACAGGTTGAGCCCGAACATCACCGACAGCAGCGCGGCGCCGAGCAGGCCGGCGCCGGGCAGGTCGATGCGCACGCGAACTGCCCGAGAGGGGGGGAGGAGGGCCCACAGCAGCAGGAGCACGACGGCGCCCACGGGGACGTTGATGAAGAAGATCGCCCGCCAGGTGGCGAACGTGACGATGAGGCCGCCCAGCGTGGGCCCGAGGAGGGCGCCGATCGGGAAGAACGAGGTCACGAGCCCGAGCCAGCGATCGCGGTCCCTGGTGAACAGGTCGGCGACCACGCCCATCGTCGACGGCATCAGCCCGCCGCCGCCCAGCGCCTGGAAGAAGCGGAGCGCGATCAGCACGTAGATGCTGGTCGCGAACCCGGCCAGCAGCGACGACACCGTGAACACGGTGACGTAGAGCAGGAACATGCGCCGCCGGCCCAGGCTGTCGCTCAGGCGCCCGGCGATGGGCAGCGACACGATCTGCCCGAGCTGGTAGACGGTGATCGTCCACGTGCTCCACGCGAGCGAGGTGTGCAGCTCGCCCGTGATGGTGTGCAGGGCCGTGGCGACGATGGTGCCGTCGATCGACACCATCAGGATCGCCGACGAGGCGGTGGCGAAGATGACGAACCGCCTGCGGTCCTGCGCCTCGCGCCCGGGCGCCCGGGCGACTCCCCCGTCAGCCGCCTCCGCCGGCTTCTCTGGTGCTTCTCTCAGGACCCGTTCATCGTAGGTGAGTCCGGAGGCGCGGCCGGGTGCAGTCCCGGGTCGTCGGGCGCCATGCGTCGGGCCTCGCCGGGTGGACTGTCCGGCGTCTCGAACCGGACCGTGAGCGCGTCCTCCTCGATTCGCTCCACCCAGCCCCGGCCGAAGCGGTCGTGCGCCACGTCCCCGCCCGGGTACCAGCGGTCCGCCGGCTCCTCCACGAGGGGCTCGGGGGTCTCAGCGGATGTGTCGCGATCGAACAGGTCCTGCTGGACCGACTCCGCCAGCGACGAGATGCCGACCCCGAGGAGTCGCACGCCGCCCTCGACGTCGACCGACGCGAACAGACGGCGGGCCGCGTCGCGGATCACCGTCTCGCTGTCGGTCGGTCCGGGCAGCGTGGTCGAGCGCGCGATCGTGGTGAAGTCGTGGCGGCGCACCTTGAGCGTGATCGTGCGGCCTGAACGGTCGTTCGAGCGGAGGCGACCGGCCACGCGCCGGGCCAGCGCGTCCAGCTCGGCCCCGAGCCGGCCGCGGTCGTCCAGGTCGGTCGGGAACGTGTCCTCGACGCTGATCGACTTCACCTCGCGGTCCGCCACGACCGGGCGCGGGTCGAGCCCTCGGGCGAGCTCCTGCAGTTCCCCGCCGCGGCCGGCGCCGAACAGGGCCGCCAGGCGCTCCGCCGGCAGTGCGGCCAGCTCGCCCACCGTGTGCACGCCGGCGCGTCGAAGTCGCTCCTCGCTGGCGGGGCCCACGCCCCAGAGCGCGCGGACCGGCAGCGGGCCGAGCAGCGCCCGCTCACGGCCGGGCGGGACGACCACCAGCCCGTCCGGCTTCGCCGAGTCGGAGGCGATCTTGGCGATCAGCTTCGAGGTCCCGGCGCCCACCGACGCGGTCAGTCCGGTGCGGGCGCGGATGTCCGTTTTCAGCCGTGCCCCGAGCGCGGTCACTGACTCGGTGTCGAGGCCGCCCTGGAAGCCGGCCGCAAGATCGACGAACGCCTCGTCGAGGCTGATCGGCTCGACCGCCGGGGACAGCGCGCGGAGCACGTCCATGACGGTCCCGCTGATCCGGCCGTACGCGGCGAACCGCGGAGACACGTAGACCGCCTGCGGGCAGCGGCGCCGCGCCTCCGCCATCGACATGGCCGAGCGGACACCGAAGCGGCGCGCCTCGTAGCTCGCGGTCGTGACGACCCCGCGCGGCCCCATCCAGCCGACGACGACCGGCCGGCCGCGCAGGCTCGGCTTGTGCAGCTGCTCGACCGACGCGTAGAAGGCGTCCATGTCGAGGTGGAGGACGCTCGGTTCGGTCCTGACCACCGGCCAGACGTCTACCGGAGCCCGGCCAGCTCCGCGACGCGCTCCATCGACCGCCGGACCGACGCCGTGTCCAGGTCGCCGTATCGGAAGTTCAGCGACAGGTCGGTGATGCCGGTCGACTCGAGCCACGACAGCTGGCTGCGGACATGGTCGTCCCCGCCCAGGAGCGACCCAGAGGTGATCTGCGCGGTCGGGACGTCCGCCGAGGGCTCGGTGCCGGACATGTCGACGAGGCCGGCGCGCACCCGCTGCGTGCCGGCCATCAGCCGCCCCGTGATCCGGTACATGAGGCGCCCGGCCTGGGCCCCGCGTTCCACCTCGGCCGCGTCGCCGTGGTGCGCGAGCACCTGGGCGCCGAAGCGGACCGACGCCGGGTCGGTGCCGCGCCGCGCGCACTCGGCCTCGAACGCGCGCCGGTACTCCTCGACGAACGCGCGGCCGCGTACGCCCACCGCGATGAACGGGAACAGCCCGCGGTCGAGCGCCGTGCCGAACGAGGCGGCAGAGCCGCAGGCAAGCCAGGCCGGTGGGCGCGGGCGCTGGACCGGGACCGGCGTGACGGTGATCGCCGGGAACGGCCACCGGCCGTCGGGGTTGTCGGCGTCCGGGCCGGCCCATAGCTTCTCCAGCACGTCGAGGCCGTCGGCCATCGCGGCCGCGGAGTCCTCCAGGCGCAGGCCGAGCGGCGTGAACTCGTACGGCGCGTAGCCGCGGCCGAGGCCGACCTCCAGCCGGCCGCCGGTCAGCTGGTCCGCCTGC
>DASQZW010000084.1:0-4592 GCA_035638495.1 Terriglobales bacterium
GGCTGCCCAGCTCGCGATAGATGGCCAGCGCCGCTTCCAGGGAGGCCATGGCGGCCCCGTACTCGCCGGTCCTGCGCTGGACGTCGCCGAGGTCGTTCAGCGCGTCGGCCTCAGCCGACCGGTCGCCGGCGCGGCGCGCCACGCCGAGCGCGGTCCGCTGGATGGCCAGCGCCCGGTCCCACGGCCCCGACATGTCGAGGAACGGATGCAGGCCGCGGGCGAGGTCGATCACGTGGCGGTCACGACCGCGGGCCACCGCGTCGGCGAAGCAGGCGGCGAGGTTGGCCCGCTCCGCCTCGAGCCACGCCACCGCCTCCCGCCAGGTGGACAGGGCGGGCGCGGTCTCCACCCCCTGGTCGGGAGGAGGGACGATCCGCGAGTCGCGCCTGGCGACGTGCCGGTTCGCGTTCGCGAGAGCGCGGACGTAGTGGTCCAGGAGCCGGTCGACCGCGCCGGCGTGGTCGTCCGTCCGGTCCCGGTCGGCCAGAGAGCGGGCGTAGGCGCGGACGAGGTCGTGCATCCGGTAGCGGCCCGGCGCCGGTTCGTCGACCAGGTGGTCCTCGTAGAGCGCGTCCAGCAGCCGCCCGGCCTCCGCGGGCCCGATGCCGTCCAGCGCCGCGGCCGCGTAACGGTCGACTTCCCGTCCGGGGTGCACGCCCAGGCGGCGGAACAGGCGCTGGAGGTCCGGTGCCAGGTCCCGATACGACAGCTCGAACGCGGCCTCGACCGCCACGTTCTCGGCGTGCATCTCCGCCAGGCGGTCCTGTGCGGCTCCGAGCATGGCCGCCACGTGCCGCACCGACCAGGCGCGATGGCTCCGCAGCCGCCCGGCGAGCAGTCCGATGGCCAGCGGCAGGCATCCGGCCAGCCCGGCCAGGTCCGAGACCGCCGACTGGTCTCTGGTCCGGTCGGACGCCCCCAGCAGGCGCGTCAACAGCTCCGTCGCGTCCGCCGGCGGCAGCGTGTCGAGGGTCAGCGGCCGGGCGTCCTCCAGCGCCGAGAGGCGGCGCCGGCTGGTGACCAGCACGAGACAGCCCGCCGCGCCCGGCAGCAGCGGCCGGACCTGCTCGTTGCCCGCCGCGTCGTCGAGGACGACGAGCATCCTCCTCGCCGCCAGGTGGTCGCGCCACAGGGCGGCCCGCGCGTCGAAGTCCTGGGGAACGGACTGCGCGGCCACGCCGACCGTCAGCAGCAGCGTGCCCAGCGCGTCGAACGGGTCGACGGGCGCGTGCTCGCCGGCGTGGGCGCGGAGGTCGAGGAAGATCTGCCCGTCCGGGTACTCGGCCGCCAGCCGGTGCGCCGCGTGGATCGCGAACGCGGTCTTGCCGACGCCAGCCATGCCGTCGATCGAGCAGATCGCGACGGCTCGACCGGAACGCGCGACAGCGGACACGGCCGCCAGCAGGTCGTCCAGCTCGGCATGGCGGCCGGTGAACGTCGCCACGTCGCGGGGAAGCGCCCTCCTCGCCGCCGGCGGCGCGCCGTCGCTGCCCGCCTCGGATCCGTCGCCGTTCTGGCCCGGTGCGAGCAGCGAGTCCGCCTGCTCCGGCGTGAGGCCCAGCGCCCGTGACAGACGAACGACCGTGTCGTGACGCGGTGACCGCCGTGTCCCACGTTCCAGCATGCCAATGGCCTGGACGCTCACATGAGCGCGCACTGCCAGCGCCTGCTGTGTGAGGTTTGCCTCCAGCCGGTACCTTCGGAGCAGCTCTCCGAACGGTGTGCTACGGCTCGTAGTGCTCTGCACCGAGCGCCTCCCCCTCAAGGGCCTGCCAGAGCTACAGGATTGTAGCGGAATTGTTGCTGTGCTGTATCGCATGGCCTGGCGACAATGAGTGAACGGCTCCGCGGTTGGATCGCGACCCCGAGTACCGAGCATGGCGGGCGGCACCTGTCGCCAGGATGGGTATCGCGATCGCGACCGGCGGATCCCGTTCCCCCCATGGCCCAGGTCGGCCGGCGGCCGGCCTGGGCGTGGTGGCGCTCCCGGGCCGCCGCTCAGCGGCGACCGCTCACGTGCGACGAGCGAACGCTGTCCCGGTCGTCGGCCAGCCTGAGCGTCTCGTCGGAGATGGGCGCCGCCAGCACCGCGGTCACGAGGTCGATCAGGTGGCTCACGAAGAGCCGGTCGTCCGTGTGCGGAGCGGTGCTCGCCCGGCGCCCCAGCTCACCGGCGGCCAGCCGCATCGCGGTGAAGCGGCGGTGCAGGCGGACGGCGTCCTCGCCGAGCAGCGGCTGCACCAGCGACCGCCACCGCTGGATGCTGTCGTGCGAGTCGGGCGCGGCGGCGGCCGTTTCCACGGCCGGCCTCGGCCGGTTGATGAGCTCGGCGTGGATCTGCAGGTACTCGGGGCCGCCGTCGAGATCCGCCAGCTTGGCCGCCAGCGGACGGACCAGCGCCGCGGCCAGGCTGCGCAGGTCGGGCGCGGCCTCCGCCTCGTACTGGTCGAGCATGGCGTGGCGCCTGGCCTCGATGTCGGGACGGTGCTTCTCCATCACCGCCCGGACGACGCCGGCCCGGTCCTCGAAGTGGTACTGCACCGCGATGGCGTTCCTCGCCCCCGACGCGCGGTTGATCTCGCGAAGGCTCACGGCGTCGATCCCGCGCGCGGCGAAGAGCTGTTCGGCAGCGCTGATGAGACGCGGCTTCACCAGGCGAGCGTATCATCCTCCTGCATCTCGTTCTAATGCGATCGCACCACAAGGGAGTCGGATGACATGGCCTGGGATTTCTCGACGGAGCCCGAGTTCCAGGAGCAGCTCGACTGGGTGGAGCGCTTCTGCAGCGAGGAGGTCGAGCCGCTCGACCTCGTCTTCCCCGGCGCGGCACGCTCGCGCCGGCCGGAGCTGCGGCGCCTGGTGGCGCCGCTCAAGCAGCAGGTCAAGGACCGGGGGCTGTGGGCGCTGTTCCTCGACAGGGAGCTGGGCGGACCCGGCTACGGCCAGGTGAAGCTGGCGCTGCTGAACGAGATCCTGGGACGATACTCGTCCGCGCCGGTGATCTTCGGCACCGCCGCGCCCGACACCGGAAACATGGAGCTGCTCGCCGCGTACGGGACGGAGGAGCAGAAGCGGCGCTGGCTGTATCCGCTGATGAACCAGGAGATCTGGTCCGCCTACTCGATGACTGAGCCGGAGGGCGGCTCGGACCCGAGCCTCTTCAAGACGTTCGCCGAGCGCGACGGCGACGAGTGGGTGATCAACGGCGAGAAGTGGTTCACCAGCGCCGGGCGCAACGCCGACATCCTCCTCGTGATGTGCACGAACGGCATCTTCGTGGTGCCTCGCGAGACGCCGGGCGTGGAGTTCCTGGACGATGGCCCCATGGCCCACTCGCACATCCGATACCACGGCGTGAGGGTGCCCCTCGACCACCTCCTCGGCCCCGAGGACGGCGCCCGGGTGCTCGCCCAGCGCCGGCTGGGCGGCGGGCGCATCCACCACGCGATGCGGGGGATCGCGCAGTGCAGGCGGGCGTTCGACATGATGTGCGAGCGGGCGCTGAGCCGGCACGCGCACGGCAAGGTGATCGCGGAGCACCAGATGGTGCAGGAGGCCATCGCCGACTCGTACGCGGAGATCAACATGCTGCGGCTGCTGGTCCTGTGGACCGCGTGGACGATCGACAACTCGAGCACCCGGGAGGCGCGGACGCAGATCGCGGCCTGCAAGTTCACCTGCGCGAAGGTGCTGCGCGAGGTCTCGTACCGGGCGATCCACATCTTCGGATCGCTGGGCGTCACGAACCTGACGCCGCTGCAGGCGATGTGGACGAACGCGCCCAACATGAGCGTCATGGACGGCGTCGACGAGGTGCACAAGGTCACGGTCGCCCGCAACGTCCTGAAGGGCTACCGGCCACACGAGGGCGTGTGGCCGACGGAGTACCTGCCGAACAAGCGGGCCGCGGCGCGGGAGAAGTACGCGGATCTCCTGGCCGCCCAGCCCGAACTGGCCCAGTACGCCGACGGCGTGGCGCGCTACCTGGCCAGGCAGGGCGCCTGAGGTTGACGGCGGCCTGCGGCGACCACTTTGCTGCTGGTCGGCGCGACGACGCCTGGCCGGTTCGGGCCAAGGGGGCGCTGGCGCGCACCGCGGTGACGAGCCTGGGTGCCGGGATGACGGGCGTCAAGGCTTCCCTTCGGCGCTTCGCGGCCATGACGCCCTCCAGTTGGTCGCCGCACCTGCTTGATAGGGCGCCAGTGGCGCGCAAGTGGAACCGATCTGCAATAGGGAGATTCGTCTGGCGAATCTCCCTAATTGCTACTCGAATAAGGGAGATCCGCCGGACGAATCTCCCTTATTCAGACCCGAGCGGTCGAGCACTCCACCGCAGGGCGTCAAGGCCGCGAAGCGCCGAAGGGAAGCCTTGACGCCCGTCGTCCCGGCACCCAGGCTGGCACACGGGGGCGCGTCAGCTCTCCTGGATGGCCGCCATGGCAGGCTCAAAAGGGCGCATGCAGGCTCCGATCTCCTCGCTGATCTCCACCTCATTGGCGCGCATGTCCACCAGGCTGCGGCGGTACCGGACTGCCTCCTGCAGCTCACGTCCTGGCCGCTCCGGGATTCGGCTCGGGCTGAGCAGCCCATGC
>DASQZW010000085.1:0-5699 GCA_035638495.1 Terriglobales bacterium
TGAGCGCCGGCTACTGGCCGCACACCGAGACCTGGTCACCGGCCGCGGCTCAACAGAATCCCTGAGTCGAGCGCGCGTCGTTCGACCGGGCCGGCGCCGCTGCGGCGTGGACGCCGGCGTTCGGCGCTTTACTCCCTCATCAGCTAAATTAAGCGTCGGTGTGAAGCAGACAAAGCGGACGGTCAAGCGAGGCATCGAGTTGCGGCCGGGCTCGGTTCGCCAGGCGCGGCGGGAAGCCGGCCTCACGATGGCGCAGGTGGGCGGGGACGACCGGAGCCGGACGGCCATCTACCTCATCGAGGTCGGTCGCTCGCGGCCCACGCCCGAGACGCTGCAGCTGATCGCCGAGCGCACCGGGAAGCCGATCGAGTACTTCCTGCCCGGATCGTCCGCACCGTCGCCCAGGCCCACCGGCGGCGACGAGGAGAGCCTGGACTCACTCCTGCGCTCCGGCGCATACGAGGAGGCGCTGGAAGTCATCGAGCGACAGCTCGCGACCGAGCACGGCCGCCTTGAGGAAGCGTGGCTCCGGCTGCGCCAGGGGATCGCGCTGATCCACCTCGGCCGCCCGGATGACGCGCTGCCCGCGGTGCGCGGCGCGATGGCCGGCTTCGAGGCGGCCGGCGACCGCTGGATGGTCGTCGAGTGCCAGGAGTGGGAGGCGACCGCGCTCGCCCACAAGGAGGATCCGGCGGCCCTGCAGGTGGCGGAGCAGGCGCTCGAGCGCTGCCGGCAGCTGAAACCGAGGCCGCACGCCCTGGAGACCCGCATCCTGTCCCGGCTGGCCACGCTCTATGTCGCGAGACACGAGTGGGCCAGGGCCGTCGAGCTCTCGGAGAGCATGGTGGAGGCGGCGGGGTCCATCTACGACCTGCGCCGGATGGCGGAGATGTACTCGGACCTGGGCGGCGCCTACTCGGAGATGGGCGACCCCGCGCGTGCCACCGCGTACTCGCAGAAGGCCCTCGTGCTGTTCGACCTGCTCCGCGACCAGCTTGCCCTGGCCCGGGCCGAGAACAACCTGGGTCTGGCCCTGATGCGCCTGGGGAAGCTGAGCGGCGCCCAGCTCCACATGGAGCGCTCGCTGGCTCTGTGCCGGCAGATCGGGATCGAGCGCGGGCAGGGTCACGTCCTGCTCAGCCTGGCCGAGCTCCACCTGGCGAAGGGCGAGCACGAGCAGGCGGCCGATCGCATCGAGGCGGCCAAGAAGCTGACCAGCGAGCTCGGCGAGCAGGCGTCGCTGGCGCTGGCCCACCAGTTCGGAGGACAGCTCGCAGAGGCGGCCGGCGACCGCGATCTCGCCGACCGGGAGTTCGGCGTCGCGCTGGACCTGCTGCGGCCGCTGGACCAGCCCGCCCGCGTGGCGAGCTGCCACGCGGCGTACGCCGAGATCCTGGAGGGCCGCGGCGACACCAGGCTCGCGCTCCAGCACATGAAGCAGGCCCTGCACACGTCCCGCGGCGGCGTCCAGGAGTGGGAGGGCGAGAGCCTCCGTACCGCGGGCCCGGCCTAGGAGCCTCGGTCGCTGAGAACCTCGCCCCCGGCGAGGGGACGAGGTTCCGGGAATCGGGACGTTCGCCGCTGCTAGAGCCAGCGCCGCCTGCCGACCGTGCGGCGAGGCGCCGAGCTCCAGCCTGCCCGGCCGATCAGGCGCAGGACCACGAGCAGGATGGCCGCACCGATGAACGCGATGATGATCTGGCCCAGGACCGACGCGTCCGGGATGCCGAGTGGGGCCAGGACGTGCTCGGCGAGCCACGTGCCCAGCAGCAGGAAGCCGATCAGCGCTCCCACGATGCCCACGATGATGTCGCCTACCAGGCCGTACCCGTGGCCGGCCACCAGGTGCGTCGCCGCGAACCCCGCCACGAGTCCGACCAGGAGGATCAGCAGCAGGTGATCGAGGGTCATGTTGATCTTTCGCCTCCTCTATTGAGGTGTAAATTTGATAGCGCTCATATCATACATCAATCGGACAGGTTGTGTGGGTCCGTTGATCGGCCGGTGGTATGCTGACGCGCACGATGGCCGCCGTGCTGCTCGCTGAGCTGGAGCTCGGGCTCCTCCTTCTTCGCCTGGGAGGTTCCAGGACCTAGCGCGCACGCACCCGCACCGCTGCTCCTGGAGCCTTCCGATCGAGAGACCGATCGGGAGGTTTTTTTGTGGCCGCTGAACGAACGCCGACGTACCGACCCGCCGAGATCGAACCGCGCTGGCAGGCGCGGTGGGAGGCCGACCGCCTCTACGAGCTCGACCTGGACGCCGTGGACGCCGCCCGGAAGCTCTACAACCTGGTCGAGTTCCCGTACCCGTCGGCAGAGGGCCTGCACGTCGGCCACGTCTTCACGTACGGCGGCGCCGACGCCTACGGCCGGCTGCAGCGGATGCGGGGCCGCGCGGTGTTCCAGCCGATCGGCTTCGACGCGTTCGGCATCCACACCGAGAACTTCGCGCTCAAGCGCGGGATCCGACCCGACACCCTGACGCGCACCACGGTCGCCAACTACCGCCGCCAGCTCCGCGGCATCGGCGCCGGCTGGGCCTGGGGGCACGAGGTGGTGACCTGCGATCCCCGCTACTACCGGTGGACTCAATGGGTATTCCTCCGTCTGTTCGACGCCGGCCTGGCGGTTCGCCGGGAGGCGCCGGTCGTGTGGTGTCCCTCGTGCCTCACCGTCCTCGCCAACGAACAGGTCGAGGGCGACCGCTGCGAGCGCTGCGGCACGGTCGTGGGCCAGCGGGTCATGGAGCAGTGGTTCTTGCGGATCACGGCATATGCGGACCGGCTGGTCGACGGTCTCGACGACCTGGACTGGCCGGACTTCGCCAGGCGCCTGCAGCGCGAGTGGATCGGCCGCTCGCGCGGCGTCGAGGTGGACTTCACCGTGGCCGGCACCGATGGGGTGCTGACCGCGTTCACGACGCGCGTGGACACCCTCTTCGGCGTGACCTTCCTGGCGGTCTCGCCCGACGACCCGCGCGCCGGTGAGCTGGCGGGCCGCCTGGCGCACAACCCCGCCACCGGCGACACCGTGCCCATCCACGTCGCGGACTACGTCGTCGCGGGGTACGGCGGCGGCGCCGTCATGGGCGTGCCGGCACACGACGAGCGGGATTGGGACTTCGCGGTGGCGCACCGCATCCCGGTCCGCGGCGTCGTCGCCGGCGGTGACGGCGCGGGCGCCTGGACCGGCGACGGCGTCCTTGTCGACTCCGGGCAGTTCAGCGGCCTGCGCTCGGACGTCGCTCGCGAGCGGATCGCCGACTGGCTGACGGAGCGCGGCCAGGGCCGGCGCGCCACCCGCTACCGCCTGCACGACTGGCTGATCTCCCGCCAGCGGTACTGGGGTCCGCCCATCCCGATCGTCTACTGTCCCGGCTGCGGTCCCGTGGGCGTGCCCGAGGCCGACCTGCCCGTGGTGCTGCCGCCGGTCGAGGACTTCCGGCCGACCGGCACGGGCGTGTCCCCGCTCGCGTCCGTCGAGTCGTTCGTGCGGACCACGTGCCCGAGGTGCGGCGGTCCCGGCCGCCGGGAGACCGACGTCTCGGACACGTTCCTGGACTCCGCCTGGTACTTCCTGCGCTATCCGTCCACCGACCGGGACGACGTGCCCTGGGACGCGGCGCGGACGGCCCGGCTGCTCCCGGTGGACGTGTACGCCGGCGGGCAGGAGCACATCAGGCGGCATCACCTCTACGCGCGCTTCATGACCCACGCCCTGCACGACCTGGGCCTGGTGCCGTTCGCGGAGCCGTTCCCCCGCATCCTGGTGCACGGCACCGTCTACGAGGGCGGGGCCAAGATGAGCAAGAGCCGGGGCAACGTCATCAATCCCGACGACTACGTCGAGCGCGCCGGCTCGGACAGCCTGCGCATGTACCTGCTGTTCTGCGGCGACTGGCGCGAGGGCGGCGAGTTCAGCGACGAGGGGCTGCGCGGCGTCGTGCGCTTCACGCACCGGCTGTGGGCGCTGCTGACGAGCCCGCACCGGCCCGGGCCCGGCGGGACCGACCTGGCCCCACTGGACCGCGCGATCGCGCACGTGGGCCGCGAGCTGGATCGCTTCAAGTTCAACACCGCGATCGCCGCCCTGATGGAGCTCAGCCGCTGGGCCGCGGTCGCCAGGCCGTCGATGGACGAGGGCGAGTGGCGGCGGACGGCCCGGACGCTCGTGCTGCTGCTGGCGCCGCTGGCCCCGTACCTGGCCGAGGAGCTGTGGGAGCGCCTGGGCGGGCCGTACTCCGTGCACCAGCAGCCATGGCCCACCCACGACGAGGCGGCGCTCGTCGAGGACGAGGTCACGCTGGTCGTGCAGGTCGACGGCCGCGTCCGAGCGCGGCTGCGCGTGCCGGCCGGCACGTCCGAACCCGACGCCATGCGGCTCGCGCTGGCCGCGCCGGCCGTGACCACCCACCTGCACGGCCGGCGGCCGACCCGCATCGTCCACGTGCCCGACCGGCTGCTCAACCTGGTGACCTGAGAGACTCACCGACGTTGAGCACGGCCCTCGTCCGCGACCCCGAGCGCCTGATGGACCGGCTGACGCTGGGCCTGCTGTCGGCCGGCCACTTCAGCGTCGACCTGAGCCAGGGTGCTGTGCCGGCCATGCTCCCGTTCCTCATCAGGGATCGGCACCTCTCGTACGCCGCGGCGGCGGGGCTGGTCCTCGCCCAGACCGTCTCCTCCTCGGTGCTGCAGCCGCTCTTCGGGCAGCTCACGGACCGGCGGCCGGCGCCCTGGCTGCTGCCCGCCGGCGTCGCGGTCGCCGGCGCCGGGCTGGGCGCCGCAGCGCTCATGCCGACGTACGGCCTGATCTGGCTCGCGATCGCGGTCTCGGGTGTCGGCGTCGCCGCCTACCACCCGGAGGGCGCGCGCTATGCCAGCTATGCGTCGGGGAGCCGGCGCGCGACCGGCATGAGCGTGTTCTCGGTCGGAGGCAACGCCGGCTTCGCGGCCGGTCCGGTGCTCGCGACGCCCGCGTTCCTGCTGCTCGGCCTGCGCGGGGGCTGGGTCGTCGGGGTGGTGCCGGTGGCCGTCGCCCTGGCCCTGGCGCTGGCGATGCCCCGGGTCGAGGCGCTGCAGGCCGCCGCGTCGGCCCCGGCAGCGCGCGCTCGCGAGGGAGCCGACCGGTGGGGTGCCTTCGCGCGGCTGACCGTCGTGCTCCTGGCGCGGAGCGTCCTCTTCTACGGCCTGAACACGTTCATCCCGCTGTACTGGATCGGCGTGTTCGGGCAGCCGCCCGGCGCGGCTGGCGCAGCGCTCGCCACGCTGCTGATCGTGGGCGCGGCGGGCACGCTGATGGGCGGGCGGCTGGCGGATCGTTTTCCCCGTCCGACGGTCGTCGCGATCGCGGTCGCGCTCACGGTGCCGCTCCTCCTGCTCCTCCTGGCCATGCCGGCGCCGCTGGCGGCCACCGCCGTCCTGGTCCCGCTGGCGCTCGTTCTGTACGCGCCATCGAGCCTGATGGTCGTGATGGGCCAGGAGTACCTGCCCGGCCGGGTCGGCACGGCGTCCGGCGTGACGCTGGGCCTCGCGGTCAGCGTCGGCGGCGTGGTCACGCCGGCGCTGGGGTTCGTCGCCGACCGGGCGGGACTGCGAACCGCGCTCCTCCTGCTGGTCGCCGTCGCGGTCGTCGCGACCCCGCTCGCGTTCAGCCTGCCCCGGCGGTCCCGGTAGGCGGGGCGAGCACGTCGAGCAG
>DASQZW010000086.1:0-4255 GCA_035638495.1 Terriglobales bacterium
ACGTACGGGCGGCTGGAGGGCAGGCGGTCCTGCGCCATGGCCGCCGCGAAGCGGTGCGGCTAGAGGAGGTCGATCCGCCTGCCCGCGCCCCGATCCTGCAGCGGTACCTGCAGGTGGCACCGGGAGGCCGACCCCATATCCTGGTCGATCGGCAAGCGCCGCTGGCGGACTTCGAGCGGATCGCCGCCCGGTATCCGGTGTTCCGCATCCACACCGGCTCGACCTAGCCGAGCGGCGGCGGGACGGGATCGGTCACCGTGGGCGCGAGCCCGGGCCGGAGTGCTCGACCTGGCCCCACGTGGTCCCTGCCTCCTGCGCCGCCGAGCAGGCGCGTTGCTTGCCCTCACTGGGGCTGGTGTCGGCTAGAAGCAGCCTCGGTGCCCAGCGAGGGCCGAACGGTCGTATTTTGCACGTGACAATGACGGGACCGGCGCGGTCGGTTGCCAAGGGCTCACGGCCCCACCACAGAGGGACCTTCGGCCACTGCTGTAGCCGATGACGGTGGATACGCTTGAGCCATGAAAGCCAACGAGGCGATGACGGCGCCGGCCATAACGGTGACGCCCGAGACGCACTGCAAGGACGCGGCCGGGCTCCTGGTAAGGCACCGGATCAGCGCGCTCCCGGTGGTGGATGCCGGCGGCCGGCTGGTCGGGCTCGTGTCCGAAGCCGACTTGCTGCCGCTGGAGACCATGCCGGATCCCAGATCGCAGGCAATGCCGCTTCCGCCAAGGTCCGAGCCCTTGCCGCGCCGGGTGGATGAGGTGATGACGCCCGAGGTGTACACGGTCGACGAGGACACCGACCTGGGCCTGGTTGCGCAGCGCATGTTGGAGGTGAACGTCAAGCGCTTCCCGGTGATGCGGGGCGAGCGCGTGGTCGGGATCGTCAGCCGCCACGACCTCGTCAGGGTGATCGCCCGGACCGACGAGGACGTCGAGGCAGCCGTCAAGCGTGCGCTGACGGACGAGGGGCTTCGCCTGACCAGCCTGGAGGTCCGAGTGCGGGACGGCGTCGTGGAGCTGTTGGGCGACGGGGATCGGCAGACTATGCGCCTGGCAGAGATCCTGGCCCGGTCTGTGCCCGGCGTCCTGGACGTGCGCCCGGTCGGAAGCGGTTAGTAATCATGGCAGCCGGAAAGCGGCTGCTGAGGGGAGCGCACCGCGCCTACCGGGCGACGGCAGGCAACCCCCGACTCGTAGCGGTGGCCACGGCTGCCGGCATCGTCGCCGGCGCAGCCACCTGGCTGGCGGGTGACCGGGCGCTGGCGAGCCTGACCTGGGCGCTGGCCACTGCCCTGGCGCTGATTCCCCTCTCCGTCGCAGTCGTCCACGATCTGATGCGCCGTGAACCCGGCGTCGACCTGATCGCGCTGTTGGCCATGTCCGCGGCGCTTGCGATCGGCCAGCCACTGGCGGGTGCGGTCGTGGCTTTGATGCTGTCTGGAGGCCTGACCCTGGAGGCGTACGCGGACGCCCGCGCCCGCCGCGAGCTGTCGGCGCTGCTGGCCCGAGCTCCGCGCGCCGTGCGCCGGCACCGCGCTGAGGGGCTGGAGTCCGCGCCCGTCGGGGAGGTCCGGCGGGGGGACCTGCTACTGGTCGGGCCGGGCGAGGTGGTTGCGGTGGACGGTGTCGTGATGGCACCCGCGATGATCGACGAGTCTGCCCTGACCGGCGAATCACGCCCGGTCGAGCATGGCCCCGGCTCGCTGATCCGCAGCGGTGTCGTCAACGCCGGCGGCCCGTTCGATCTGCGCGCGGTCGCAACCGCGGAGGCAAGCACGTACGCGGGCATCGTCCGCCTCGTCGGCGAGGCGCAGGCCGTGAAGGCGCCCTTCGTCCGGCTGGCCGATCGCTACGCCTTGCTCTTCTTGCCCTTGACGCTCGCAGTCGGGGCCGGCGCCTGGATCCTGTCAGGCGACCCGGTGCGCGCGCTGGCTGTCCTGGTGGTCGCGACCCCATGCCCACTCATCCTGGCGGCGCCTGTCGCCATCGTCGCCGGGATCTCGCGCGCGGCACGGCGCGGCCTGATCGTCAAGAACGGTGGTGCCCTGGAGACGCTGGCTCGAGCCCGCGTTGTGCTGCTCGACAAGACTGGCACTCTGACCGCGGGCGCGCCGCGCGTCGCGGACGTCGAGGTCTTCGGCAGCCGCTCCGCAAATGAGCTCCTCCGCCTCGCCGCCTCGCTGGACCAGGTGCCGCCGCACGTGTTCGCCCCGGCCGTCGTCTCGGCCGGCGGCGGCGCGAGGCCTGACGCTGAGCCTGCCCGAGGATGTCGAGGAGCGCCCAGGAGCGGGCATTCGGGGTGCCGTTGACGGCCATCGGGTCGCGCTCGGCCGGGCCGCGTGGGTCGCCGGCGGTCACACGCTCCCCGGCGCCGCAGCCGCGGTACGCAGGCGCACGGCCATCGAGGGCACCTCCAACGTGTTCGTCGCTCTGGACGGCGACCTGGCAGGCGCGCTGGTGATGGAGGATCCGGTCCGCGGGGATGCTGCCCGCGCGGTCAGGGAGCTGCGCCGCGCGTGCGTGCGTCGCGTCGTGGTCGTCACCCGCGACCACCCGGACGTGGCGGCGCTGGTGGCAGCGACGGTCGGTGCGGACGCGGTCCTGGCCGACCAGACGCCTGCAGAGAAAGTGGAGGCGGTGCGGCTGGAGCGTGCAGGCGGTGTCACCGTGATGGTCGGCGACGGCGTGAACGACGCGCCGGCCCTGGCGGCGGCCGACGTCGGCGTCGCGATGGGGGCCAGGGGGGCCACCGCCTCCTCGGAGGCTGCCGACGTCGTCATGACCGTCGACCGGCTCGACCGGCCGGCTGAAGGCCTGGGCATAGCTCGCCGTGCGCGCACAATCGCCCTGCAGAGCGTGCTGGTCGGGATGTCCCTGTCCATCGCGGCGATGGCGGTGGCCGCGGCCGGATTCTTGCCGCCCGTGGCCGGCGCGGTCCTCCAGGAGGGCATCGACGTGGTGGTCATCCTGAACGCGTTGCGGACGCTGACCGGCTCCGTCGATGGAGGACGGCGCTCGCCGGCAGGCCTGCCGGTCGGGATGGGCGACGAGCACAGCGCCCTACTGCCGGTGATCGATCGCGTGCGCCAGGTCGCCGACCAGCTCGACGATTCTCCGGCCGCCGAAGCACGGTTTGAGCTGAACGAGCTGCGGCGGGTCCTCGCGGAGAGGCTGCTCCCCCACGAGGCCGCCGACGACCTGGACCTCTACCCGGTGGTCGCCAAGCTCATCGGCGGCGCCGATCCGATCGGCCCCATGAGCCGGGCTCACGTAGAGATCCGGCGGCTGGCGGGCATGCTTTCGCGCCTCATCGAAGAGCTGCCCGAAGATGGGCCGACGCCGGCTGACCTGCGCGACCTGCGGCGAGTGCTGTACGGCCTGCACGCGGTCCTGCGCCTGCACTTCGCCCAGGAGGACGAGTCATACCTGTCCCTGTTCGAGCCTGACGTCGGACCTGTCCGGGCCGGGCGGCAGCTGCAGACATGAGGGGTGACAAAGGGCGAGCGGCGATCGCCGAGACCCACGTGTCGGTGCTCCTGTTCGTCGGGGATCGCGTCTACAAACTCAAGAAGGCGGTGGCTATAGGCTTCCTGGACTTCTCAATGCGGGAGGCGCCCTGGCGGCGCGAGGTGGGACTGAATCGCACGCTCGCACGGACGTATATCTCGGGGTGGCCGCTCCCGGCAGATGGCCCCCTTCGCCGGCTCGGTGCTGGACAGGGAGATGACGACCACTGCCGAGCGTCTGGCCCGACGATGACTCCAGGGGTGCCAGCGGCCCGGCAGGCCCCTGTATCAGCCCTGGGAGCCGGGCGTCCCGGTGTGGCGAGCCAGGTAGGCCGCGGCCTCGGCTCGGCGGGTCACCTCCAACTTCGAGAGGATGGTCGAGACGTAGTTCTTCACGGTCTTCTCAGCCAGCTTCAGTTGGGAGCCGATCTGGCGATTGGTATAACCCTCGGCAACCAGGGTCAGAATGCGCTCCTCCTGCGCTGAGAGCCTCGCCAGCCGCTCGTCGCGGAGCAGGTGCTTCCCCTTCCGCAGCCGTTCCAGCACCGTCGCGGTGACCGCAGGGTCGAGCAAGCTGTTGCCCTGACCCACCGAACGGATCGCCCGGACCAGGTCGCCGCCCCGGATCTGCTTCAGGACGTAGCCGCTGGCGCCGGCCATGATCGAGGCGAACAGGGCTTCGTCGTCCGCAAACGAGGTCAACATGAGTACCTTGGTCTCGGGCCTTTGCGCTCGGATCTCGCG
>DASQZW010000087.1:0-2343 GCA_035638495.1 Terriglobales bacterium
CTGGTGTGGGGACTGACCGAATTGCTCGTCAAGGAGCAGCGACAGGTCTACGTGTACTGACCGAGGGGAGGTGAGCCGACATGTCCATCTTCGACTGGTTGGGGCCGCTCAACGCCGGCAAGGCGCCGGCCGGCTGGGACCGGCTGCCGATCGTGAGGGAGCAGAAGTCGTCGCCGCCGATCCAGCCGGCGCCGGTCGCGTTCACGGCGCGGACGCTGGCGACCACGATCGGCAGCCTGCCGAACGCGGCGCTCTCCGTGCGGTCCACCAGCGGGAACTCGGCCGTCTTCGCCTGTCTCCAGGCGATCGCCACGGCCGTGGCCGAGCCCGAGCTCGAGGTGTATGACGTCTCGGGCGGCGACCGGATCGAGGTGGAGTCTTCGCCGCTCGGGGCGCTGCTGGCCTCACCGAACCCGATCTACACGCTCGACACGCTGCTCGCCTACGCCTCGGTCTGCCTGCACGTCGACGGCAACGCCTACTGGCGCAAGCTGCGGTCGGCCGGCGGCAACGTGGTCGCGCTCTGGCCGATCTCGCCGTCCAGGGTCCAGGTATTCACCGAGCAGGGCTCGACCGACTTCATCAGCTACTACCGCTACTGGCTCTCGCCGGGCGGCCAGGAGCAGATCGCGCCGGCCGACATGGTGCATTTCCGGATGGGCCTGAACGACGTCGACCACCGCGTCGGCGTCTCGCCGCTGCGCCAGCTGCTGCGCGAGGTCAGCTCCGACGAGCAGGCGACGCGCTACGCCGACCGGCTGCTGGCGAACCTGGCGATCAACGGGCTGACGCTGTCGTTCGACAAGGAGGCCCCGCCGATCACGCAGGACCAGGCCGACGAGCTGAAGGCGCGGATCGCCGGGGCCTACGGCGGCGACAACGTGGGCGGCACGGCCGTGCTCTCTCCGGGGGCCACGCTCCAGGCGTTGGGGTTCTCGCCCGAGCAGATGGACATGAAGACGCTGCACCGGGTGCCCGAGGAGAGGATCAGCGCCGTGCTCGGGGTGCCGGCGATCGTGGCCGGGCTCGGGGCCGGGCTCGACCACGCCACCTACTCGAACGTCGCCCAGGCCCGCGAGGCGTTCACGGAGATGAAGCTGATCCCGCTCTGGCGGGCACTCTCGGCCCAGATCACGCTCCAGCTGGTGCCGGACTTCGACAGCAGCGGGCGGACGATCGTCGACTTCGACACCTCGGAGGTGCGGGCGCTCTCGGTCGACCAGGACGCGCTGGCCGTGCGGCTGAAGACGCTGGTCGAGACCGGCATCATCTCGGTCGACGAGGCGCGGGCGGAGCTCGGGCTGGAGCCCAGGGGGGGAGCGGACGCCGTGCCGACGGCCGCACAGCCGGCGCCGGCTCCGGCTCCGGCTCCGGTGCCGGCCGCCGCCAGCGCGCGGCCGACGCTCATCACGCTCTCGGCGCGGACGCTCGAACGCAAGGCGGCCGAGGACCTGCCCGGTCGCTACGCCGACCTGCGCGAGGCGGCGTTGCCGGACTGGACGGACGAGCTGGAGGCGTTCTTCGCCTCGCAGCTCCGACGTGTCCAGCGGCGGCTCAGAGCCGGCGGCGACCACGCCGACGCGCTGGTCCCGGAGACCGAGGCGTTGCGGCTGGCGGCCATGCTGCGCCCGCTCCAGCTCGACGTGCTGGACCTGACGCACGGGCTGGTGGTGGCCGAGCTGGGGGTGGCGTTCGGACTCGACGATCCGCAGACGCGGGCGTTCCTCAGGGCGTGCGGGGTGAATATCGTCGGCATCACCGACACCACCCGCGAGCAGGTGCGCGCCGAGCTGGTGGCCGGCCAGCAGCAGGGCGAGGGCATCCCGGAGCTCGCGGCGCGTCTGCGGGCATTGCCGGCGTTCACCCAGTCGCGTGCCGAGACGGTCGCCAGGACCGAGCTCGGGACGTCGCAGAACCAGGCGGCGCTCGCCGCCTACCGCGCCTCGGGCGTCGTGGTCGGGGTCAGGGTGCTGGACGGCGAGGATTTCGACGCCGCCTGCGCCGCGATGGACGGCCGCGTCTTCCCGCTCGGCCAGGAGCCGGCCGCGCTCCAGCACCCGAACTGTACGCGAGCCTGGGCACCCATCACCGATGCCGGAGAGTTGACGAGATCGGCATGACAAGGCGCGGCGAGGTTGGGCCGGGCGAGGTACGGCGCGGCGAGGTTCGGCGCGGCTGGGCGAGGTAAGGCGTGGCATGGCAGGCAGGGCTGACTTAGGCTGGGCAAGGCTCGGCGCGGCTGGGCCTGGCATGGCCGGGTTCGGCGAGGCTCGGCACCGTCCGTCGATCACGGTCGGCGGACGGTGCGGGGCCCGGAGAGGCGGGGCGTGGCCGGGTGAGGCC
>DASQZW010000088.1:0-5944 GCA_035638495.1 Terriglobales bacterium
AGGCCGAATCGCTCCCAGGACCTGGCGTCGCGCATCAGCCGGGCCGCGCGGGCGAGGGTCCGGACCGGCGCCGGCCCCTCGTTCACACTGGTGCCGCCGACCCGCCTGGCCTCCACCAGGGTGGCTTCGGCCCCGAGCTCGCGCGCGTGCAGCGCCGCGGTCACGCCCGCCGGCCCGCCGCCCACCCAGCAGCCTCATAGCGGCGCAAGCTGGACGACGACCTTGACGTCGTCGGGCTCCCGTGCCAGGGCCTCCTGCCAGCGGTCGAGGGACACGCGCCGGGTGATGAGCCCCTCGAGGAAGGAGCGGTCCGCGACCGCCAGCCGGTTCGCCGCGCGGCGGTAGTGCCGGCGGTTCGCGTTGACGGAGCCGAGGACGACCAGGCTGTTCAGCACCAGCGCCTTCGCGAGCCCGGACGGCAGGTCCAGGCCCTGCTGGTCCACGCCCACGCCGGTCAGGCACACGACTCCGCTGGGCGCGGCCGCGGACATGGCGTCGAGGACGAGCTGACCCACTCCCGTGCACTCGAAGACGATGTCGGCACGAATGCCGCTGTCGCTCACCCGGCCGGTGTGGTACGTCGCACCCAGCTGCCGGACCAGCTCCGGCTTGACGCCGCCGGTGACGCGGTCGAGGACGTGGGTGTCGAACCCGATCTGCACGCCGATCATCGCGGCCAGGAGGCCGATCGGGCCGGCGCCGATCACGAGGACGCTCCGGGGCTCCCAGAACGCGCGAGTGGCCACCCGGACGACGTGCTCCCACGCCTTCGCCACGACGCTGGCGGGCTCCATCAGCACCCCGAGCAGGCCGAGCGTGGGGTCGATCCGCACCGCGTACTCCGGCTCGATCCGCCAGCGCTCCGCGAAATAGCCGTCCCGCTCCTTGATCCCGCGCTCCGTGTATCGGCCGTTCGTGCACATGTCGAACTCGCCGGAGTCGCAGTTGGGGCACGGCTTCGGGTCGGGGCGGCGCACGATGCCGACCACCAGGTCGCCGGCCGCCAGCCCGGACGTGGGCCCGGGATCGAGCACCCGCCCGAGGGACTCGTGGCCGAGCACCAGGCGGTCCCGGCCCGGGGGCGCCCAGCCGTATGCGCCGGCGATGATCTCCTTGTCCGTCGCGCAGATGCCCACCGCGAGGCCCTCGACGAGGATGCTGCCGCTGCTCGCGCTGGGCTCGGCCACGTCGTCCAGCCGCACGCTGCCCGGGACACCTGGCGAGACGGTGAGCGCCTTCACGACTGGTGGCCAATCTATCGTCCGCACCCACGAGCCCCCGGCGTCGGCGGGCGCAACTGTGACAAATTGCTGCCGATGGACTTTGTGCCGGCGGAATGTGACGAGACGAGGAGAGCGCGATGAGGGTACGGCGAGTGGTGACGGGCCAGACGGCGACCGGCAAGTCGGTCTTCGTCAGCGACGAGCAGGTGGAGCCGACCACGCTCCGCCTCATTCCAGGCGCCGAGTTCCACCGAATGTGGGGCAGCGACGAGCCCGTCGCGCTCCCTACGGACGGCGCCATGCCCGGATCGCCGAGCTACTTCCCGCCGGCGAGCGGCTTTCGCTTCGCCTTCTTCACGCTGGGCCCCGACGACGTGACGATGCCGCCCGACCTCGACATCCCGGCCGCTCTCCAGGAGCTCGCCGAGAAGCTGCCCGGTCTCGGCGAGGCGATGGAGCCCGCAAACCCGGGCATGCACACCACGGATACGGTCGACTTCGATGTGGTGATCTCGGGCGAGGTGTGGCTGGAGCTGGACGACGGCGCCGAGGTCCGGCTCGGCCCGGGCGACTGCGTGGTGCAGAACGGGACGCGCCACCGCTGGCACAACCGCACGTCCGAGCCGTGCGTCATTGCTGTGGCCCTCCTCGGGATGACGCGCGCGGACGGGACCGGCTAGCGCAGAACGTGACCGCCGGCGACTACGTCCGGTTTCTCGACCGGACCTCCACCCGGCCGGGCGAGCGGCACCACGCTCTGCCCCCGCTCGAGCTCGGACCGGGGCGGCGCTGTCTGGACGTGGGCTGCGGCGTCGGCGAGGACGCCCGGGCCATGGCAGAGACGTACGGTGCCCGGGTCGTCGGGGTCGACCTGCGGCGGGCGATGGTGAACGAGGCGAGATCTCGCTCCCCGGGCCACGAGGACGTCGAGTTCCTCGTGGCCGACGCGGGCCGGCTTCCGTTCGTCGATGCCGCGTTCGACGCCGCGTTTATGAAGCGGACGCTCATGCACATCGCCGGCCCGGAGGGCGCGATGCACGAGATGGCGCGGGTGGTCGGGCCCGGCGGCCGCATCGTGGCGGTGGAGCCCGACCTCGAAGCCGTGCTGCTCGACTCCGGGCTGGCCGACGTGACGCGCCGGCTCCTCGCCCTGCACGCCGCCGGCTACGCGAACCCCTGGGCCGGCCGGCAGCTTCGCCGGCTGATGCTGGCGGCCGGGCTCACCGACGTGCACGTCGCGGCCCAGGCGCTGGAGATCGCCGACCTCGCGAGCGCCGACGCCGCGCTGCGGCTGCTCGCCCTGGCGAGGTCCGCCGTCGACCGCGGCGTCCTCACCGCCGCCGAGGCGGCCGGCTGGGAGGAAGACCTCCGCACCAGGGACGGGCGCGGGCTGTTCGCCTGCCACGCGGTCCTGTTCACGGCCAGCGGACGTGCACCCTCATGACCCGGGTGAGCGCCGAGAACCCGGGCAGCCTGCTCCGTCCGGCCTGGCTGCTGGACCTGCGCCAGCGCGAGCGGGACGGGGTGGCCACCGAGGACGAGGCGCGGGCCGGTGAGGACCGGGCCATCCTGGAGGCGATCCGGCTGCAGGAGTCGCTGGGACTCGACGTGATCACCGACGGCGAGATGCGCCGGACGAGCTGGATCGGCACGGCCCGCGGTTCGGTCGACGGCTTCGAGCCGCGCCCAGGCGGTCCCGGCTGGCAGTGGCACGGCACCGCCCAGGCAGCTGAGCTGTCGAGGCGGCCGTTCCCGTTCGTGGTTCGGCCCATCGGCGTGCGGTACAGCCTGGCCCGGCACGAATACGACTTTCTCCGCCGGCACACCCGCGCGCGGACCAAATTCTGCGTGCCGGCGCCCAGCTACCACCGGACCGTGTGGCACCCGGAGCACTCCCGCGAGGCCTACCCGCGCTGCGACGACTTCCTGGTGGCGATGCGGGACGTGATCCGCGATATGGTCCGCGAGGCCGCGGCCATGGGCTGCGACTATGTGCAGCTGGACGCGCCGAACTACGGCAACCTCTGCGACCGGGACCTGCGGGCGGCTATGGCGGCCAGCGGCCGGGACCTCGAGGCCGAGCTGGAGGTCGACATCGCGCTGGACAACTCGGTGCTGGAAGGGCTCGCGGGCGTGACGACGGCCATGCACATCTGTCGCGGCAACGCCGCCGGCAACTGGGCCGGCAGCGGAGGCTACGAGTTGATCGCCGAGCAGCTGTTCGCCGGCCTCGCGTTCGACCGGCTGCTGCTCGAATACGACACGCCGAGGTCGGGCGGCTTCGAGGCGCTTCGCCAGGTGCGCCCGGACGCGACGGTCGTCCTGGGCCTGCTGACCACGAAGAGCGGCGACCTGGAGGACGCCGCCGCGGTCGAGGCGCGGATCCGCGAGGCGGCCCGCATCGTGCCGCTGGAGCGACTGGCGCTGAGCCCACAGTGCGGCTTCGCCTCGGTCGAGTGGGGCAACCCGATCACACCCTCCGAGCAGCAGGCGAAGCTGCGGCTGGTGGTGGACCTGGCGCGCCGGATCTGGCCTTCCTGACTCGGCCCGCCGTCACCGCTGCCCGCTGGGGGAGGCCGCCGCCGTCCGCCGGCGGCCTCCCGCCAAGGAGGTAGGAATCGGAGCTACGTGAACTCCACCAGCGGGAACGCCCGATGGCGCCGCGGCGGACACAGGAAGTTCTGCCGCCGGGTCGCGGTGATGAACCGCTCGAGGCCGTTGTTGTCGTCCTGGCCTGCCAGGAACTGCGCCTGGAAGTCCTGCGCGGCCACGTTCACGCGCATCTGCCGGAAGAACTCCGACGTCGGGACGAAGGCCAGGAAGTGCAGCTTGAACTGGGTCGTCCCGGCCGCGAAGTTCGTCCCGCCCGGGAAGTCCTGGAACGCGGGCACGTCCAGGGTGTCGAAGCCCGGGCCGTCGTTCCGGATGTGCAGCGGGGTACCGTCGGCGGCCCGCGACGAGCGCTGCAGCGCCTCCTCGTGACCGACGCGCGGCTCGCCCGAGAACGTGGCGTTGATGTCCTGGTTGGTCTGGGCCGTCGTCTTGCCGTCCTTGTCCTGGGCGGCGGCCAGAGCGGCACCGGCACCCTGGAAGACGTTGTTGACGAAGGCCGCGCCGCCGCCGTCCGTGAACTGGTCGGCGTTGCCCGCGTTGAGCGTGGGGAGCCCGAAGAAGCCGCTGTTGATCTGGTTGGAGCGGAACATGTACTGGACGCGCTCGGTGAACGGCTCGCCCTCCGTCCGGCGCGAGTCCTGGTTGGGCAGGGAGTAGAACTGGAACAGGTCGTCGATGTCGTGTGACAGGTGGGCGATGGCGCCGTTGTCGAAGTAGTCGCCGGCCCTGGCGGTGGTGAACCCCTGCGTGTTGCGGTTGTTCGGGTCGCCCACGAAGGTGACTGTCGCCCCGTTGGGCGCACTGGAGTCGACCTGCTGGTCGACGAAGCCCATCACCATCGACGAATCGGGGTTGATGCGCCCGTGGTACTCGTAGAGCAGGTTGCCCTGTGCGAAGTTGGCGAACGCGTTGTCGGCCACCTTGCGGGGCAGGCCCGGCTGCACGAAGATCACGCGGGGCGTGGCGAAGTTGAACAGGCCGTCGAAGTCCGGGGACGCGACGAAACTGCCGTTCAGGTTGTTGCTGCCCTGGAGCCAGGCCAGGATGTTCGAAAGGTTGTTCAGGTTGTCGCTGCGCATCTCGAACAGGACGTCGTTCGTCTCGATCACGACCGGGACGTTGAAGCGGTCCTTGACGATGTCCGGGTTCTGGGTTCCGGCGCCGCCCGTGAAGTCGGTCGGGAAGGCCGGCGACTCCTCGAGCACGAACCGGCTGTGATTCGACGCCAGGCGCGGCATGGCGGCCGCCACCAGGGCCTGCGGCAGCCGGTTGAAGTAGGGCACCCCGTACAGGGTGAACACGAACGCGCCGGCGGGGCTGAACGGGAAGTGCGCCTCGATGGTCTCCAGCGCCTCGTCGAGCACGGCCTGGTCGAACTTGGACGGGGTGCGCCGCAGCCTGGCCGGCGCGAACATCGTGAACGTGACGCCGAAGTCGGCGACGACGTTCCCGGCGCCGTCGTTGAACGTCTGCGCCGGGTGCACGAACGCGCCGATGTCGAACTGGATGTCCGAGGGCGTGCTCGACGCCAGCGCGATGCGCTGCGGAGCCGAGGCGAGCCCCTCGAACAGCGCCATCTGCGATGCGAGGAAGGTGGCGGTACCCGCCTTCATCGCCGTGCGCCGGTCGATCGATCGGCGCAGGAAGTCCTCCAGTTTCACAGTCGACTTACCTCCTCTCTCCCGCTAATGACTCGTCTGCACGGAGCCGTGCGTCCGCCGCGAAGACGTGAGCGCCACGACGGGCCCATCGAGGCGCTCATCCACTCGAAGAAGGCGATCCTGACGCCGCGGCCGGCCTGAACTTACCACCAGTAAGGAAACTGGAAGGGCACTGGTGGGCGCCTTTAATGATGCATTAAGTTCTCGATAAGACTCGGAGGTACCGGAGCGTACCGGTCAGGTGGCTGACGATGCGTGACTATCCGAGGCGTGCGAATACTCAGTAGCCATCAGTTTCGATTGAGTACTATTTCGGCTGCGGAATCACTGCCCTGGACAGCGGCTTGTCAGTCGCCGCCTCCGTGGCCGTGCCCGTTCCCGTTCCCGTTGCCGCCGCCCTGCCCGTCGCCGCCGCGGTGCCCGTCGCCGCTGCCGGCCGATCGGGCC
>DASQZW010000089.1:0-7180 GCA_035638495.1 Terriglobales bacterium
TGAACGTGAATCCGGCTGCGGTCACAGTCTGACCTGCTGGGTCGGTCTTGACCACCCGCAGCTCTCCCGTGGGGCCGGCGGTGGGCGTGGGCGTCGGGGTCGGAGTTGGCGCGGGCGTGGGGGTTGGAGTTGGGCTGGGCAGGTCGGTGACTGAGATCGTGGCGGCCGTACCGTCGGGATTCAGGGGCACGCAGCCCGTCGCCGGTGTGTAGGTTGGAGGGAGCTGGTAGCCCTGCGGCGCGATCGTCTCTTCGAGGCAGTAGGTCGGGCCGAGTGGGAGGTTGGCCTGATCAGACCCGCTCGAGTCGGTGGTCAGAGTTGCGATGGTGATTTTTTTCGGGTCAGCCTGATCGAACACGCGGAAGCTGGCCCCACCGAGCTTTGCCTGAGTGATCGCATCCGTTTTTGTAACCCTCAAAGTGCCCGTCGGTGTCGGCGTCGGTGTCGGTGTCTGCGTGGGAGAGGGTGAGGGCGTGGGCGAGGGCGAGGGGCTCTGCGCGACTTGAGCGCTAAGGACCATCACTGCGAGTGGCGCTACGGCAATCGCGGCAACGTCCCGAGTCCACCGCAACCGCGGGCGTGAGCCCCACTCCGTCAAGTGCTCCCTCCACTGCCGGAAATCCGGCACTCATGGTGCAGTTTAGCGGCGTGTGCCCTGACCTGCTCTGTTAAGAGTCGCCCGACAGAGCCGTTGTCTTCGACCTCCCAGTTTGGTGACGGCCTGCGCCGGATCCGACCCGCCATCGGCCGCCTGGAGGCCGAGTTCTCACGGCGGCCGGGGCGCTTTGACAGCACCCAGGCCTGAGTCCTCGACGGAAATGCCGGCACCACTGCCTGGATCGCGACCCTCCCATAGGATTGGGGCGATGGTTTATCTTCCTGGGGTTTTCGGCGTGGTCGTAGTCCGCACCCATCGGTTGCGCCCGCTGGTCGATGACGGGACGGTTGGTGACGTCGAGTTCCCCGCACCGGAACCTGTGTACGAGGAGGCGCGGCGCAATCCGTCCGCTCTGCCTGAACCGTGGGGCTGAACATCAACGACGATGAAACCGAGCGTCTCGCGAGAGAGGTCGCGGCGTTGACAGGGGAATCCAAGACCGGTGCCATCCGGAACGCGCTCCGTGAACGCAGGGAACGCTTGGCCCTGCAGCGCAGTGCGGCTGATCGCGAGAGAGCACTGCGATCCCTGCTGGAAGAGGAGATCTGGCCAACCGTGCCAGCCGCCATGATTGGTCGCGGGCCGACGACTGCCGAGCAGGACGTGATCCTGGGCTACGGTCCCGAAGGCGCTTGATCTTCGATACGTTGGCAATCTTGGCGATCTCGCGATAGGCGCATTGCTACGGTAGGCGACGGAAGCCAAGAGCGGGAGCGTGCAGACAGGGCGCGTCAACGTCATCACGCAGTTGGCTACAACGGCACGTAGTGCAGGCGCTCGCGACTCTCCAGCCGCTGCAGGGCGTCTCCGGCCACGTATCGCTGGAAGTGCTCGCTCTCCGAGTGTGCCTGCAGTCCGTCCTCGTCCACGTACTCCTCGAACAGGAAGAAACGCCGCGGGTCGTCGGGCGACTGGTGCGCCCGATAGTGGATGCAGCCGGGCTCGGCCAGCGTGAGGGGCACCATCCTGCGGAGCGCCTCAGCGACCCGTTCCTCCTCTCCCGGCCTCGCGACCCAGGTCACCGCGAGGACGTAGCCCATAACCTATGTCTCCTTGGCAGACTGGATGTTCGTAGACGGATCGAGCCTCATCTTTCGCGCCTTCTTCGGCGTGCCGACCACGTTCCGCTCGCCAGATGGTAAGCCGGTGAACGGCGTCCGGGGCTTCATGGACCGCCTGGCCACCCTGATCCACGATCATCGCCCGGCACGGCTGGCGGTCGCCAGCGACGAGGACTGGCGGCCGGCCTGGCGGGTCGACCTCATCCCCGGCTACAAGGTGCACCGAGTGGCCGAGCCGATCCCGCCCGAGCTGGAGCCGCAGATGCCGATCATCCACGAGGTGCTGGACGCGGTCGGCGTCGATTTCGTCGGCGTGCCGGACTACGAGGCGGAGGACGTGATCGCCACGTGGACGGCCAGGGCAGCCGGCTCCAGTGTCGACATCGTCAGCGGTGACCGTGACCTGTTCGCGCTCGTGCGGGACCCGGACGTGCGCGTCCTGTACCCGGAGAAGCGCGGTCTGACGGCCGTGGACGAGGCGGAGGTGAAGCGCCGCTACGGCGTGCCCGGCGGCCTGTACGCGGACTTCGCGATCCTTCGCGGCGACCCGTCCGACGGCCTCCCCGGCCTGGCCGGTGTCGGCGACAAGAAGGCCGCCGACCTGGTGACCCGGTACGGCGGGCTCGACGGCCTGCTGGCGAGCGGCCGCCTGAACGACGCGGACCGCGACTACGTCGAACGCGCGCGCCGCGTGGTGCCGCCGGTGGCCGACCTGCCGGTCGAGCTGCCGCAAGCCCGGCGCCCCCCCGACACCGAGCGTGCCGAAGCGCTCGCCGCGCGCTACGGCCTGCGCAGTCCGCTGGATCGCCTGCTGAAAGCCCTGCCCCTGCTCGACTGACCCACGGCATCAGGTTCCGGACTAGATCCAGACCACGCAGCCGGCATCGGCCAGCCCTCGCACCGCCGCCGGCACGTCCAGCAGCCGGTTCCACCGGAGGTCGAGCTTCACCAGGCCGGTCAGATCCGCCACGGAGCTCGGCAAGGACGTCAGCCGATTCCCTCGTAGGTCCAGGACGCGCAGGTTTGCCAGCTCCCCGATCTCGTCGGGGAGCGTCGTCAGCGCGTTGTCCCGGAGGTCGAGCTCGCGCAGTCCCGCCAGGCGCCCGATCGACCCGGGCAGCGTCAGCAGACCGTTACCGGAAAGGCGCAGCTCGACGAGGCCCGACAGCTCGGTCACCGCGCCGGGCAGCCCGTCGAGGCGGTTCTGCTGAACCCCGAGGTACCGCAGGCCGCGCAGCGCGCCGATCGCCGCCGGCAGTGTCCCCAACCGGTTGTCGCCGAGATAGAGGATCTCCAGCGCCTGCAGGCGGCCGATGCTCTCCGGCACCGACCTCAACCGGTTGTGGCCCAGGTCCAGGACCGACAGCCGCGAGAGCCTGCCGATGGCCGCCGGCACGGCGGCCAGCCGGTTGCCGTGCAGGAACAGCCGCGACAGCGCCCCGAGGCCACCGATCGCCTCCGGCACGTCGGTCAGCGAGTTCTCGCCGAGGTCCAGTTCGGTCAGTTCGGTGAGCGTGGCGATCCACTCCGGCACCGACGTCAGGCCGCGCCTGCGGATGGCAACCGCCCTCACCGTGCCGGACTCGACGACCCGGCCGAGCGACAGCCGCCCGTCGCGAAGGTCCTCACGAGCCACCTCCGGGATCTCCGTCACAACCCGCCCTGCGCGACCGACTCGGCCTCGTCGTCGCCTGGCCAGGGCGGCGAGGTGTAGCAGAGGAACCGCAGGTCGGCCGAGGGCCCGGCCTGGAACTGGAACGACCAGCCCGTCGGAATGACCAGCGTCCGTCCCGGGCGCACCTCGTCGATCGCCGCATCCCCGGACGGCGGCCGGCGCCACACCCGACCCTCGCCGGCGGTGAAGTACCAGATCTCCTCGACCGTGCGGTGCCGAACCGGGCTGCTGGTCTGCCCGGCGGGGAGCCGCACCTCGACCAGGCTGGCCGTGCGGGCGTCGCGGACCAGGAACGTGATCTCCGAGCCGTCGGGCGCGATCGCGTCGGGCATCGGTCAGTCTGCCGCGACGGGCTCGACGACCGTCGAGCAGAGACGCTCCCACGCATCGCGGTCGCAGGCGACCAGCACCTCCTGCCCTGCCTGCAGCCGCTCGATCCGGGACGGGCGCCACCTCGTGACCGGGCCCTCGCGCAGCGCGAGCACGCGCAGGTCGCCGTCGGCCTCGAGGTCGCGAATCGTCCGGCCATCGGCGTCGCACCCCCGCCGGATGGTCGCCTCGGCCAGCAGCCACAGGCACCGGCTGCGCTCGATGATGCTCAGCACCCCCTCGCCCAGCGCCGCGGCGACGAACGCCGGCGTGGCCAGCAGCGACACCGACCGGCACTCCGTGATGTGCAGCTGCTCCTGCGCTCGCTCCGCCAGGTCCTGGTCGAACAGGCGCGTGATCACTCGCGCCTCCGGGTTGAGCTCGCGCGCCGCCAGCGCCGCCTCCAGGTTGGCGAGGTCGTCGCTGGTCGCCGCGACCACCGCTCGCGCCCGGTCCACCGACAGGGCCCGCAGGCTGTCCAGGTAGTTCGCGTCTGCGATGAGCACCGGCACGCCCTGCCGCCTCGCGATCGCCACGAAGCGCCCGCCCGTCCGCGAATCGCAGGCGGCCACCTGGACGCCCGCGGCCAGCAGGTGCAGGGTCGTCCGGAAGCCGAGGTTGCCGAGGCCGAGCACGACCACGTGGTTGCGCATGCGTCCGCGCGGCACGCCGAGCGCCTCCTGGATCTGGGCGCCCACGAGCACGTCGGCCACGAGGCCGAACGTCATGGCCAGGCCAAGCGCCGCCGCGAACATGAAGAGGACGGCGTACAGCTTGACGCCCCACTCGGCGTGGGTCAGGTCGGTGTTGCCGTAGGCCGTGGTCGCCGTGAAGACGAGGGCGTTGAGCCAGCTGATCCCGGTCTGCTGAGCGGCCTCCGGATAGAGGCCCGGCGCGCCGTGGAAGACCGCGACCGACACCGCCAGCAGGAGCGCGACCCCGGTGCCCAGGATGGCCAGCCGGGGGTCCAGCACCGCGAGCGCCGCGCGCCGGAACAGCGCGACGCGCCGCCAGTGCCGGCGGCGCTGCGGGAGGACCGGCGGCTCCAGCGGCCGGAGCGACTCCCCCTCGCCGATCGGGACCGGGCCGAAGACGTCGCCGTCGGCCCCGGGCACCTCCGGTCCGACGACGACGTGGCGGCCCCACGCCAGGCCGCTCGGCGCGGCGGCCATGCCCAGGGCTGCCGCCGCGAAGTACGGCGCCGCCTCCGCCGACGTCGAGACGACGCGGCTGTTGGCGAGGAGTCGGGTCGCCCGGTCGGCCAGCTCCGCGTTGAACATGCGCAGCACGACTCGGACGTGCGGGTTCACCTCGCGCGCGGCCAGCGCGACCTGGACGTTGCGCAGGTCCGCGTTCTCCGTCAGCACGATGCACCGGGCGCCCTCGAGGCCCGCGGCCTGCAGCTGCGCCACGTCCGACCAGCGGCCCTCGATGACCCGCGCGCCGGCCCGGCGTGCGTCCCGCAGGAGCGCCGGCTCCGGATCCTCGGCCACGATCGTGACGCGCTCGCCCAGCTGGACCAGCGCCCTCGCCACCCTGAGACTGATCCGCTCCAGCCCGCACATGACCGTATGCCCTGTGACCGCCAAGTCCCTCGCCCCCTTCCGAACTCGAATCCGACTCGTCGAATTCTCGCTCAGCCCGAGGTCAGCGCGCGGATCCCTTCCCACCGCTCCCGGGTCGCGGCGAGCAGCACCTGGTGCCCGGCTTCCAGCCGGTCGGGGTGCGCCGGCCGCCAGCGCTCCTCCTTCCGGTCGCGCACGGCCAGCACGTGGAGATCGCCGGTCGCCTCGAGCGACGCGGTCGCCGCCCCGTCCGCCCGCGAGCCCGGCCGCACCCACAGCTCCGCGACCACCCACAGCCGGGAGCCGTGCTCGAAGGTGCTCAGCACGCCCTCGCCGAGGGCCGCCGCGACGAAGGCGGGCATCGCCAGCACCGGCACCGAGTGGCAGGCGTCGAGCCCGAGCTGGGCACGGGCACGGTCGGCCAGCTCCGGGTCGAACAGGCGGACCACGATCCGTGCCTGTGCGTTGAGCTCGCGCGCGGTCAGCGCGGTCTCGAGGTTGGCCAGGTCGTCGTCGGTGGCCGCGATCACCGCCCGGGCGCCCTCGACCGACAGCGCGCGCAGACTGTCGCGGTAGCGGCCGTCGGCGACCAGAACCGGCACGCCGTGCCGGCGCGCGTCGCCGACGAACCGGTTCGCCTGCGATCGCTCGGCGGCAGCCACGTCCACGCCCGCGTCAAGCAGGTGCTGCACGATGCGGTGCCCGGTGTTGCCCAGGCCGACCACCACGACGTGCCCGCGCATCCCGGGCCGGGGCACGCCGAGCGCTTCCAGGATGCGCGACCCGATCACCGCGTCCGCCGCGAGCGCGAACAGCAGGGCCACGCTGATCGCGGACAGGATCATGAACAGGCTGCCGTACAGCTTCAGCCAGTCGGGGGCGGCCTGCAGGTTGATGTCCCCGTAGCCGACGGTCGCCGCGGTCGTCACGGTGAAGTAGATCGCGTCGACCCACCTCAGGTGCAGCGCCGCGTGGAACACGGTCACGGACAGCGCCACCAGCAGCACCAGCGCGCCGCCCGTGGCGGCGAGCCGCAGGTCGAAGAGCGCCCGCGCGGCCCGCCGGAGCTCTCGCAGGTGGAGGCTGCGCCGGCGCCGGATCAGGCGTGGCGGCTCGATGGGTGCGAGGAACATCCCGCCGTCCAGCTCCACGAGGTGACCGTCCGCGCCGGCGGGATGGAGCGCGAGGTGCCGTCCCCACACATGGCGGGTCGGGACGGAGGCGAGGCCGAGCGCGTCGGCCGCGAAGTACGGCGCCGCCTCCCGTGAAGCCGACACGACGCGGCTGTTCGGCAGCAGGCGGCTGGCCCGCTCGGCCAGCTCCGTGCTGAACATCCGCATCACGATCCGGACGTCGGGGTTGACCTCACGCGCGGCCAGCGCGACCTGCAGGTTGTTGAGATCGGCGCTCTCCGTCAGCACGAGGCAGCGGGCGGCCAGCAGGTCCACGTCTTCCAGCTGGGCGATCTCCTCGGAGCTGCCCTGCACCACCCGGGCGCCCGACGCCGCGGCCGCCCGCAGCAGCGCCGGCCGGGGCGCCTCCGCGACGACCGTCACGTGCTCGCCCAGCGAGCGCAGGGCGAGGACGATGGGGAGGCTGAGTCGATCGAGTCCGCAGACCACCGTGGTGCCGGCCACGCCGCCAGGATAGAGGCGATGGACCCGGGCCTCTGCGCGACGTGCCGCCACTCGCGCGTCGTCGAGGGCGCGAAGAGCCGCTTCTGGCTGTGCGAACGCTCCCGTACCGACGCCCGCTACCCGCGCTATCCCCGGCTGCCCGTGCTCACCTGTGCCGGCCACGAGCCGGCCGCTCAGGACGGGACGGCGTCTCCGGCCGGCGGCCGCAGCCGGTA
>DASQZW010000090.1:0-5675 GCA_035638495.1 Terriglobales bacterium
GAATCGCCCTATGGAAACGTTTGCGATAGGGCGATTCGCATACATTTAGGCCACTTGGGTGTCAGTTGACGCCCAGAGGCGGGCCGGTGCTGGCCAGTCGGCTCCCCCCTCGCCGGTCCGCTCACCGAGTGTTGCATCGACAGCCGACCACCCTGCTCGCGCACCAGGCGCGACCCCGACACGAAGGGCGGGCCGGGCCGGACGTTCCGCTTAGAGGAACGGCTCGCCGTCACCCTGTCCGGAATGTCCGACACTGCTGGGATGGCAGTCGCTCTTCCTCCGGGAGTCACCGAGAGCGCGATGACGCGAGCGCTGGAGGCATTCGCCAGGGCGCTCGGCGCCGGCGCCGTCCTCACCTCGGAGCAGGACCTGCGGGAGTTCCGGGATCCATACGCCTACGTGGGGTGGGACGAGTTCACGGCGGGCGCGGTCGTCATGCCCTCCTCGGTGGAGGACGTGCGGGCGGTGGTTCGCGTCGCCAACGAGCATCGCGTCCCGCTCTGGACGTTCGGGCAGGGCCGCAACTACACCTATGGGGGGCCGGCGCCGCGCGTGCGCGGCTCGGTGCTGGTGAACCTGCGCCGGATGGACCGCGTGCTGGAGGTGAACGAGGAACTCGCGTACGCGGTGGTCGAGCCCGGCGTCCGCTTCTTCGACCTGCACGACGCGCTGCGTGCCGGCGGTCACCGCCTGTGGCCGTCCGTCCCCGACATCGGCTGGGGGAGCGTCGTCGGCAACGCGCTGGAGCACGGCCGCGGGTACACGCCCTACGGCGACCACGCGTCGAGCGTCTGCGGCATGGAGGTGGTCCTGCCCGGCGGAGACGTGCTCCGAACCGGCATGGGCGCCATGGCCGGCAGCACGTCCTGGCAGGTGCACCAGCGCGGCTTCGGGCCCTCGCCGGACGGGCTGTTCATGCAGTCCAACTTCGGGATCGTCACCAGGATGGGCGTGTGGCTCATGCCGCAGCCGGAGACCTACCTCTCGTGCTTCGCCCGCGTCCCGGGCGACGCCGCGCTCGGGGCCCTGGTCGACGCGCTGCGCGGGCTGCTGCTGGAGGGCGTGATCCGCAACCACCCGCTCCTGGGCCAGGGAGTCGGCATCGGTGACCCCGAGGGCGCGGCCGCGGTCGGGCAGGCCACTGACTGGGCGCTGCGGTTCGCGCTCTACGGCAGGCGGGCGGTCGTGGACGCGCAGTACGCGGCGGTCGAGGCGGCGTTCGCGGGCGTGCCGGGCCTGGAACTGACGCAGCGGGCATACGCCGGGGACGACCTCAGCGGGGTCACCAACCACGACGACCGGGTGCAGTGCGGCATCCCGGGCATGGAGCTGATGGAGCGGTTCCAGGCCCCGTACGGCGAGGCGACCGGGCACCTCGACCTCTCGCCTGTCAGTCCGGCGACAGGCTCCGAGGTCGTGGCGATGGTCGAGCGGCTGCGCGCGCTGTACGGCCGCCACGGGATCCCGTACATCGCCGGCCTGATCTTCTCCCCACGAAGCGTCCTCCACATCACCACCAGCTTCTTCGACACCCGGGACGAGGAGCAGACGCGCCGGGTCTACGACGCGTACGGGCACCTGGTCACGGCTCTGCGAAGCGAGGGGTACGGGCTGTACCGGACCAACCTGATGTACATGGACCTGGTGGCCGACCAGTTCGACTTCAACGACCACGCGCAGCGCCGGTTCAACGAGACGATCAAGGACGCGCTGGATCCGAACGGCATCCTGTCGCCGGGCAAGCAGGGGATCTGGCCGAAGCACCTGAGGACGGGCCGGTGAGCGCCGAGGATCTGGTGCGATCGTTCTTCGCGACGCTGAGCACGGGCGACCTGGACCGGGTGGCGACGTACTTCGACGCCGAGTCCACCTGGACGGTGTGCGCAACCGAGATCCCGGGCGCCGGCACGCACCGCGGTCACGCGATCGTCGAGGCGTTCCTGCGGCCCGTCCGCGGCATGTTCGCTCCCGGACAGCCGAAGGTCGAGATCACGAACCTGGTGGCCGCCGGCGGCTGGGTGGCGCTGGAGGCGATCGGCCGGGGGAAGTTCCTGAGCGGTACGCCGTACGAGAACCGATACGCGTTCTGGCTGGAGGTGGACGGCGCCACGATCCGAACGATCCGCGAGTACATGGACTCGCACTACGTCGCCATGCTCGCGCCGTGAGGGAGACCGCTGTTCGCATCGGCCGGTTCGTGGCCGTGCCGCACGCGGACGGCGACGGCGTCCGCGGAACCGCCGGCCGGCTGTCGGCGCGCGGGTTCCACGTGCAGGCGACGCCGCACTTCGTGCACTGCCAGCGGCGGCCGGGGGGCCAGGCCATCCTGCTGCACACGTTCAGCGAGTCGACCATCGACGAGGACGTCTCCCCGATGGTTGGGGAGGAGCTGGGGGGGCTGGGCGCGATCGCGTCGCCGCGGGAGTACGGCGAGCTGCTGTTCGCGATCGTGGCCTCCACGTGCCCGGTCTCGCTGGACTGTCCCGACTGCGGCCGGCTGCACCTCGACCAGGCGGCCGTCTGGCGCCACTTCGGCCTGAACACATTGGCGCGGCTGCGGCGGCGGCTCGCCGCGCCGGGTCCGGCCGGCGACTCCCACACCGCGGTGTTCGCGGCGATCTACAAGCGGATCCTCGAGTGCCGGGTCGGTGACCGCCTCCTGGACGTGGGGTCGAACCTGGGCCACCTGCCGGTGCTCCTGTCCGAAGTGGCGCCCGAGATGACCGTCGCCGGCTGCGACTACCGGCCCGAGTCCGTCGCCTGCTGCGAGGACCTGGCCGCGGCGGCAGGCGCGTGTATCACGTTTCGCCTGGCGGACGTCCTGGCCCAGGACTTCGTCCAGATCGGCCGCTTCGACACGGTGACCGCAGTCCACGTGCTGGAGCACCTGGCCGAGGACGAGCTCCCGCCGGCGCTCGCGAACCTGCTGGCGGTCACCGGCCGGCGCCTGATCGTCGCCGTGCCGTACGAGGAGCCGCCGCGGCGGCTGTACGGCCACCGGCAGGCGTTCACGCCGGAGAAGCTCGGCGCCTGGGGCGAGTGGTGCGCCGTCACGCTGGGCGGCGGCCGGTGGGTGTGCGAGGACGTGGGCGGCGGCTTCCTGGTGGTCGATCGCTAACCGTCCCGCTCGATGGCGCGGGCGATCAGCTCCTGGTGTCCGTGGAGCAGGCCGGGGGGGAGTGCGTCCGACGGGAAGAGCTCGGCCGCCAGGACCTCGCGCCGGTCAAGCCGCGTCACTCCGTGGGCCAGCCGCGCCGTGAAGACCACCTCGACCCGCAGTCGGTAGCCGCTCTTCACGCAGAGCAGCCTGGTGCCGTCGATGCGGCGGCCGGTCTCCTCGCGCAGCTCGCGGGCCAGCGCGTCCTCGAGCCGTTCGGCGCCATGCGCGTAGCCGCCGGGCAGGCCCCACGATCCCTCGGGCCAGAACCGGTGGCGCAGGAGCAGGACCCGGCCCTCGTCGTCGCGGATCACCCCGGCGACGCCGACCAGGAACTTGGCCTGGGTCAGCCGGAGCAGGCGCCACTGGAGGCCGCCCCCGAGCCGATGCCAGAGGCGGGCGAGGAGCCCGGCGGGCACGATCGCCATGCGTGGTCATTGTGAGCGGCCAATCGCACATTCGTCCGGATGTGCGGTTCCTGCCCGCTGGGGTAGCCAGATCGCCGGCCGCACGATAATGGCGCAGTGCGGCATCCCCACTTTCCCTACCTGTTCTCGCCGCTCCGGGTGGGGTCCGTCACCGTCCCCAACCGCATCGTCTTCTCCGCCCACCTGACCAACCTCGCCGAGCGCAACCGGCCCGGGCCCGACCTCGTCGCCTACTACGAGGAGCGAGCCCGTGGCGGCGCCGGGCTCATCATCACCGAGGAGCAGTCCGTCCACCCCACCGACCACCCGTACGAGCGCCTGATCAGGGCGTTCGACGAGTCCGTGATCCCTGCCTACCGCGACCTGACCAGGCGCATCCACGCCCACGGCACGCCCGTCTTCGCGCAGATCAACCACAACGGCGGCCAGGCCGCGTCGACGTACACCCGCCTGCCGGTGTGGGCGCCCAGCCCGATCGCGGACCCGCTCTTCCGCGAGGTGCCCAAGGAGATGGACGTCCGCGAGATCGCCGAGGTGGTCGCCGCCTACGCGCGCGTCGCCAGGCACGTCCGCGACGGCGGCTTCGACGGCGCGGAGCTGCAGGCCTCGCACAGCTCGCTGCTGCGCCAGTTCCTGAGCCCGTACGCGAACCGCCGGACCGACGCGTACGGCGGCACGGTCGAGCGCCGCGCGCGCCTGGTCCGAGAGATCGTGGCCGCGATACGGGCCGAGGTCGGCCGCGAGTTCGTGCTCGGCATCCGAATCCCGGGCGACGAGTTCATCGACGGAGGGCTGACGCTGGCCCACTCGGTGCAGACCGTCCGGATCCTCGACCGCGACGGCCTGCTGGACTACTGCAACACGTCGCTCGGCACGGCCACCCACACGCTGTTCATGGTCGAGGGCTCGATGCACCTGCCGCCCGGCTACCAGCTCTTCACGGCCGCCGCCCTGCGCGAGGTCACGGACCTGCCGGTCATCGGCATCGGGCGCATCAAGGACCCGGTACAGGCCGAGCAGGCGCTGGCCGCCGGCATCTGCGACCTCGTCGGCATGGTGCGCCAGCAGATCGCGGAGCCCGAGACCGCGCGCAAAGCCCGCGAGGGACGCGTCGAGGAGATCCGGCTGTGCATCTCCTGCAACCAGGACTGCATCGGGCGCGAGGGCCTGAACCTGGAGATCGGCTGCATCGAGAACCCCGCGTCCGGCCACGAGCGTGAGCTGGGCCCGCTCACCCTGCGCCCGGCTCCGCGCCGGCGGGTCCTGGTGGTGGGCGGCGGTCCCGCCGGCATGCAGTGCGCGGTGGTGGCCGCCCGGCGAGGCTGCAAGGTCACGCTGTGCGAGGCGGGGGCCGAGCTCGGCGGCCAGGTCCGCCTCGCTGCACGCGTGCCGAACCGCGCCGAGTTCGGCGACCTCGCCAGGAACCTCGAGGCCGAGCTGCGCCGCGAGCGTGTCGAGGTCCGCCTGCAGACGCGCTTCGGACCCGACGACGCCCTGTCCGGCGACTGGCAAGCGGTCGTCTGCTGCACCGGCGCGGCGCCGCACCCGCCGGCGCCCGGCGTCCTGAGCGCGTGGGACGTCATGGAGGGCGCCGCCGTCGGGGAGCGCGTCGCCGTGGTCGACCTGGTCGGCTTCCACCAGGCGACCAGCACGGCCGAGTGGCTTGCCCAGCGCGGCCACCGGGTCGAGGTGCTGACGGCATCGCTGATGCCGGGCATGGACCTGGGCCTCACGCTCGACCTGGAGAACTGGCACCGCCGTGTCCTTGCGCTGGGCGTCCGAATCTTCACCAGCGTGGCGCCGCTGGGCTACGAGCACGGCTGCATCCAGGCTGTCGAGGCGTACTCCGGACGCATGGTCGAGTTCGGGCCGTTCGACACCGTGGTCGTGGCGAACCACGGGCGCGCCGACGACGAGCTGTACCACGCGCTGAAGGGGCGCATCGAGGTGCACCGCGCCGGCGACTGCGTGGCGCCCCGGCGGGCCGGCAACGCGGTCCTGGAGGGCCACCGCGTGGCGCTCGCCCTGTGAGCGGCGGCCGCGCGGCCGTCGTGGCGTGGATCGAGGACGACCGCGAGGTCGTCGCCGAC
>DASQZW010000091.1:0-13026 GCA_035638495.1 Terriglobales bacterium
GGCCTACCGGCCCTGCAGCAAGGGCATCAACTACCGGAGCGAGTGCTTCTTCGAGCGGCTGCTCAACCTCCAGAACAACGGCTTCATCCCCGACGAGTCGCAGCAGTACGGCTCGTACATGAACGGCGACATGGCCACGCCGCAGCCGCAGATGTACGTGGGCGACCCCTACATCACCCGCCTCATCAACGCCGGCTCGGAGATGGCGCACGTCTACCACGAGCACGGTGGCGCCATCCGCTGGCGGCGCAACCCGGGCGCCGACAACCCGGACATCGCTGGCGGGCTCGAGAAGCAGGCCAAGCCGTCCGGGACGTCGATCCGGCTGGACTCGCAGACGATCCAGCCCGGCGAGTCCTACAGCCTCTATCACGAGTGCGGCGCAGGAGGCTGCCAGCAGGCCGCCGGCGACTTCCTGTTCCACTGCCACATCGCGGAGCACTACATCGCCGGCATGCTCGGCTTCGAGCGCGTGTTCGACACGCGGCAGTCGTTCCTGGCCACCATGCCGGGGCGGCAGGCGAAGCCGCAGGCGGTGAACTCGGCCGGCCTCCTGGGCCTGACGATCCAGGGCAAGACGGTCGTCCTCAGGTCGCAGCTCACCAACCCGAGCACGCAGATCGCGCTCGAGGACCTGGTCGAGGGGCAGCTCCCGCCGCAGGGAACCCGCCTCAACCCCCAGGACGCGACCGTCTGGAACTACGTCAAGACGAACACCGCCGCCGGCCCGGTCTACCTGGGCGAACCGGAGGACACCCACGTCTGGGCGGACTTCCAGTCGCCGGCTCCGGGCCAGAGACCGCAGATCATGTTCGACCCGACCAACGGCAGATACGCCTGGCCGCTGTTCAGACCTCACCTGGGCATGCGGCCGCCGTTCGCAGCGAACGGCCACAGCGGGACGCCGTGGCTCGGGCCCTTCACGTCGTCCACGCGCCCGGACGGCCTCTGTCCGGCCGGCGCGCAGGTGAACCACTTCAACATCACGGCGATCACGACCAGCATCACCGAGACAAATGGCGGCCTCAACCCGGCGGAGGTAGACCCGAACGGGTCCATCTTCGTTCTCAACGAGGACAAGCAGGCCGTCCTCAACGGCACCAAGCCGGCGGTCCCGCTCGTCCTCAGGGACAGCGTGGGCCAGTGCGACATGGTGACGCTGACCAGTGAGCTGGCCCAGACCTCGGAGAACCACAACCACTCCAAGGTCAACATGCACACGCACTTCGTGCAGTTCGACCCGCAGGCTTCCGACGGCGTCATCACCGGCTTCTCGTACGAGCAGTCCGTGGCGCCGGACACGACGGCTGCCACGCTCACGTCCTCGATTGCCGCGGGCGAGGACGAGTTCAACGTGAGCAGCACGGCCGGGCTCCGGCCAGGCATCAGCATCGAGGTCGGCATGGGGCAGCCGGACACCGAGGTCGCGAACCAGATCACCGCGATCTTCGGCAACACGGTCAAGCTGGCCCAGCCGCTGGCCAATGCCCACGCCGCCGGCGAGAGGGCGGGTACCGAGTTCGTCCAGTACGAGTGGTACAGCGACGTCGACGCCGGCACCGTCTTCTTCCATGACCACGTGGACGGCATCCACTCCTGGGGCCACGGCCTCTTCGCCGCCCACATCATCGAGCCCGCGGGCTCCACGTTCCACGATCCCAGGACCGGGGCCGTGATCCGCAGCGGCCCGGTCGCCGACATCTTCACCAACGGCTCTGCCGGGTTCGGCGAGCAGGGCAGCTTCCGCGAGTTCGTGCTCTTCCAGCACACGGGTCTGACCGGCACCGGCGCGCCGCAGGGCTGCGAGATGTCCAGCTTCAACCTGCGCGCGGCACCGCTGATCGACCGGGACCCGAACGCCCTCAACGCCGCCAACGGCCAGGCGCCCGGCAACAGCCTGCCGTTCGGCGCGGGCAACTACTCGATGGGCTACAAGTCGCTGCAGGAGGCGGGCGTCGACGCGAACGGGAACCCCAACCCGACCCCGGCCGGCGCAGTGCCGTGCAGCCTCGACGGCAGCCCGTTCACGGATGCCGCTGGGAATCCGATCATCGGGCCCAACGGCGGCGGCACAAAGGACATCGGCACCTCGAACGACCCGTACGTCTTCTCGTCCGTGGCCCACGGTGACCCTGCCACGCCGCTCCTGAAGGCGTACGTGGGAGACCCGGTGGTGGTCAGGCAGGTCGGCCTGGACGAGAGAGTCGGCGACCTCCGCATCACGGGCCACCGGTTCGCGGCGGAGCGCTTCAACGCCAACGGCACGCTCACGGACGCCGGCACCACCGGCATCTCCGAGCGCTTCGACTACGTGCTCGAGGGAGGTGCGGGCGGCCCGCGCGGCCTGCCCGGCGACTACCTCTACTACTCCGGCCGCAACAACGAGCTGGAGAGCGGCGCGTGGGGCATCTTCCGGGTGATGAACACCCTTCACTCGGACCTGGAGGCGCTGCCCGGCAGAACGGCACCGCCGTCGGGGCCAGGGTTCCCCTCGCTGACGTTCACGGGCAAGGCACCGCCCGCGGCCCCGGGCGGGCCGGGCACCGGGGCCTGCCCGAACAACGCGCCCGTCCGCAGCTACGACGTCGCGATCTTCAACGCGACAGCGTTCGACCCGGGCATGCCGGGTGAGCTCAGCGTCGCGGCCGGCAACGCCCAGCCGATCATGTACGCGCTGAGCCAGGACGAGGCGCAGATCAAGGCCGGCACGAAGCCGACCGTCCCGCTCGCCATCCGCGCCAACGCGGGCGAGTGCCTCCGCGTGACGCTCCACAACGACATCCCCGCCGACAGCTTTACGTGGACGTGGGGGACTGGCTCGACCAGGGCGGGATTCAACATCGGCAACGTCATCTTCGACCCGCTCCAGTCCTACGGGGCCGCGATCGGGTACGACCCTGACACGACGGTTGGGCCCGGCAGCACCCGCCTCTACTCCTACTACGTCGACAAGGAGACGGGCACCAACCTGGTGCTCAACCTCGGCAACGAGTCCTCGCTCGCGAACGGGGCCTACGGCGCCATGATCGCGGAGCCCGCCAACTCGCGCTGGACCGACCCCATGACCGGCCAGCCGCTGCTGTCGGGCATCGCTGCCGACGTCCACCAGCCGGTGTTCATCGCGGCGAACGGCACGCAGCAAGGAGGTGCCCGCTTTCGCGAATTCGTCTTCCTCTACAGCGACCGGGAGCCGCTCCTGGGCCACAGCATCATGGTCTACTACCTCGACGACGACCACTCGTACATCGACTACAACCAGCAGTCGCTGACGAACGAGGAGGGGCCGAACCTCAACGCGTTCAACCTGTGGCAGGTGATGAGCGATTCGGTGGTCGGAGCCAGCAACGGCTCGACCACGCCCCAGGACCCGGCCACTCCGGTGTTCAGGGCGAAGGCGGGTGACCCGGTGCGCTTCCGGGTCGGTGAGCCCGCCGGCTTCCAGAGCATCAACTTCGGGATCCTGGGCCACGCCTTCCCGCTCGACCACGGGATCAGGGGCTCGATGGTCATCGACAACCGGACCCTGCTCCCTGGCGAGACCTTCGACGCGTACCTCGTCAACGGGGCCGGTGGCGCCACGCATGCCGCTGGCGACTACCTGTACGACACGAACCGCCGGCCCGAGGTGAAGTCCGGAATGTGGGGAATCTTCCGGGTGCTGCCTCGGTCCGACACCAGCATTCAGCCGCTGTGACGCGGTAGGCAACTTCCCCACCTCGGAGGCCGTTCCCGGGCCCGCCGGCCCGGGAACGGCACATTTCGATCGAGATGCGAGAGAGGAACAGAGCATGCTCGTGGGTGAAGCGAACAAGGCCGGGCTCTCGTCGCGCGCCGACCTGGCCGTGCTCGGCGAGGCCGGCCGGGACTGTCTCGTCGTGCAGCGCCGCCAGTGCGAGGACTGGTTCGTCGTGGTCGCCCATCGCCGTTCGGCAGCCTCCGCCCGCGCGTGGATCGAGGCGCACTACCAGGGGGTCCGCTGGCGTTCGCCGGTCGAGTGCACGGCGCTGGTCGGCAGGGTGCGAATGCCGTCGCGCTGATCAGGCGCGCACGCCTCGCCACGCGGATGCACTACGATCCGCACGTCCATGACGCCGCGCCTCGGCCTCCTGCCTGAGCGCCTCACGAACCCGGCGGCCGCCACCAGAGCAGCTGGCATCGCCCTTGCGGCGCTGGGCCTGGAGTGGATGCGAGTGCTCGTCGCGCGGCAGCCGGATCTGGCGCTCGTGTCGCTGGTCGCCGGAGGAGCGGCCCTCGGCGCGCTCGGGATCTCCGTCGGAGCGCGCGACGTGGGTCTCTCGCGCTCCGGGCTCGGCTTCAAGCTCGCGGCGGGGATCGCGGTCGGTCTGATCCTGCTCCTCCCGGCCCTGACACGGGGGCGCTCAGGCCCGCTGCTGCCCGTGCCGTACGCCGCGGCCGCGATCGTGGTCTCGATCGGCGAGGAGGTCGCGTTCCGGGGCGCGCTGTTCGCGGCGATGGACGCGTGGCTCGGCCCCCTGCCGGCGATCATCGGGAGCACGCTGGTCTACACGGCGGGACACGTGCTGTCCCACCCGCCCGAGTTCCTGGTGCCGGTGGCGGCGGCGGGCGCGCTGCTGGCCGTGTGGCGCTGGGCGTGCCGCGACCTGGTGGCCCCGATCGTGGCCCACGGCATCGCGGACCTGGCTCTGTGAAGTACCTTGCCGCGCTGGCGGTCGCGGCGGTCGCCTACGTGCTCGCGGCCTGGCTCGTCGCGCCGGGGTTCTTCGATGGCTTCGCCCCCGCGGCACCGTACCACTGGGTGTCGCCGCCGCCCGACCTCAGGAACGGCAACCAGGCCCCGAGCAGCGGCCGGACGACGATCGCCGTCCAGAACGGCGCTTCCCAGGCCGGCCACCTGTACACGACCGACCAGCAGGCCTCGGTCACCTACCCATCGCAGTCGTTCGCGGCGCCGCCGGCCGGCGCGCAGCTCCTGCTGGAGATCCAGCCCGTGGCCTCGTACCCGGACCTGGGCGGCATCGGCGGCGCCGGCAACGTATATCTGGTCAGCGTGACGACCCGGCTCATCAGTCCCGTCGTGGTGACCCTGCGTTACGGCAGCCAGCAGTCGGGCCCCCCGACCGCCATCTTCGCCGCGGAGACCCCGACGTCCCCATGGAAGTCGCTCGGGTCGATCAACAGCGCGGTGCCGTACACCGTGTCGGCCAGCACGACGACCCTGGGCTACTTCGTGGTCGGCTTCCCGCCGGCACCCGCGTCGACGCCGCCGCCGGCCCAGGCGGGCGGCGGGCCGCCGGTGGTGCTGATCGTGGCCGTGGCTGCCGCCGCGCTCGCCGTGCTCGCGGGCGTTCCGTTCATGGTGGCCAGGCGCGGTGCCGCCGGTCCCGAGCCCGCCGCGGATGCCGATACTCCCCAGGCGGCCGGCCAGAACCGCGGTGGCGCGAGACGCCGCCGGCGGAGGGGCCGGCGCTGAGGGCAAACGCAGATGCACCGGTTGCCACCTCGGGTACTTTCCTAAGAATCGTGCGGGTGCTGATCGTCGAGGACGACCACCGTCTGGCGACTACGCTGCGCCGGGTGCTGACCGAGGCGGGCATGACCGCCGACGTGACCTACGACGGCGAGGAGGGCCTGGAGGCCGCCCTGGCCGCCGATTACGACGTGATCCTGCTCGACCTGCGGCTGCCGCTGCTCAACGGCCACCAGGTGGCGCAGAGGCTCCGCGAGCAGCGCGTGCACACGCCGATCCTGATGCTGACCGCCCTGGACCCGAACGACGACGCCGTCTCGTCCGTCGCCGGCATCGACGACCACCTGACCAAGCCGTTCTCGCAGCGCGAGCTGCTGGCCAAGATCCGAGCGCTGAGCCGGCGCCTGCCGAGCGATCGCCGGGACACCCTCCGCGCGGGCACGATCCTGCTCGACCGGGTCGCACACATCGTCCGGGTCGGCGAACGCCGCGTCGAGCTCACGCCCAAGGAGTTCGCGATCCTCGAGTTCTTCATGACGAACCCGGGCCGCCTGCTGACGAAGACGGCCATCATCGAGCACGTGTGGGACTACGAGTTCGACGGCGGCAGCAACCTGGTCGAGGTCTACGTCGGCAACCTGCGGCGCAAGCTCTCGACGGCCGGTGCGGCCGACCCCTTCGTGACGGTGCGCGGCGCGGGCTACCGGTTCGAGCCGGCCGAGCCGGCCGAGCGCTAGTCGAACGAGAGGCGCGACCGGCAACGCAGCGATAAGAGAGAGCTCAGCCGTGCAGGCGGCGACGCGACCAATTGACGGAGGGGGGGCGCCGCGCATGGCAGGCGGCGCCCCCGACAGCCGAGGAACCGTGAAGGTCTAGGTCAGCTCGACCAGCGGGAAGGAGCGGTGCCGCCGCGGCGGGACCAGGAAGTTCTGGCGCCGGGTGGCGGTGATGAAGCGCTCCAGGCCGTTGTCGTCCGGGTCGACGGGGCCGGCGGGCTGGGCGAGGTCCTGGGCGGCCTGGCCGACCCGCATCTGACGGAACAGCTCCGCCGTGGGCACGAAGACCAGGAACTGCAGCTTGAACTGGTTCGTCCCGGCGACGACCTGCGGCCCGCCGGGGAAGAGCTGGAACGCGCCGACGTCCAGGCTGTCGAAGCCGGGGCCGTCGTTGCGGATGTGCAGGGGCTGGCCGGAGGCCGTGCGCCCGTGCCGGTGCAGCGCGGCGATGTGGCCGATGCGGCCCTGGCCGGTGAACGTGGCGTCGATCGTCTGGTTGCCGGGGCCGAACTTGCCCGCGGTGTCGTGCGCCTCGTGCACCACCGAGTCGTTGCCCTGGAACACGTTGTTGATGAACGCCGGGCCGCCGCCGTTCGTGAACTGGTCGGCGCGGCCATCGGACGGGAGGCCGTCCGCGGTGCCCAGCTGGTTGGCGCGGAAGTGGTACATGACCCGCTCGGTGAATGGCTCACCATCCGGGTGCCTCGAGTCCTGGTTCGCGGTCGCGTAGAACTGGTACAGGTCCTCGATGTCGTGCGAGAAGTGCGCGATGGCCCCGTTGTCGAAGTAGTCGCCGGCCCGGGCGGTGGTCAGTCCCGCGCCCGCCCCGGTGCTCGCGAAGATCACGTCGCCGGGCGCGGCGCTCGCGTTGGTCTGCTGGTCGACCATGCCCATCGTCATCGACGAGTCCGGGTTGATGCGCGTGTGGAACTCGTAGAGCTGGTTGTTCTGGTTGAACGCGGCGTCCGCGACCCGGCGCGGCAGGCCCGGCTGCACGAACTGCAGGCGCGCGGTCCGGAACGAGATCAGACCGTCGAAGTCCGGCGACGGGATGAAGAACCCGCCGAGGATGTTGCTGCCCTCGAGCCACTGCAGCGTGTCGGTGAGGTTGTCGACCACGTCCGAGCGCAGCTCGAACAGCAGGTCGTTCCGTTCGATCACCACGGTGTTGTTGAAGCGGTCCTTGGTGACGTTCGGATTCGCGGCCGACACGTCGGTCGGGAAGCCGCCTGCGGGCACCTCCTCGAGCACGAAGCGGCTGTGGTCGAACGACAGTCGCGGCATCGTGGCCGCGACCAGCGCCGGGTTGAACCGCGCGAAGTACGGCGTGCCGTACGAGACCGAGGTGACGAGGACGCCGGACGGGCTGGCCGGGAAGACCGCCTCGATCGTCGCCAGCGCGTTGGCCAGCTTGGCCTGGTCGATCCGGTTCGGGTTCCGCGTCAGCCGGGCCGGCGCCAGCAGCGTGAACGTCACGCCGAACTGCGCCACGACGTTGCCGGCACCGTCGTTGAACGTCGCCGGCCCGTGGACGAAGGCCCCGTTGTCGAACTGGGTGTCCGGGAACTCCGTGTCCGCGAACGCCGGCCGGTTGGGCACGAACGCCAGCTGCGACAGCAGCGCCCCCTGCGACGCGAGCACGGCCGCGGCACCGCCCTTGAGAGCCGAGCGCCGGCTGATTGACCTCTTCATGAGGTCTTCGATCTGCACTGTCCCACCTCCTATCCGAAGTCGCACGGACGTCGCTCCGCGACGTCAGAGGCGGGCGTACCACCCGGAGTCTTCCCTCCGGATCACCCCCCTCTCCGCGAACGGAACGACGCGTAGCGCACCGCAACTTAGCATGGGACTTTCTCGCCATCGATCCCGCTTTCGCTTCCGTAATTGGCCAATAAGCAACTGTTAAGTGGATCAGATGGCGACGTTTCGGGGATGCCTTGCTAGGCTTGCGGCGTGCGCACCGCGGAGGAGCTGGTCTCGCTGCTGCGCGCGCGGGGAAAGAAGGTCACCTCGCAGCGTGTGCTGATCTACCAGGCTGTGCTCGGCGATCGCAGCCATCCGACCGCCGAGCAGATCCACTCGCGGCTGAAGGACCAGCTGCCGGGACTGTCGCTCACCACGGTCTACGCGGCGCTGAGCGACCTGGTGCAGGCCGGCGAGCTGCGGCGCTTCGACGCCGGCGACGGCAGCATCCACTTCGATCCCGAGATGCGGCCGCACGCCGAGCTCGTGTGCGTCCGGTGCGGCCGGATCGACGACGCTCCGCTGGAGGGGCCGCAGCGGCACACGCCGAGCGAGGTCGGCGGGTACCGGATCCTGAGACGGACCGAGCTGCTGCACGGCGTCTGCCCGACCTGTCAGGAAACCGGGGCCCAGCCGGACTGAACCCGCCCTCAGATGGGCGCCGGGCGCGCGCGGGCCGTGTCGATCGCAGTGACGTCGTTCATCGCCACGTGGAAGCCGACCTCCCCCTCCTCCATCAGGATCCGCTCGCGCAGGCTGACGAAGTCGGACTGGTCGAGCAGAAACGTCACCTCGACGCCGCGATCCCTGCGCAGGACGCCCTGCCCGCGGCCGTGGATCGACCCCGTGTCCAGCGGGCTCACCACGCGCCGCACCAGGACGTCCAGCTGCACCGACCGCACCAGATGTGCCTCGATCACGCGAACCTCCTCTCCTCCTGGTTGACCGGTGGGCGGGAGGCGGGAGGCCCGCAGCCGCTAAGCTTCCCGAGGCAGCCGGCGGCGTTCGAGAGCGTCGAAGTGCACCCCACCTCCTTCGACCGTGCTCGGAACCTAGCAGCCCCGGAAACGGCCCGCAACCGCGGCGGTGGGGGGGTAAGCGCTCAGTAAGTCACTGCTAAGTGATCGAGGTCGCAATGGACCTGAAGGGCAGGGTGGCGATCGTGACGGGTGCGGGCAGCGGCATCGGCCACGCCGTCGCCGAGCGGTTCGCCGAGGCGGGCGCCGCGGTGTGCGTGAACTACCTCGGGTACGGAGACGAGGCCAGGGCGCTGGCGGCCCGGCTTCCCTCGGCGATCGCGGTCCGCGCCGATGTGTCCAGCGCCGCCGACGTGACCGCCATGGTCGATCGGGTGCGCCGGGAGCTGGGCGTGCCGAACGTCCTCGTCAACAACGCTGGCATCGAGAAGGAAGTCCCGTTCCTCGACCTCGACGAGCGGACCTGGGACGCGATCATCGGCGTGAACCTCAAGGGGACCTTCCTCTGCACGCTGGCGTGCGCGCGCGCGATGCGTGACGCCGGGCACGGCGGCTCCATCGTCAACATCTCCTCGGTCCACGAGGACTTCCCGTTTCCGGGCTTCACGCCCTACTGCGCGTCGAAGGGGGGCGTGCGCATGCTCATGCGCAACCTCGCGGTCGAGCTGGCGGTGCACGGCATCCGCGTCAACAACGTGGCCCCGGGCGCCATCGCCACCCCGATCAACGCGGCGACGCTGGCGAACGACGAGAAGATGGCGATCCTGAGCCGCATCATCCCGCTGGGCCGTGTGGGCGCGCCGGGCGAGGTGGCGCAGGTGGCGCTGTTCCTCGCCTCGGACGCCGCCTCGTACGTGACTGGCTCGACGTACTACGTCGACGGCGGCATGGTGCGCTCCAGCCAGCCGGTCTGACGCGGGTCTGGACCCGTCCCGTTCCACCGTTCGGACGTCCCGGGGCGAGCGGGCCGGCCGGTACGATGTCAAGCCGACATGGCACGTGGGCCGCTCAGTCCGCCACCGATCACCGACTACCGCCCCGAGTACCGGCCCGCGTACGTCTCCAACGGCCTGCTCGGCCTTCGCGTCGGACGCATCCCCTTCATGGAAGGGCTCTGCATGGTCGACGGGCTCGTTGAGCGCGACCCGGTCGAGGACGGCGAGGGCTTCGCTCGGGGGCCCTATCCGCTGTGGGGCGACGTGGCCGTCGACGGGCAGTCGCTGGTCTCGCGGCCCGAGCGTGCACGCCTGGTCGAGCAGGCCTACGACTTCGCCACTGGTGAGCTGCGCACCCGCTTCGTCTTCCAGCCGCAGTCCGTATCCGTCACCGTCGATGACACAGCCTTCTGCTCGCAGACGCTCCCGACGCTGGCCCTCCACGAGGTCAGGGTCGAGGTGGACCAGGAGTGCGACCTGGTCCTGAGCGGCGGCGTGAACCACATCGGCCTCTCCGGTCAGTGGGTGTCGCGCCGGACGCAGACCCCGGGGACGGACACCGCAGTGGTCGACGGGCTCATGGAGTGGCGGACGAGCGGCGACCTCTCGACCTGCGGCGCGGCCTACGTGACCAGCCTCCACGGCGCCCGGGGCGCGCATCGGCGGGTCGACGACATCGACCAGCGCGCACCCCTCAGCACGTCGTATGCGTTCCGCGCGCATCCCGGCCGCTCCTACGTGCTGCACCAGGTCACCAGCCTGCTCTCGAGCCGGCTGCACACCGAGCCGGACCGGATGGCGGCCCGCATGGCGTACCTGGGTGCGACGCACGGATTCGAGCGGATCCGCGGCGACAACCGGGCCAGGTGGGCAGAGCTGTGGAAGGGGCGGCCGCTCCTCCGTGGCGCACCCGAGCGGTGGCAGGCCATCGCGGACGCGTCCTTCTACTACCTGCACTCGTCGGCGCACCGCTCGTCCATCTTCGGGACGGCGATGTTCGGGCTGGCGTACTGGCCCGACTACCACTACTACCGCGGCCACGTCATGTGGGACATCGAAGGCTTCGCGGTCCCGACCTTCATCCTGACCGACCCGGGGATCGCGAGGTCGCTGCTGGACTACCGGCTGGGGCGCCTCGGAGCCGCCCGGCGCAACGCGGCCATGAACGGCTACCTCGGACTGCAGTTCCCGTGGGCGGCCAGCGCGGTCCACGGCGAGGAGGTCATCCGCCTCAGCAAGGCGCGGGTGATCTTCGAGCAGCACGTGAACATGGCGGTGGCGTTCGCCTTCGCCCGCTACTGCCACGCGACCGGAGACCAGGAGTACCTGCGCGATCACGCCTGGCCGGTGCTGAGCGGCGTGGCGGAGTGGATCGCCAGCCGCGGCGTCGACACGGAGCGCGGCTTCGAGATCCACGAGTGCCTCGGCATCGCCGAGCAGGATCTGCCGCTCGACAACCAGGCGTACGTCAACATGGCCGCGGCGGTGGTGCTCCGGGAGGCGGCCGGCGCCGCACGCGGGCTGGGCCTGGCCGGGGCCGAGGCCTGGCAGGCGATCGCGGACCGCATGTACCTACCGGTGGACGATGCCACGAACGTCATCCTCAGCCACGACGGGTACGTCTACCGGGAAGGCGACGTCGCGTCCGCCACGCCGGAGGCCCTGGCTGGGCTGTTCCCGTTCACGTACGACCCGGGAGCCGCCCGCGAGCAGGCGACGCTCCGGTTCTACCTGGACCGCGTCGGCGCGTACGTCGGCTACCCGATGCTGTCGGCGCCTCTCGGCGCGTGGGCGGCCCGGCTGGGCGACCGCGACCTGTCGGCCCGCCTGTTCGAGCAGGGCTACGCGGAGTTCATCGACGAGCCGTTCCTCGTGACGAACGAGTTCAGCCGGCGGTTCCCGGACGAGGTCCGTGCCGGGCCGCTGATGGCGAACGTCGGCGGGTTCCTGACCAGCCTCCTGTACGGCCTGACCGGTCTGGTCCTGGGACCCGGCGACCCTGCCTCGTGGGCGCGACGGCCGGCCGCGATGCCGGCGCTCTGGGAGGCGGTCGAGGTCGAGCGCGTCTGGGCCCGCGGCCGCCCGATGCGGCTGCTCGCCCGCCACGGCTCGCCCGCTACCCTGGCCCCGCTGGAGTAGCGTCCCTTCCCCCTCCTGGGGGAGGTGGCCATTCCGCCTAGAGCAGGGCTTCGAGCTTTTCCTTCAGGTCGCTCTTGAGGCCCGAGCGGTAGCCGATCGTGCGGTCCGCCGCCTGGCCGTCCTTGAAGATGATGAGGGTCGGGATCGACATCACCTGGAGCTGGCCCGGCACCACCGGGTTGGCGTCGATGTCCATCTTGACGACCTTCAGGCGGTCGCCCAGTTCGTCGGCCAGGGCCTCGACCACCGGCGCGATCATCCGGCAGGGGGCGCACCACTCCGCCCAGAAGTCGACCAGCACCACCTGGCTGGCCCGCAGGACCTCGCTGTCGAAGTCGGCGTCTGTGACGGCGGTGACTGCTGCGCTGGACATCGGCTCGTTCACTCCTTGCTCGCGGCGGTCTCGGTCTTCTTCTCGGACGAACTGCTGCTTCCGTTCGACTCGCTCGAGCTCGACGAACCGGAGCTTTCGCCCGAGTCTGACGAGCCGCCGGCGTCGCTCTTCGACTTCGAGCCGCCGCTGTTCCGGTAGTCGGTGGTGTAGAAGCCGCTGCCCTTGAACTGGACACCAACCGGGTAGAGCAGCTTCCGCAGGGCGCCGCCGCACTCGGAGCACACCTTCAGCGGCTCTGCGGACATGCTCTGGAGCACCTCCAGCTCGTGGCCGCATGCAGTGCACCGGTATCCATAGATCGGCATGTCTCTCCTCGGGGCTCAGGGATTTCTCTCGCGGTCGAGCAGGTGGAACACCATGCCCGACGGCGGCTTGGGTGAAAAATACGTCGTCTTCTGCGGCATCGTCATACCCTCGCGGGCGGCGCGCAAAACGGCGGCCAGGTCGGGCGTGTCCAGGAAGAACGCCGCCACGCCGCGGCCCGAGTCCACCCAGCGCACCGCCTCTTCGGGGTCGCGCGTGTACGTCAGGTGCTGCTCGGGGTCGCGTTTGCCCAGCACGTTGTCGATCACCTGCCGGTGTAACTCCACGACCGGCACCTCCCCTTCCAGGG
>DASQZW010000092.1:0-35958 GCA_035638495.1 Terriglobales bacterium
CTGCGGCGGCCCCTGGACGATCGCGTGGTCGCTGGACACGAACGTGCCCTTGCCCTGCAGCCGGACCAGCAGGCCCTCGGCGACGAGGGTGGCGACCGCCCGCCGCATGGTGATGCTGCTGACGCCGAACTCCTCGCAGAGATGGTTCTCCGAGGGCAGGCGGTCGCCCTGCTTCCACACGCTCTGGACGATGCGGGAGCGCAGGACCTCGGCAGTCTGGTGGTAGAGGGGGCCGGTGCTCATGCGAAGATCAATCCATATAACGACATACGCAGGCTCGTCTACTCGCGGGTAGGATCGGCTGCCGTTCGGACATACCGTAGCGCCGTCTCCCCTCGGCGTCCCTCGCCCGTGGACGCGCGGGCCCTGGCCGCGCAGAATCCGCATCGATGAGCGAGCTCGCGCCGCCGCCCGGCGGCTGGGACGACATCAGGCTCGCGGCAATGCTGCGCACGGGGTGGCGGCGCGCCCAGGCGACCATGACGAAGGCGCTGGCGGCGCAGGACCTCACGGGGCTCGAGTACCACCTGCTCCTGGTCGTCAGCGCGGCGGGGAGGACCGGCACGCGCCAGGTCGACCTGGCCCAGGAGCTGAGCGTGCCCGAGGGCAGGGTCTCGGTCCTGGCGCGGGAGCTGGGCGAGCGGCGGCTGATCGAGGCGCTGCGATCCGAGCCGGATCGGCGCTACGTGCGGATCCGGCTGCGGCCGGCCGGCCGGCGGCTCCTGCGCGACGCTATGCGGTGCCAGCGCGAGCAGATCGTCGCGATGGTCGGCGATCTCCCCCAGGAGGCGATGGTGCTGCCGATGATCGAGTTCATCTGCCGCGCGTACCTGGGCCTCGACGTCACGGTCCGGCCCCGCTGAATACGGCGGGCAACCCTTCGCTCGACCTGGCCGGCGTCACGGTCCGGCCCCGCTCAACGCCGCCGCCAGCACCTCCGCCGCCAGGCGAGCGCAGCGCGGCCCCTCCGCCGCGAGCCAGGGCAGCTGCGCCCAGGCAGCGGGATGCCACAGCACCGTCAGCGGCCGGCCCCACGCCGGGTGGAGCTCGCGCTCCGGTGTGTCCAGCACCACCCGGATCGAGGCCACGCGATCGGCGCCCAGCAGGCCCGTCTCCATGTCCGCCCCCACGCAGCCGCGCGCGGCCCAGGCCGCCCGCTCCGCCCCCACCGTCAGCCCCGAAGTGGTCGCCATGTCGCGAAGGTCCGGCTCGTGCCCCAGGCTCCTGGCCGCACCGGCCAGCGCCGCCACCAGCGCTGCGTCGCACTCGAGCACCCTGCCGTCCGGCCGAAGCACCCGCCGCGGCACCAGGACCGTGCCGGTCCGCAGACCCGAGATCAGCGAGCCGGCGACGCCGCACGTCACGACCGTTCCCGAGAGCGAGGCCCCGGCGTGCGGCAGGCGGGCCAGCGACACGCCACTCCGCACCACGCGCGCGCCGGGCATCGCGCGGCGGGCGGCCCGGGCCTCGAGCCCGGTCGGCGCCACCACGATCAGGTGCTCCTCGTCTGCCCCGGTCATGTCCGTCCTCGCCATCGTAGGGACGGTCAGTCGAACAACGGCAGCGTGCCGAGCGATGCGGACAGGGCGGCGCACTCGATCCGGGCCGCCGCGGCGGCTCCCTCCATCGCCTCGTGATCCCAGCGAGCGGCCGGGCCGGCCACGGTCACCGCGCCGGCGACCCCCGAGGAGCCGAACACCGGCACGGACAGGCTGGCCACGTCCGGCAGTCGCCGGCCGACCGCGGCGAGGTAGCCGCGACGGCGAACGCCGGCCAGCTCGGCGCGGAGCAGTCGCTCGTCCTCACCGTCCAGGCCGGCGCCGGCGAGCACCTCCGCGGCCGCCGCGCGAGGCAGGTGCGCGAGGATCACCCGGCCGCTCGTCCCCGTGTGGAGGGGCAGCGTCTCGCCGACCGGGAGCGGCGCCCGCGGCGGCCGGCCGCAGACCGCGTCGATCCGCATGCGGTGGTCGCCGTTGCGCACGTTCACGCTCACGGACTCGCCCGTGCGGGCCGCCAGCCGCTCGATCACCGGCCGGGCGGCGGCACGCAGGTTCAGGCGGGCGACGAGCGCCGGCGAGAGCGTCATCGCCCCACCCGGCGGCAGGCACCATCGCCCCTCGCGGTCCCTGGCGACGAACGAGAGGCGCTGGAGCTCCAGCAGGTGGCGGTAGGCGGCCGCCCGCGTGATCCGCATCGAACGGGCGACGGCCGCGACGTCCAGCGGACCATGCGCGTCGAACAGCACCGTGAGGAGCGCGAGCCCGCGGCCGCGGCTCCCTGCCTGGTCATGATCCACCCCGCTGCCGTTCCACGCGATCGGAGACGGCATCGTAGAACGACGTTGTATTCCTTCCGACGGTCAACGCGCAAGCGGGCGCCGGCGCCACGCTACGCTGGACGTTCGTGAGCGTCCTCGCGCCGCTGGCGCCCTATCGCGGCGTGCTGTCGCTGCCGCACGTGCGCTCCGTCGTGCTCGTCACGACGCTGGCCCGGATCCCGTCCACGGCCACCGGTGTCGCCCTCACCCTGCACGCCGTGCTGACGCTGCACACGGGGTTCGCCGCCGCCGGCGCGCTGATCGCCGCCCTGACCGTCGGGGGCACGCTCGGCGCTCCCCTCATGGGCCGCGTCACCGACCGTCACGGGCTGCGCCGCACCCTGATGCTGACCGCGACGGCGCAGGCCGCATTCTGGCTGATCGCCCCGGTCCTGCCCTTCGCGCTGCTCCTGCCCGCCGCGTTCCTCGGCGGCCTCCTGATGCTGCCGCTGTTTTCGGTGTCGCGGCAGTCGCTGGCGGCGCTGGTGCCCGAGGATCGCCGGCGGACGGCCTACTCGCTGGACTCGATGTCGGTCGAGGTCTCCTTCGCCGTCGGGCCGGCCGCCGGTGTCCTCGTCGCCACGCAGGTCTCGACGCGCGTGGCCCTGGCCGGCATCGGCGCGTCCATGCTGCTCGCGGGTCTGGTGCTCTACGTGCTGAATCCGCCGATCCGCAGCGAGGCCGAGGTCCGGGCGGCGGAGGGTGAGATCGCGCGCACCCGGCGCTCCTGGCTCGGCAGACGCATGGTCGCGGTGCTGGTCGCCAGCGCGGGTGCCACAGTCGTGCTGGCCGGCACGGACGTCTCGATTGTGGCCACGCTGCGGCACAGCGGCGAGCTGACGTGGAGCGGCGTGGTGCTCGCGGCATGGTGCGTGTGGTCGCTGCTGGGCGGGTTCGTGCACGGCATGCTGCCGCGATCGCTGCCGGCGCTCGCGCTGGCCGCCCTGCTCTGCCTGCTGACGATGCCGGTGGGAGTGGCCGGCCACTGGTGGACGCTCGCCCTGGCGCTGATCCCGGCTGGATTCATGTGCGCGCCGACGATTGCTTCGACGGGCGAGGTGATCAGCCGCCTGGTTCCGGCTGCGGTGCGCGGCGAGGCGATGGGCATGCAGACCTCGGCGCTGACGGCCGGGACGGCCGTGGGCGCGCCGCTGGCCGGGGCGGTGGTAGATCGTTTCGGGCCGGCCCTGGGGTTCGTCGCGGTCGGGGCGGCGGGGGCGGTGCTCGTGGTCGTCGCGCTCGGCATCGCACCGCTGGCGTGGGCCTCCGCGCGCAGGGCGGATCTGCTAAGCTAGGCGGTCAGTCGAATCGGGCCCGCTCTGGATGGCCCGTTTCGGTGTGTCTACACGTCAATCCTCAGACGTGGTAGGCTCTGCCATCCTGTGTCCGAGCAAGGTGGTATTCCCGTGGGCTGCGGGATCGACTACGGCAGCAGCAACAGCGCGGTGGCGCTCGCCTACGACGACCGGGTGGAGGTCGTGGGCGACGCCGCCGGCGAGGCGCTGGCGCCGTCCACGCTGTACCTGCACCGCGACGGTCGGCGGGTGGCGGGGACGCGCGCCTCGGAGCTGTTCTTCCGCAGCGGCCACGAGCGCACGATCTGCGCCCGGTGCAGCCTGGCCCCGTACGGCGTGTCCGACTGCCGGCAGTTCCGCCGCGCCGGCAGCTGCAACGACTCGCGACTGCTGTGGAGCGTGAAGCGCGACCTCGCCAATCTCGGCTTTGCCGGCACCAACTCCTGGGCCACCGACTTCCCGGTCGTCGAGCTGGTGGCCGTGACCCTGGCGCACCTGCGCCGTCGGGCCGAGCGCGCCTCGGGCGAGGAGGTGACGAGGGTCGTCCTCGGGCATCCGGTCGTGTTCGCCGGTGCGGCCGGCGACCCGGCGTCCGCCGCCAACGCGACCGCACGCGCGCGACTGTGCGAGGCGGCCGTCCTCGGCGGCTTCGAAGAGGTCGAGCTCTGCCCGGAGCCCGAGGCGGCCGGCCTCGCCGGCGACGACGCCTCCGGCACGGTGCTGCTGGCAGATTTCGGCGCCGGCACGTACGACGTGGCGGTGCTGGATCGCCGGGGGACGTCGCTCAGGGTGGACGCGCTGGACGGCGTGGACGTCGGCGGTTCGCGCTTCGACGAGGTGCTGTTCGAGACGGTGGTGGCTCCCGAGCTCGGTCTGCACGAGCTGCCGAGCTGGCTGTTCAACGACCTGAAGTCTCTGTCCGGCGTGATGCTGCTGATGGCCGATCCGGACCTGCGATCGCTGCTGGAGCGGCTCGGCGGACCGGCGTCCCGAGCGGTGGCGGCCATCCTGTTCAGCGGCCACGCCTACCAGTTCTACCGGGCGATCGAGGCCGCGAAGATCGAGCTGTCCAGACACGAGCGCGCGGAGCTGGTGGCCGAGGTCCCGGGCCTGTCGCTGCGCACCACGGTCTCCCGGACGCACTTCGAGACCGCCGTGGGGCCGGAGCTCGACACGGTCGGCGCCGTGACCGTCCGTGCGCTCGAGGCCGCCGGCCGGCGGCCGGCTGACGTGGACGTGGTGGCCGTGACGGGCGGATCGTCGCAGATCCCGGTGTTCCAGCGGCTCCTGCGGTCGCTCTGTCCGGGAGCGGAGCTGCGCCGCGAGGCCGCGTTCACGTCGGTCGTGAGGGGCCTGGGGACGCGCGCCCGGGCACTGTGGAAGCGTTGACAGGTGAGAGAGACGGCCCGCCGGCGCTGCCCGAACACGACGCCGCGTGCGGTCCGTGAGCAGATGGCGTTCGCTTCGAGCGACGAGGGTCAGCTCGGGGTCGCCGAGGCGCTCGGCTTCACGCCGATCTGACGGCGCCAGCCGCCCGCATCGCCGCCATCTCCGTCTCGCCGTAGCCGCACTCGCGCAGGATCGCGTCCGTGTCGGCGCCCGGCTCGGGCGCAGGCCCGGCGATGGCGCCCCGCGTGGCCGAGAAGCGCGGTGCCGGCGCCGGCTGCACCACGCCAGCAATCTCGACGAACGTGCCCCGCGCGACGTTGTGCGGGTGCCCGGGCGCCTCGCCGAGGGACAGGACCGGTGCGAAGCACGCGTCGGTGCCCTCCAGCAGGGAGCCCCACTCGTCGCGCGTCCGCGTGCGGAACAGGGCGGCCAGCCGCGCGCGCAGCTCCGGCCAGGCCGCCGGGTCGTACAGGCGCACGCGGAGCTCGTCGTCCGCGGCGACGCCGAGCCGGTCGAGCAGCTCGGTCGAGAACCTGGGCTCGAGCGCGCCCACGGCGACGAAGCGGCCATCGGCGCACTCGTAGCTCCCGTAGAACGGGGCGCCGCCGTCCAGCAGGTGTGCGCCCCGAGCATCTGTCCAGCGGCCGCCGGCCCTGAGCCCGTGGAAGAGCGCCGTCAGCACCGCGGTGCCGTCCACGATGGCGGCGTCGATCACCTGACCGCGGCCCGTGCGTCTGGCCTCCAGCACCGCGCACACGATGCCGAACGCCAGCAGCATTCCGCCGCCGCCGTAGTCGCCGACCACGTTGACCGGCGGAGGGGGTGGCTCCTCCGGCCGGCCGACCAGGTGCAGGGCGCCCGCCAGCGCGATGTACGCGATGTCGTGCCCGGCCGTCTGCGCCAGCGGGCCGTCCTGACCCCAACCGGTCATGCGGCCGTAGACGAGCGCCGGATTGCGGGCCAGGCACGGCTCCGGCCCGATGCCCAGGCGCTCGGCAACGCCCGGCCGGAAGCCCTCGAACAGGACGTCCGAGCGCTCGGCCAGCCGCAGCACCACTTCGACACCCTCGGGCCGCTTGAGGTCCACGGCCACCGAGCGGCGTCCCCGGCCGACGACGTCCAGCGGCCCGCTGCCGGCCACGCTCGGGCCGGCGTCCGCGCGGTCGACCCGGATCACCTCGGCGCCGGCGTCGGCGAGCATCATCCCGGCGAACGGCCCCGGTCCGATGCCCGCGACCTCGACGACTCGCAGCCCGGCGAGGGGCCCCTGCCTGCTGGTCAAATGCGCAGACGGTCCGCGAGCTGGGCCCGCTCGAGGCGCGGGCCGCCGAACAGCAGCTGCGACGACTTGGCGCGCCGGTAGTAGAGGTGCGCGTCGTGCTCCCAGGTGAAGCCGATGCCGCCGTGCACCTGGATGGTATCCGCCGCCACCCGGAAGAAGGCCTCCGAGCACGAGGCCCTCGCCACGCCGGCGGCAAGCGGCAGCTCGTCGGGCGCCTCGTCCGCTGTCCAGGCCGCGTACCGGAGTGCCGATCGGGACAGCTCCATCGCCACGTGCATGTCGGCCAGCAGGTGCTTGATGGCCTGGAACGACCCGATCGCGCGGCCGAACTGGTAGCGCACCTTCGCGTACGCGACGGACCGGTCGAGGCAGCGCTGCAGCCCGCCCAGCTGCTCGGCGGCCAGCGCCACCGCGGCCAGGTCCATCGTGTGGCGGAGGGCGCCCGCCGCGTCCTCGCTGACCAGGCGGCGCGCCGGCGTCCGCGCCAGCTCGAGGCGGGCCAGCTGGCGGGTCGGGTCCAGGCCGGCCAGGGCGGACCGGGTCAGGCCGGCCGCCCCGCCCTCCACTGCGAACAGGCCCAGCTCGTCGCCCGCCCGTGCCGCCACCAGCACGAGGTCGGCCAGCGCGCCGTCGGGCACCAGCGTCTTGACGCCGTCCAGCACCCAGCGACCGCCGCCCAGCGACGCCCGGGCGGCTACGGCGCTCGGGTCCCAACCGCCGCCGTTCTCCGCGACGGCCAGCGTGGCGATCGTGGTGCCGGCGGCCACGCCCGGGAGCAGGTCCCGCTTCGCCTCCTCGTCGTCCGTGGCCAGGAGGGCCGTCGCCCCCAGGACGGCGCTCGCCAGGTACGGCGACGGCGTCAGCGCGGCGCCCAGCTCCTCCATGACGACCGACAGCTCGACCTGGCCCAGACCGGCGCCGCCGTACGTCTCGGGCACGGTCAGGCCGGGCAGTCCGAGGTCGCCGGCCATACGATCCCAGAGCGCGGCGTCGTGGCCCTCGGGCGTCTCCATCACCCTGCGCACCTGGCTCAGCGGTGACCGGTCGGCCAGGAAGCGCCGGACCGTCGCCTGGAGCTCCTCCTGCTCCTCGTTCAGCACCAGGTTCATGGCCGCTCCTCGGTCCGGGTGCCGACGCGGAGGTCGCGGAACGGCACGTCGCGGTCGACCTGCGGCTCGCGCGGGAGGCCGAGCACGCGGTCGCCGATGATGTTGCGCTGCACCTCGTTGGTCCCTCCAGCGATGGCGGCAGCAGGGGCCGAGAGCAGCGCGCCGGCCCAGCGGCGAGCCTCGCGGTCCGACGCGTCCCACGCGATCGCGTCGCCGCCCAGCAGCTCGGCGGCCACGTCGGTGCCGAAGCGCGCGAGCTCGGCGCCCGCGAGCTTGCCGACCGAGCCGCGGGCGCCCGGGTTGCGGCCCGCTCGCGCCTCCTGCGCCAGGCGCGAGCCGAACAGGTGCAGCAGGCGCTCGTGCACGTAGAGCTCGGTCAGCCGCTCGCGGACGACCGGGTCGCGGTCCAGGCCGCGGGCGCGAACCTCCTCGACGAGCGACTCGAAGCCGGCCGCGCTGCCCCGGCCCCGGGTGCTCCCGCCGATCGCGACGCGCTCGTGCATCAGCATCCGGACGGCGGCCGCCCAGCCCTGGTCGACCTCCCCGACGACGTGGTCGGCCGGGATGCGCGCGCCGTCGAAGAACACCTCGTTGAACGTGGCCCCCCCGGTCATGTCGCGCAGCGGCCGCACCGACACGCCCGGCTGGTGCATGTCGATCACGAACATCGTGATGCCGTCGTGCTTCGGCACGTCCGGGTTGGTGCGGGCGATCACCGCGCCGAGGTCGGCGTTCTGTGCCACCGACGTCCAGACCTTCTGGCCGCTCACGACCCAGCCGTCGCCATCGCGCGTCGCCCGCGTCTGCAGGCTGGCCACGTCGGAGCCGGCGCCCGGCTCCGAGAACAGCTGACACCAGACCTCCTCACCACGCAGCAGCGGCCTGATGTAGCGCAGCTTGAGCTCCTCGCTGCCGAGGTCCAGCAGGGTGGGTCCGCACATCCCCAGGCCGATGGTGAAGTAGCCGGTCGGCAGGTCGAAGTCGCGCGCCTCCTCGGCGAAGGCGCGCTCGTCGGCGGTGGTCAGCCCCTGGCCGCCGTAGGCGGCGGGCCAGCTGATGCCGGCGAGACCCGCGTCGTGCAGGCGGGCCTGGAAGGCGCGCGCCGACGGCAGGTCCCAGTGCGCGGTCGGACCGTCGTCGCTGCGGCCGGCCGCGTTGGCGTCGAGCCAGGCGCGGGCTCGCTCCCGGAAGGACTCGCTCATGAGAACTCCACCTCTCCGTGGTCGATCACGACCTGACCGTCGTCGTCGGTCGTCTGGAACTTCGCGCTCGTGCCGTCGACCCAGATCGACACCGTGAGCCGCGCGCCCGGGAGGACCGGGCGCGAGAAGCGCGCGCGCATGGATCGGAAGCGCGCCGGGTCGGAGCCGCACACCGTGTGCAGCAGCAGCCGGCCGGTGACGCCGTAGGTGCACAGGCCGTGCAGGATCGGGCGCGGGAAGCCGGCCCGCGCCGCGAAGGCGGGGTCGGAGTGCAGCGGATTGCGGTCGCCGGACAGCCGGTAGAGCAGCGCCTGGTCCGTCCGGGTCTGCGCGCTCACGCAGTGGTCCGGGTCGCCAGCGGGGCGCTCCCAGGTGGCGGACGGGCCCCGGTCGCCGCCGAACCCGCCCTCGCCGCGGATGAACGCCGAGGAGGTCGTGCTCAGCAGCGGCTCGCCGCTCTGCGTGTCGGTCGCGGTCGACTCCGTCACGACCAGCGCGCCGGAGCCCTTGTCGTAGATGCCGGCGAGCTTCGACGTGATGGTGGCGCGGCCCTCCACGGGCAGCGGCCGGTGCAGCGTCAGCGACTGCTCCGCGTGCACGAGCATCGCCCGGTTGAAGTCGCCCAGCGACTGGCGAGGACCGCCCTGCTGCACCACGATCACGCCGAACGTGGGCAGCACACGCTGCGTCACCTCGTGGGAGTTCTCGGTGGTGAACTCCAGCTCGCCGAGGGCGTTCTCCTGGCCGGCGCCGACGCCGAGCGCGTAGAGCAGCGCGTCCTTCGATGACCACGCGGTCTCGCTGGGACCGAAGCTGCGGCCGACGGCATCCATGTTGAGTGGCATTGGCTTCAGACCTCCCGGACCGGGATCTCGCCGGCCGTGTTCGCGTTGGGGGCCGCCTGCGCGACCAGGCCGGGCACCACAGCGCCCAGCTCCGCCGGGTCCCAGCGGCCGTCCTTCTCCGCCCGCGGCCCACCGTGCCAGCCCTCGGCAACGGTGATCTGGCCGCCCCGCACCCCGAACACACGGCCGGTGATGCCGCGCGACTGGGCGCTGGCGAGCCAGACGACCAGGGGCGCGATGTTCTCCGGCGCGCGCCGCTCGCGCTCCTCGTCGCTCATCTCCTGCCCGCTTCCCCACCGCGTGAGGTCCTCGGTCATCCGGGTGAGCGCTCCCGGGTAGATGGCGTTGACCGTGATCCCGTAGCGCTCGACCTCCTGGGCGGCGATGACGGTGAACGCCGCGATGCCGGCCTTGGCCGCACCGTAGTTCGTCTGGCCGGGGTTGCCGAAGATGCCCGATGACGAGCTGGTGTTGATGATGCGAGCGTCGACCGGCTGGCCGGCCTTCGCCAGCTCGCGCCAGTGGGCGACGGCGTGGCGGCTGGGCGCGAACGTGCCCCGGAGGTGGACGCGGATCACGTCGTCCCACTCCGCGGGCTCCATGTTGAAGAGCATCCGGTCGCGGAGGATCCCGGCGTTGTTCACCACGGCGTCCAGCCGGCCGAACGAATCGAGCGCCGTCTGCACGAGCCGGCGGGCGCCCTCCCAGTCCGAGACGTCGTCGGTGTTGGGCACTGCGGCGCCGCCCATCGCCTGGATCTCCTCCGCCACCTCCGCGGCCGGCACCTGCGACCTGCCGCTTCCGTCGCGAGCGCCGCCCAGGTCGTTCACGACCACGCGGGCGCCCTGGCGAGCGAACTCCAGCGCGTGGGCGCGGCCGATGCCCCGACCGGCGCCCGTGACGATGACGACCCGGCCATCACAGATTCCGCTCATGGCTGGGAGTTTATTCGACACGGATGTCGACTACGAGCGGGAGGAGCGTGCGTCGGTGAGACCGAGGGCACCCGCCCAGAGGCGGGTGAGCGTGCGCTTCGCCAGTTCCTCGTCGAACTGCTCGCCCATCGCGAGCCAGTGGTACGCGAAGTTGCTGAGCATCGAGACCAGCGCGGCCGCCGCCGTTCGCGGGTCGAGGTCCGGGTCCGCGAGGCCGCGCCGCTGCAGGCGCCGGATGCCGCCCGCGATCCGGTCGATGTGCGCCATCCGGCTGCACTCCCGGTACTCGCCGATCTCCGGGTCGATCGTCGCGACCTGCTCGAACAGCAGCATGAGCCGGCTGTTGCGGCGGTACACGTCCAGGAAGCGCCGGTTCGCGACGTCGAGCCGCTCGATCACGCCGTTGGGCCTGCCCGCCGGGACCGCGATGGCCTCCGCGATCTGGTCGCGGACCTCTGCCATCAGTGCACGGAAGACCTCGCGCTTGGAGTCGAAGTACGTGTAGAACGTGCCGTGCGCGACGCCCGCCAGGCCGGCGATGTCGGCGACCCGCGCCTCGACGTAGCCGTCCCGCTCGAAGACACGTCGCGCGGCGTCGAGCAGCACGGCGCGCGTCCGCCGGCCCCGGTCGGTCGAACCCTCCCCGTACTGGGCTCGGCGGGCGGCCGCGGTTCCCGATTGGACCAGGGTCAGGTCACCGAGAGGCCGCGAGCAGGACCCTGCTGTTCTGGCTTGCGCGCTCGAGCAGCGCCTGCCGGGCCTGGTCCTGGTTGCCGGCCTGACCCGCCCAAGCGCGCAGCGCCGACTGCTGCAGCGCCCGGCCGAAGGAGAACGTGATATGCCACGGGTGCGGGCCCAGCTTCGCGATCTCGTCGAGGTTGGCCGTCGCCTGCTCCTCGGTCTGGCCGCCCGACAGGAAGGCGATGCCCGGCACCTCGGCCGGCACGCACTCCCGCAGCACGGCCACCGTCTCGCGCGCGATGTCGGCTGGAGTCGCGCTGTCGAACACCCTGGAGCCCGGCGTGACCATGTTGGGCTTCAGCACCATGCCGCGCAGGTCGATGTCGTGGGCGTGAAGCTCGCCGAAGACGGCGTGCAGGACGGCGCGCGTCACCTCCCCGTCGCGGGCCATGCCGTGGTCCCCGTCCATCAGCACCTCGGGCTCCACGATCGGCACCAGGCCGTTGTCCTGGCAGATCCGTGCGTACCGCGCGAGCAGCCAGGCGTGGTCGTGGATGTTCTCCGCGGTGGGCAGGCCCGGCGCGATGTGGAACAGCGCCCGCCACTTGGCGAAACCGGCGCCCAGGGCCCGATACTCGACGAAGCGCGTCCCCAGTCCGTCCAGCCCTTCGGTGATCTGCTCCCTGCTGTCGGGGCGGAACGGCACCAGGCCCTTGTCCACCTTGATCCCCGGGATCATGCCGCGCGACACGAGGTACTGCGGCATCGGCGTGCCGTCGCTCATGCGCTGGCGGATCGTCTCGTCGTACAGGATGACCCCGCTGATGTAGCTGGCCAGGTCCGGCGCGCCGAACAGGGCCTCGCGATAGCCGCGGCGATTCTCTTCTGTGGACTCGACGCCGATCTCGGCGAAGCGCCTCGCGATCGTGCTGGTGCTCTCGTCGGCCGCCAGGATGCCCTTGCCGCCGGCGACCATCGCCTCGGCCGTGGCGTGCAGATCGGAAGCGTTCACTGCTACCACGTCGCAACCTCACTCATTCTCTGTACCATTTGCGTGCAACACCTCCCCGTCTGCTCGGGGACGCCTGGTTCTATACGGTACCGCGCCTGCCACCGGCAGCGCGTCGGTCGTCCACGGTCTCGTAGACTGTCCCGCCATGTCGCGCCAGTTTGACGACGCACGGCCGTGAGCCTCGCGGATCCGCTCGGCCTCTATCAGACCGCACTGGCCGCCCCCTGGCAGGCAATGGGCTATTACAACCGGAACGTGCGCACGGCGGACCGCGGATGCGCCGTCCTGGTCAGAATCCCGATTCCCGGCGCGGACGAGATGGACCTGCGCCTGCTGCCCGAGGCGGACCTGCTGGTCGCGATCGCCCCGTTCGTCGACGCCGCGCCCCGCCTCCTGCACACCTCGCAAGAGCCCGTGTTCCAGGTGCACGAGTACGTGGAGGGCGACCTGGTCAACGCGGTCTGGCCGCGGGGCGACCGGCTCCCGGCCCCGATCGTGCCCGCGGTGGTCGACCTGCTGCGGCGGCTGCAGCGGGTCCCTCGCGCGGTCCTGCCGCGGATCGCAGGCCCCTGGCCCGCCGACGGCGACACGGCGGCGTTCGGGAGGGTCCTGTCCGACGTCACCGAGCGCGTGTACCAGCGCTTCCGGCGCAGGTGCTGGTGGCTGCTGCGCGAGTTCCAGGTGCCGGAGGACCCACTGGGAAGCGTGCGTGAGCGCTGGACGGGCATGAGCTCGCGCCGGTTCTGCCTCGTGCACTGCGACATCCACCGCAAGAACATGATCCTCACGGCCGACCGGGTGGTGTTCCTGGACTGGGAACTTGCGCTGTGGGGGGACCCGCTGTACGACCTCGCCGTGCACATCAGCAAGATGGGCTACCTCGAGGACGAGCGCGATCGCCTGGTCGAAGAGTGGCAGCAGGTCATGCCCGCCGCGGCCACGACCGGCTGGTCGGACGACCTGGCCACCTACCTGGTGCACGAGCAGGTCAAGGAGGCGCTGGTCGGCTGCGCGCGATACCTGCGCCTCTTCGAGGAGGGGCGCCTCACCGCGGACGAGCAGGAGCAGCTGACCGTCAAGCTCACCACCAAGCTGGCGGTGGCCCACGTCGCGTGGCACGGGACGGACGCGCGTTCACCGGCGCGGGACGTGGTCCGGGCGGCCCTGCGGCGGGCCGGCGCCCGGGCCCGCAAGCGAGGGGCGTAGGCGCCTGCCGGGACTCGGCGGCGATCCGCCACTCTTTGCCGTGCCGGCACCACGCCTGCGGCTAAACACGAGGTGGCTGACGTACGGCTGCGCCGTTGCCGGCTCGCATCTCTCCCGCAGGTGGATCGCCGCTCAGGGCTGGCTCAGGCCGAACGCGTCGTGGAGGGCACGCACCGCAGAGGCCTGGTGGCGGCGGCGGATGATGCACGTGATCCGGATGTCTGACGACGCGACCGTCTCGATCGCGATGCCGTGGTCGGCCAGCGTGCGGAACATCCGCGCCGCCACGCCCGACCCCCCGTGCATCCCGGTGCCGACGGCCGAGACCTCGACCACGTCCGACACGGCGGTGGCCGACGCGCCGATCGCCCGCGCGGCGGGGGCCACCGCGCGCAGAGCCTCGTCGAGCTCCGACTCCCTGACGATGAACGACAGGCCGCACCCCGCCGTGTGCGAGATCACGTTGGCCGTGATATCGCACGCGCTCAGCGGCTCCAGCAGGTCGGCGCCGGCGCCGGGCCGGTCCGGCACGCCGGCGACCCTGATCTGTCCGATCCCGTCCTGGTGCCCGATCGCGCAGACCGTCCGCTTCATCAGTTCCGGGACCTCCTCGACGATCCGCGTGCCGCCGTCCGGCCGGCCGACGGGGCGCAGGTGCACCGGGACGTGGAACTGCCGCGCCAGCTCCACCGCGCGTGGCTGCCACATGTGGAGGCCCGTGTTCGACAGCTCCAGCGCCTCCTCGTACGTGATGTGGCTCAGCACCCGCGCATCGGGCACGAGGTGGGGGTCGGCCGTCCGGATGCCCTGATAGCTGACGTAGATCTCGCACTGGTCCGCGCCCAGCTCGGCCGCCAGCCGCACCGCGGTGACGTCGCCGCCGCCGCGGCCCAGCGTCGTCACGTCGAGGTCCTCGGTGGCCCCCTGGAATCCGGCCACCACCGGGACGATCCCCGCCTCCAGCGCGCGCCGCACCCGCAGCGGACGCACGCGCAGGACCTCGGCGCTCCCGTAGGCGGCGTCGGTCTCGATGCCCGCCTGGAGGCCCGAGAGCGCGACCGCCCACACTCCCATCCCCTGGAGGCCGATCGCCACCAGCGGCGCCGTCGTCGCCTCGCCGCTGGCCATCAGCATGTCGAGCTCGCGCGCCGCCGGCTTGGCCATCCCGCCCTTGATCCGGAAGGCCAGCTCGGCCAGGTCGTCCGTGTCCTGGCCGAGCGACGAGATCACGGCGACGATCCGCTGGCCGCTCTCGACCGCCCGCTTGATCCGGCGGCACACGTTCACGATGCCGCGAACGTCGCGGACCGAGACTCCGTATTTCTGGACGACGAGACGCGGTCGCGAGCTCATCGCGGCCGGTAGCTGCGCACCGCCCCGATGTGCTCCTTCAGCCGCTCCAGCCAGCGCCGCCTGAGCTCGACGAAGTGGTCGACGCCGCGCGACGGGTGGCGCTCGATGTAGTGGGCGCCCATGCCGGCGAGCAGCAGGCCCTCGAAGCGCCACAGCTGGCCGCGCTTGGAGCCCCAGATCGCACGGCTGATCGCCATGTCGTCGAGGTCGTCGATGCAGTCGTCGACCTGCTGCAGGCTCGTGAACCCGAGCTGGCGAAGCACGCCGACCCAGACCTCGTAGTTCGAATCGCCGACTCGCCGGTCCGCGCCGAGCCGGGCGTCGAGGTACGAGCGGAGCGCCTCGGACGTGAGCTCCGCCCGGTCGAGCCGGCCCTTCACGACCGCCTCCGTGGCGACCCGGCGCCGCCGGGTGACCTCCTCCTGGATCGCCTGGAACTCCCGGTCGGCGATCTCCAGCATGCCGGCGACGGCCATGATGCGGCGGCGGACGGAGCCGGCCACGGAGTCGGCGCCCTTGTACTGGATGTCGTGCTCGATCTCGGCCCACGCGTGCTGCAGGATCGTCCGGACCTGGATCTCGCCGATCAGGCCGGCAAAGCGCCGGTACTCCAGGAGTCCGGTGCGGTTGTCCTTCAGCCGGACCAGGTAGTGGACGCTCGCGTACCCGAACCGCTCCTCCAGCGAGAGGCGGTCGGACTTGTTCTCCTGCTCCACGATCTCGAACTGCGCCTCGACCGCCGCGCCCGCCTGCTCGACTGCGGCGGGCAGGAACGTGATCACGCGGACGCCCGCCATGTCGGTGATGTCGCGGAGCGGGTCCTCGTATTTCGGACGCGTCGGGTCGAGTGGATGCGGAAGGCCCGCCTTTCGGGTGAAGCTGTCGATCGTCTTCGCGCGGGCGTCGACGGACTGCGCCTTGACGTCGGCGCTGCGGAGGGCCTCGTCCAGGAGCGTCTTGATGCAGCGCGCGAAGTCCAGGTAGAGGCCGCGCATCTCTCGGTACATGGCGGCGGCCCTCTCCCCGTACGTCACGGGGTCGAAGACCTCCGGAAGGTCACCGGCAGGCATGCTCATAAGGCGCGCGGACCCACAATGATACGAGCGGCATCGGCGAGCCCACCCGGAAGGCCGGCCCGCGTCCCCGCGGTCCCCCGACTAGCGCTGCGGAGGTACCCAGATGTCACGCTCGTGCATCAGCCGCACCTGCCGCTCGATGACCTGCTCCCGGTACTCCGCGTGCTTCATCGGCGCCCGGTCGAGGTACAGGTTCTTGGGGTAGATCGGCTGCTGGTACACGAGCTGGTACAGCTCGGTACGCAGGTCCTTGAGCCAGTTGTCCCACTGCGCCCGGGCGCGGTGGTCGCGCATCGCCTCGATGTCGATCACGCCGGCCACGTACGTGGAGCCCGCGCCGTTTCGCTGCTCGCCGACGACGTCCCCCCGGTAGTTGATGACCAGGGACTGCCCGCCGAACGTGTCGATGGCGGTCGTGTCCTCGGGGAACAGGTAGTACGTCCCCATGTTCGGCGCCACGACGTAGAGGTTGTTATCGAGCGCCCTGGCCCGGCTCTGGATCTCGAACATCCCGTTCCCTGTGGCGGGATGCGGGTACGAGGCGCGGTAGAGGACCTCCGCGCCGTTGAGCGCCAGGGCGCGGGCGTTCTCCGGGTACGAGCCCTCGTTCGCCATCATGATGCCCAACCGGCCGATCTCGGTGTCGACCACCGGCCAGAACGCGTCGAGCGTGTTCCCGTACTTCTCGATCCACCAGTCGTACACGTCGTGCGGGCACACGGAATGTTCCACGGGGAACAACGGCGAGACCTTGTAGTGCACCAGGATCAGCTCGCCGCGGGGATCCAGGATGAAGCCGACGTTGAAGTAGCGGTCCGGCAGGTCCGGGTGGCGGGCCTTGGCCTGGGCCATCACGTAGGAGTCGTACTCGCGGGCCAGCCCGCCCAGCGCCTCCGTCTCCTCGCCGGGCACGTCGATGGCGCACTCGCGGGCGAACGTGACGTGGTCGAGGTCCAGCACCTCGTCGTTGAAGCCCTGGAGCGCGCCCTCCGGGATCGCGATCAGCCGCACGGGCAGGTCCAGGCTGGACAGCCAGGCGGCGGCCTTCGTCAGGTGCTCCAGGTGCTCGAGGTTGACGCGGATGTCGGACCGCTTTCGGATGCCCCGGACCGTGGGGATGAGCCCCACCGCCGTGTACGGCTTGATCAATTCGATTCGCCCTCCGCCCGAACCGTGCGGGGCGCCGCGGGGTGCGACGTCCACCCGCAGTCGGATCGTACGGGAATAGAGTGGCACCAGGAGGTGCGCATGAAGAAGGTGCTGCTGTCAGAGGACGAGATCCCCGAGCGCTGGTACAACATCCTGCCCGACCTGCCGGAGGCCCCGGCCCCCTACCTGCATCCGGCGACGCTGCAGCCGCTGGGGCCGGCCGACCTGGCGCCGATCTTCCCCCAGGCGATCATCGCCCAGGAGGTGTCTCAGGAGCGCTGGATCGAGATCCCCGACCAGGTCCGCGACATCTACCGCATCTGGCGGCCGTCTCCCCTCTACCGCGCTGAGCGCCTGGAGAAGGCGCTCGACACCTCCGCCCGGATCTACTTCAAGTACGAGGGGGGCTCGCCGGCCGGCTCCCACAAGCCGAACACGGCGGTCGCCCAGGCCTACTACAACGCGCAGGAAGGCGTGAAGCGACTCACGACCGAGACCGGGGCCGGGCAGTGGGGCTCGGCGCTGGCGCTGGCCGGCACCTTCTTCGGGCTCGAGGTGACCGTCTACATGGTGCGGGTCAGCTACGAGCAGAAGCCCTACCGGCGGGCGCTCATGGAGACGTGGGGCGCCACCGTCTACGCGTCGCCCACGGACCGGACCAACTCGGGCCGCGGCATCCTCGCGAAGGACCCGGACTCGCCAGGCAGCCTCGGGATCGCGATCAGCGAGGCCGTCGAGGACGCGGCCACCCGCGAGGACTCGAAGTACTCGCTGGGCTCCGTCGTGAACCACGTGCTCCTGCACCAGACGGTCATCGGGCAGGAGGCGAAGAAGCAGATGGAGCTGACCGGAGACTACCCGGACGTGATCATCGGGTGCGTCGGCGGCGGCTCCAACTACGCCGGTCTGGCGTATCCGTTCATGGCGGACCGGCTCTCCGGCGAGCGACCCCGGACGCGATTCATCGCGGCCGAGCCCGCCGCCTGCCCGACGCTGACCCGCGGCGTCTACGACTACGACTTCGGCGACACGGCGGGCGTGGGCCCGGTCGTCCAGATGCACACACTGGGCCACAACTTCGTGCCCGATCCGATCCACGCCGGCGGCCTGCGCTACCACGGTGACGCGCCGTCGCTCTGCCTGCTGGTGAAGCACGGGCTCGTCGAAGCCCGCGCGTACGCGCAGAACCAGTGCTTCGCCGAGGCCGTGCGCTTCGCCCGCGTCGAAGGCTTCCTCCCGGCGCCGGAGCCCTCCCACGCGCTGCGCGCGGTTGCGGAGGAGGCGGCCGCCGCGCGGGAGGCCGGCGACAGCCGCGTCATCCTGTTCGGGCTCTGCGGGCACGGCCACTTCGACATGTCCGCCTATGACGCGTTCCTGGCCGGCCGCCTCGAGGACCTGGACCTGGCCCAGTCACGGATCGACCTGGCGATTCGTGAGCTCCCGAAGGCGCCCGTGGGATAGGGCACGAACATGACGCGCATTTGACGTAACCGCCGGTACGCTCCCACCGTAGTACTAAGCGTGATAGGTGGTGTGCGGAGCCTCGTCGGCGCCATCGTCCTGGGCCCGCTCGTGCTGGTCGGCCTCGGTGCGGCCAACGCGGCCAGGTTCGACGCGCGCGCCGCGGCGCTGGAGCGGAGCTGGTCCGCGGCGCAGGCCGCGGGAGTGACCGGGGCGCAGCTCGCGCCGGCGCGCGCGAGCCTGCGCGCCCTCCAGGGTCGCAGGGTGGTGTTCCTGCCCTATTCCGTGTTCTCCGGGGCCCTGTTCTCCGACCCGTTCGGTCAGCCCGAGGGCCTCGCCGCCCGCGGCCAGGCCGAGGCGCTTGCGATGAGCCGCTCCCGGGCGCAGGACGACCTGAGCCGGCTGCGTCAGCTCGGCGTCCCCGACTCCGACGCGCGCGCCGCGCAGCTGGCCGCCGCCCGATCGCTCCCGGACTACATCCGCCTGGCGCGCGTCTGGGAGGCCGAGGCCACCGAGCTCGACCAGCTGTCCCAGGCGGCCGGGGGCCTGTCGAACGGGCTGCCGAAAGACGTGGTGGACGGTGTGTCGCACCTCCAGGACGTCATCGCGGCCGCCTCGAACGCGCAGCTGTCGACCGAGCCGGCCGCGACCGCGGTCACGCACGCCCAGAACTACCTCAAGCTGCCCGCCGCCTCCCTGCTCGCGCAGCACGACGCGATCGCGAGCGAGGTCAGGTCGGCCGGGGACACCGTGCAGCACCGCGTCGACACGCGCGTGCACGCGGACCAGTTGGTGGGCCGCCTGTCCGACCTCCTCGGCCAGGCGGCGAAGTACTCGGTCGGCGGCAGCTACACCGCGAACGCGACCCAGGCCAGGGCCGACGTGCTGGCGGCCGAGCAGGCCGGCGACGACTCCCGGATGGACACGGCCACCGCGGCGCTCGAGCAGGCCGAGAGTCGGCTGAGCGGGGCGGTGACCGCCGCGCAGGAGGCCGCATACCAGGCCGCGCTCAACGACTACTCCCAGTGTATCCCCAACGCCCCGGCTCAGCTGATCGTCGTCCACACCTCGACCCAGAAGCTGGTGGCGTACAACAACGGCTGCCCGTTCCTGGTCACGCCGACGACGACCGGCCGGCCGGAGCTGCGTACCGACACCGGCACGTTCACGATCCACGCGAAGTACCCGGACTACACCATGATCTCGCCGTGGCCGAAGGGCAGCCCGTTCTGGTACCCGACCACGGTCGTCCACGACGCGATGCTGGTCAATCCGGCCGACGGCACATTCATCCACAGCGCCGACTGGGAGCCTGCCAGCGCCTACGGGCCCGGGTCGGAGAACGGCCCGTTCGCCAGCCACGGCTGCATGCACGTCCAGGACGGTCCGCTCGCCACCCTGTTCAACTGGGTGCAGGTGGGAGCGACCGTCATCATCCCTGTGGAGGCGCAGGGGTGATACCGCCGCCAGCCGTGCGTTCGTAGCCGACTTCGGCTACGGTGACGCTGATGCCGGCGCTGCTGCTCGCGCTCCTCATGGCCATCACCGCGGCCACCGCCAATGTGGCCGCGTTCGGCGTGCGAGCTCACGACCTGGATCAGCGCTTGCAGGCGGCCGAGGCGGCCGGGGTTCCCGCGGCCAGCCTCGCCGAGGCCCGCCGCGAGCTGGCGGCCGAGCGGGCGAGGCGCGCTGGACTCCTGCCCTACGCTGTGGTGTCCGGCGCGGCCCTGAGCGACCCCTTCGCTGCGCCCGAGGCCAGCGTGAACGCGGCCTATGGCGCGGCGATGGCGGCGGCGCGACTGCGGGCGGAGGCCGCGCTGGCTCGGCGAGACGACGCCGGCGGGCCGAACGACGCCGGCCAGGTCGACCGGATCGTCGAGCTGGCCAGGACCGCCCGCCCGGCCGACGCGGAAGCGCTCGCCCGGCGCTGGAACGCCGACGCGGCCGTGCTCGAGGCGCAGCGCGAGCAGCTGTCTGCCGAGGCGGGCGGCCTGACCCGCGGCCTGCCCGCGGACGTCGTCGCCGGCGCCGCCGGTCTGTCCGACGTCGTCTCCCGCGCCGAAGCTGACGGGATCGGCGCAGCCTCCGCCGACGCCGCCATCGTGGCGGCTGACCTCTACCTGGGCCGCCCGTACCCGGCCATGCTGTCCGGGCACCGCGACGTCGCCACGCGGCTGCGCGCCGAGACCGACCAGCTCGTGGCCCGCCTCGACCTGCAGACGAAGGCCGACGCGATGCTGGCCCGCGACGGTGACCTCCTGCCGCTGATCACACAGTTCGGCGCAGGCGACGAGTTCAAGGGCCGCCTGGACCAGGCCCGGGCCGGCCTGACGGCCGCGCGGACGGCGCGCGACGAAGCCGGCATCGACACGGCGCTCGCGGCCGTCCAGCAGCTCGACGCCGACATCCAGGCCGCGGCGGGCGGTCGCCTGCCGGTCGCCGGCATTCCCTGCGAGACCGGCGCTCCGGCCCAGCTCATCGTCATCCACCTGGCCACCCAGCAGCTGGTCGCCTACGACAACGGGTGCCCGATGCTGCGCACCCCGGTCACGACGGGCCGGGCGGCTCTCCCCACCGGTCGCGGCACGTTCCACATCTACTACAAGGCGCCCCGCTACCACATGATCTCGCCGTGGCCGCTCGGCAACCCGTTCTACTACCCGCCCACGTGGGTGTCCAACGCGATGGAGTTCATCGGCAACGGCACGTTCATCCACAGCGCCGACTGGCAGCCGGACGACTCCTACGGCCCCGGCTCGGAGTACGGGCCGTACGCGAGCCACGGCTGCGTGCACGTGATAGACGGGCCCCTCCAGCAGCTCTACGATTGGGCTGCGATCGGCGCCACCGTGGTGGTCGAGGACTGACCGAAGGAGCGGAGAAAGGCGAGGAGGGCCCGGGTGTGCTCGGTGTAGTGCCAGTAGGTGCAGGGCCCGAACCAGCGCGGCGGATCCCCGTCCAGCCGCGTGCGCAGGTCGCCGTGGTTGGCCTCGAGCCGGGCCAGGACCTCGTCCCAGGACAGGTGGCGCAGCGCCCGGAGCGTGGCGGCGTTCCACTCGTCGACCTCGGAGCGAGCCGGCCACGGCGCTTCCGGGTCGTCCAGGTGGCGCACGGCCTCCTCCTGCCAGGCAACCACGTGCGCCAGCATGTCCCGCGGGGTCCAGCCCCAGCCGGGGATCGGCACGCTGCGCAGCCGCTCGGGCACCGCGCGAGCCGCGTGCACGAGGCGACCGTGATTGCTGTTCAGGCGCTCTTCAGCCCTGGTCATTCGTCGCCCCCTCATCTAACCTCCTTTGTACGTCATGGAGGTTACGTCTGCAACCCCTCCGAATGCACAGCGTTGACAAGGTCCTTACGGCAGTGAAGAATTGGCCACTCTGATGGCTGCCAGGAACCCACCTCGTTTCGACCTCGTCGGCGGCCGGCTCTGCCTCGATTACTGCAACACCACCGGCGACCGCCGCGGCTACCGCGACGAGCGGCTGGAGACGTACGCGGACATCGTGGGCTGGGGCTGGCGCGCCGGCATCCTGAACGCGGAGGAGGCCGTCCGCCTGGCCCGACTCGGCACCCGCAGCCCCACCGAGGCGCTGAGCGTGTGGGAGCGCGCCGTGGAGCTGCGGGAGGCGCTGACCTCGATCTTCTGCGCGGTCGCCGAGAACCGGCGGATCCGGCCCGGAGCGCTCGACGTGCTGAACGGCGAGCTCGCCGGGGCCATGTCACGCTCCCAGGTGGTGCCGACCGACAACGGCTTCACCTGGCTCTGGGCGGAGGGCGGCAAGGCGCTCGACTGCGTGCTCTGGCCGATCGCCCGCTCAGCGGCCGACCTGCTGACGGAGGGCCCGCTGGCCGCGATCCGGCGCTGCGAGGGCCGCGACTGCGGCTGGCTCTTCCTCGACACCTCCCGCAACCGGACGCGGCGCTGGTGCGACATGCGCATCTGCGGGAACCGCGCGAAGGCGCGGCGCCACCACGAGCGCGTGAAGGCGGGCGCGGCCTGAGCGAGCGAAGCGAGCGAGCCTGCCCGTCCCCCCTGGCGGGGGAGGGGGGAGGGGGTGGGGGGGCCCCAGTAATCGTCTCGGTCAACCTGGGCCGGGCGCGGCCGAGCGCCCATTCGGACGTCGGGATCACCGGCATCGACAAGCGCCCCGCCGAGGGACCGGTGGAGATCCGGGATCCCGGTCCGAAGGGCTCCGGCGCCAGCGGCGTCGCCGGCGACGCGGTGTGCGACATGCGGCACCACGGCGGCACCGACCAGGCGGTGTACGCGTACGCTCGCGAGGACCTCGACCACTGGGAGGGCGATCTCGGCCGCCCGCTGGCGGGCGGTGTGTTCGGCGAGAACCTCACGACTCGCGGCCTCGACGTCACCGGCGCCGGGATCGGGGAGCGCTGGCAGGTCGGCGACCGCTGCGTGCTGCAGGTCAGGTCGCCGCGCATCCCGTGCGGGACGTTCGCCGGCTGGCTGGCGAACCGGGGCTGGGAGCGCCGGTTCACGCTGCACGGCGCCCCCGGCGCGTACCTCAGCGTGGTCGTCCCCGGCGCCGTGCGGGCGGGCGACCCGATCTCGATCGTCTGGCGGCCGAGCCACGACGTCACGATCGGCCTGATGTTCCGCGCACTGACGATCGAGAAGGCGCTGCTGCCGCGCCTGCTGGCCGCGGGTGGCGACCTGCCCGACGATACACGCGACTACGTGCTGCGCCGCACCGCCTGACCTGAGCCCAGAGGCCGAAGCCCTATATCGCCGCGTCGCGAATGCGGTCGAGCAGCGCCAGGGTGGCGATGGAGCTCTCCAGCGGCAGCGGGGATTCGGCGCCGGTCCGTGCCGCCGCGCAGAAGGCCTCGACCATCAGCCGGTACTGGTCGTGGCCGTCGGGCGTGAACGGCCGCTCCAGCCGCTCGACCCGGTCCGTGCAGACCACCACCAGTTCCTGGTGCTCCGCGGACTCGAAGCTCGCGAACAGCGCCGCGTGCGCTCCGCCGGGGAACCGCAGCAGCGCGCTGCAGCTCATGTCCACCGCGCCGCCGTGGACCACCGCCTCCACCCGGTCGGGATCGCCCAGCAGCCAGCGCGCGACGTCCGCCACGTAGAAGCCGACGTCGAGGAGCGCGCCGCCGCCGAGCTCGGGCCTGAGGCGGTAGTTGTCCATCGCGGCGATCGGGAACCCGAACGACGCCCCCACGTGGCGGATGTCGGCGCCCGCGAGCGACGCCACCAGCGCGCGCATGCGCGGCTGAAAGCGGTACATGGCCGCCTCCATCAGCAGGCGGCCGGACGCGCGCGCCGACCCGGCCACCTCGCGCGCCTCGGTGGCATCGAGCGCGAGCGGCTTCTCGCACAGGACGTGCTTTCCCGCCGCCAGCGCCCGCTGTGTCCAGGTCAGGTGCAGCGAGTTGGGCAGCGGCACGTACACGGCGTCCACGTCGGGATCGGCCAGCACCGCCGCGTAGTCGTCGTGGACGCGCGGGACGCCGTGCCGGGCGGCCAGGTCGCGAGCCCGATCCGGGTCCCGCGCGGCCACCGCGAGCAGCTCGGAGCCGCGGGCGTCGCGAAGGGCCGGCAGCAGTGCTCGGTCGGCGATCCACGCGGCGCCGAGGACGCCCCAGCGGAGGGGCCGGACGTTTATGCGCGCAGCTCCACCGGGCGGCCTCCGCTGGCCGCCGAGCGAGTGGCGGCCTCCATGATCGCCACGTTCCGTCGCGCCTCGACCGCCGGGACGGCCAGCGGCTCGCCCAGCAGCAGGTGGTCGGCGAGGTTCCGGTAGAAGCCGTTCGGCGTGCGGGGGGGCAGCGCCAGCTCGGTGACGTCGGCCGTCCCGTGCTGGTCCGCCCGGTGCACGCGGACCCGGGCCGGCGCCTCCCCCGGCTGCAGCCGCTCCTCGACCAGGTCGCCCGTCCAGGCCCGCGAGCGCACCGCCTCCAACCGCCAGTCGCCCACGATCGCGCCCCGGTCGCCGAGCAGGTACCACTTGGGCTTCAGCGCCGCCGCGACATCGGACTGGAGGAACGTCGCCTGCTCGCCGCCCGCAAACGTGAGATCGACCCGGACCTGGTCCTCGTTCGTGACGTCGTGCCACACGCGCTTCTGAGCGAGCGCGGCCACCCGGACGACCTCGCCGGGCAGCAGCTGCAGCACCCAGTCGAAGTAGTGCGAGCCCCAGTCGAAGACCGTGCCGCCCGACACCGGCGCGTGGCTGTGCCAGTAGCTGCACGGGTGGGAGAACCCGCCGGCGAACGACTCCATGTAGAACGGGCGACCGATGTCGCCCCGGCGCACGGCGTCGCGCATGGCCGTGAAGTCGGGGTCCCAGCGCCGGCTCTGGTACACGGTGACGGTTCTGCCGGCCTCCGCGGCCGCCTCCAGCATCCGGTCGGCCTCTGCCGCGTGCAGCGCGAACGGCTTCTCGCACACCACGTGCTTGCCGGCCCGGAGGCACTCCAGCACCGCCTGCGCGTGGAACGCGGGGGGTACGCCGACCACCACCAGCTCGACGGCCGGGTCGGTCAGCAGACCGGACGCCTCGGCGTGCGTGGGCACCGCGAAGCGCCGCACGGCGTCGGCCCGGCGGTCGCCGACGCGGTCGCAGACGCCGCGCAGCTCCAGGCCCTCCACGGCCGTGGCCGAGGTGGCGTGCTCCCGCCCGATCGCCCCGTAGCCGTAGAGCCCGACCCCGATGGGCCCCGCCGCCTCCAGGCCGGCGGCCGCCAGGACGCAGCGGTAGACCAGCTGCCGCCAGCCCGGATCGACGAAGACCTCCGAACGTGAGCCGAGGCCGAGGTGCACGAGGTGGCCGGCGCCCACGCGCGTGCGGAACGCCACCACCCGCTCGCCGGCGTGCCAGGGCACGGATACCAGCGGCTCCGCGCCGTCCGGCGGCGAGTCGGTCAGGAAGAGCCGGTCGCGGAGCAGCAGCTCGGGGCCGAGGCGCGAGGCGATCACGGAGCCCGGCACCGGCCGGACCCGGAGCTCGGTCGCAGGGCCGGTCTCCCCGGATCGCCAGCCCGCGAGCTCGCCGAAGCCCGGGTGGCCGGCGAGGGAGGCCAGGGCCGCCCCGAGCGTGACCACGCCGCCGCCGGCCCGCAGGTGCGCGCTCAGCGCGTCCAGCTCGTCGGCGTCGAACGGCCGGTCGGCGGATGTGACGATGACGCTGGCGCCCGCCGGATGCAGCCGTTCACCGGGCGCGAGGGCGCGTACGTCGAGGCGGCGGATGGCCGACAGCGGTCCCAGCAGCGATGTCGCGTCGGACCCGTGCAGCAGCAGCCGGAGCGAGATGGACTCTGCCAAACCGCTTCATCGTAGGGCGTCCAGCACTTCGAGCGTCGCGGTTGCCCCCGCCTCCCAGGTGTAGGCGGCCGCCCGGCGCGGACCGGCCTCGGCCAGCCGTGCGCGCAGCTCGGTGTCGCCCAGCACCCGCTCCAGCCCGCCGGCGATCGCCCCGACGTCCCGCGGATCGACGAGCAGCGCGGCGTCCCCGGCCAGCTCGGGGAGCGCTCCGGCGTCGCCGGCCAGCGCGGGGAGGCCCTCGGCCATCGCCTCCAGGAGGGGCAGGCCGAAGCCCTCGTAGAGGCTCGGGAACGCAAGGGCACCGGCGGCCCGGTACAGCGCACGCAGACCGGCGTCGTCCACGTCGGTGAGCAGGCGTACGCCGGGCTCGGCGCGCAGTTCGTCGAGCGCGCTGCCATAGGCCCAGCCCACGCGGCCCGCCACCACCAGCGGCGGAGCCCCGCCGCGCGCCCGGAGCAGGCGATACGCGGCGAGCAGGCGCGGGTAGTTCTTGCGCGGCTCGATCGTCCCGACGGCGAGCAGGAACCCGGGCTCCAGTCCGTCCGGCAGTGGGCCCGGCTCGACCTCGAGGAGGCTGCAGCCCTCCGGGACGACGCGCACCCTGGACTCGAGGCCGGGCACCGGGTAGTGCTCGAGCAGGTCGCGCCGCGTCGACTCGGACGGCGTGAGCACCGCGCCGGCACGGCGGAGGGCGCCCGACATGATGCTGCCCATGTAGACCCGCTGCTGCCAGGGGACCTCTCCGGGCCGCATGCGATAGGCGAGGTCGTGCACGACCATGGCGGCCGGGGGCGCGGCGGCGCGGCGCCGCGGTGGGCACGGCCAGTACGGGTAGAACATCGCGTCCAGCCCGGCGTCCGCCTCCACCGCGGGCAGCCACCGCAGCTTGTTCAGCACCTCGTGCCGGTGGGGCGAGAGCACGGCCCTGGCGGCGCGGGCGCGGGCGCCGGCCAGGGCCGCAGGGCGCTCCCGGCTGCAGAAGAGGGTGAACCGCCGGTCGGCGCCGTCCGCGGCCAGCATGGCGCCGGTGAGCCCCACCGCGACGGTGAGCATGCCCGCCCGCGGCCGCCAGCAGGCGGTGAGGTCGACGCCGATGCTGCGCACCATCGCCGAGCAAGTGTGCCGGATCGCACATCTGGACCGACGTGCGATTCCCGAGGCGTGGGAACCGCACATCTGGACCGATGTGCCGAACTACGCCGTCTCTTCCAGCCTCGAGTCGAACTCGACCAGGTTGCCGTCCGGGTCGGTGGCATGGAACGTGCGCTCACCCCAGCTGCGGTTCCGCGGCGGTCCCTCCGGCTCGATGCCGGCGGCGCGCACCTGCTCGTACAGGTCGTCCACGCCGGTCGCCGATGTCGAGATCTCCATGTGGAACCCCGGCCCTCCCGCGCGCAGCACACGGCGGTTGAGGAGGCCCAGCTTGGTCCTGCCGATCTGCAGCAGCGCGAACTGGTCGCCGCGCTCGTGCAGCAGCTGGGCGCCGGGGATGGCGAGGTAGAAGTCCCGCGAGCGCTCGACGCTCGCGACGTGCAGGGTCAGGCCCTCGAGTGATGTCCGCATGGCGCCAGACTAACTACTCAAATCTGAGTTGTCAAACTTGAGTAATGACCATGGCCCCTCACCCAGCGACGGAAGCTCCCGCAGCAGCATCTCGTGCCACCGCACCTCCGCCTCCAGTCGAGCCTCGCCGTGGGCCATGAGGATTGCGCCCACCGCCGGGATGCTGCCGTCGGCGAGGTGGGAACGCCGCTCGGAGGCCAGGTCGGCCAGCTGCCGGCGCAGCGTGTCGAGGCGGCGCCGCACGACGTCCTCGAGCCGGGCCGGGTCCAGGCCCGCCGCGACCCAGAGCGCGACGTCGAACGGGTCGGCCGACGCACGAACCTCGCTGAGCGCACGGTCCCGGAGCACCTGCAGCTCCGCCTCGCCGGCGCTCGTGATCCGGTACACGGTGCGAGCCGGCAGGCGGCCGGGCCGCTCGGTCTGCACGAGCTCGATCAGGCCCTCGGTCGCCAGCTGGTGCAGGGCGTGGTACAGCGAGCCCGCCCGGACGTCGCTCCAGGCCTCGACGTTGATCGTCTGGATGCTCCGCTTCAGCTGGTGGCCGTGCATGGCCCCGAAGCGCGCCAGGGTGCCGAGCACCAGCAGGCGGACCACCTTCATGGGTCCGAACTGTAAAGAAAGGAAGAGTCCTCCACCCGCTGATGGAGGACCCTAAGAAAGGAGGGAGGGCTTTGGGAAGCTGTCGTCGGACAGGTCGATTGTACTCGACCCGTCAATCCGATGTCGAGCCTTAACCAATACCGCGGTTGGCCGATGATTCTGTTTAGACGATCTCGGCGTACCGGTCGAAGACCTCCTTCAGGTCTGCCGGCGGCTGGAGCCCCCGCTTCTTGAGCACCTCGAACAGCGAGAGGATGTGGCGGACCCCGGCGAGGTTCACGCCCTTCTCGCGGGTCAGGTGCTGGATCACCTGCAGCTTGCGGATGTCCCGCTGGGAGTAGCGGCGGCGATTGGTCGTCGTGCGGAATGGCTGCACCAGCCCCACGTCCTCGTACAGCATCAGCGTCCGAGGGTGGGTCTCGAGGATCTCGGAGGCGACGGAGATGGTGTACAGGGGCTTGTCGAGGTCGAATCCCGGATCGAGTGCACCCATGGATCGCGCGCTCATTCTTCTTTCAGCCAGGTCTCGACGCCGCGCGAGAGGTAGGCCGGCGTGGTCTGGCTCTTGATGAGGTACTCGAGCGCACCCAGCCTGAGGCCGCGGTCGACCAGGTCCTGCTCACCGTAGTTGGACAGGATCACCACCGGGACGTTCCTCGTGCGGTCGGTCGCGCGCAGGCCCTCCAGGACGGAAAACCCGTCGACCTTGGGCAGGCGGATGTCCAGGAACACGATGTCCGGGTCGACCTCTCTGGCAAGCCGCAGGCCCTCCTCGCCATCCTTGGCCATGATCACCTGATAGCCGTCCAGCTCCAGCTTGAGCCGGTACATCTGCGCCACCGTCGGGTCGTCCTCGACGAACAGGACCCTGATGTCGTCACCGGAATGCTCACTACGCCCGTTCGCCACTTCTGATGGCCATCCTATCAGCTAATGGATGTCGGGCAACGCGAGATTCAGCTGGCCGTGCTGGAGGGTTTGATCACCCGCCGCTTCTCCGCGGCAGCCCACAGGCTCTCGAGGTCGTAGTACGCGCGTTCGCCCGGCAGGAAGACGTGAGCGAGCACCGAGTCGAAATCCAGCAGGATCCAGGTCGCCTCCTCGTAGCCGCTCACGGCGAGCGGGCGGATGCCCCGCTCCCGGGCCCGCTCGACCATGGCGTCCGCGATCGAGCGCAGCTGGCGGTCCGTCTCGCCGTCGCAGATGACGAAATAGTCCGCGACGGTCGTCTTCCCCTGGAGGTCGACGATCACTGGGTCCCACGCCTTCTTGTCCTCGGCGGCGTCGATCAGCATCTCGGCCAGGTGCATGGGTGAAAGCGTGCTCAACACCAGCGATTATGCCCACAACGCGGTCTTTTAGAGCTAGAGGTCCGGCGGGAATGCCGGCGGATCGTCGTCATTTCCGGCCGGACCTCTGGGCGACATACAGCCGATGGCGGCGGAGGTAGGCCTCGACGGCCGGGTCGACCAGGCCGGCCAGGCTCCCGCCGTTCAGCACCAGGCGGCGAACGTCCGTGGACTCCACGTCCGGGGTCGGCACGTCGCAGAGGATCGCCCACGTGGGCTCGATGCCCGCGGACCCCAGGTCGCGCTCCGTCGGCGCGGGATAGCCGGGACGGCTGACGACCACCGGTCGGGCGAGCCGCAGCACCTCCTCGGGCGCGTGCCACGCCCGGATCTCGCGCGCCGCATCCCAGCCCAGCAGCAGGTGCAGCTCGGAGCCGGGACGATCGCGGGCGACGGCGCGGAGGGTATCCAGCGTGTACGAGGGCCCCGGCCGGCGCAGCTCGATGTCCGACACCTCCAGGCGCGGGTGTCCGGCGGCCGCGAGGCGGACCATGGCGAGCCGGTCGGCGGCCGGGGCGGTCGCGGCTCCTCGATGCGGGGGCACGCCGGCGGGGACCAGCAGGACCCGGTCCAGGCCGGCGCAGTCGGCCGCGGCCTCGGCCATCGCGACGTGCCCGAGGTGGATCGGGTCGAACGTGCCGCCCATGATCCCGAGCTTCATGGTTGGTATTCGAACTCCATCTCGCCGATTCGGACGATATCCCCCGGCTCGGCGCCGGCCTCCTCGAGCGCGGCTGACACGCCCATGCGGTCGAGCGCGACCTGGAAGCGCTGGGTGGCCGCCTCCGAGTCGAAACGCGCCCGGGACACCAGCCGCTCGACCGCGGCCCCCGTGACCAGGAATCCCCACGCGTGCCGCTCGACCGCCGGCGCGGCCGCGGGCGCCCCGCGCTGGCGCAGCCGCTCCAGCGGCGGCGTCACCTCGATCGCCGGCGGCGCCGGCGCGGCGGCGACGGCGGCGCCGATCGCCTGGAGCAGCTCGGGGACGCCCTCGCCGGTCACCGCCGAGCACCAGTGCACGTCGGGCCGCTCCGTCCGGTTCCGCAGCTCCCGCACCGCCGGGAGGTCCAGCTTGTTCACCGCGACCAGGGCCGGCCGGCCGGCCAGCGCGGGCTCGTACTCCGCCACCTCCCGGCGCACCGTCTCGAGAGCCGCCCACGGGTCGGCGTCCGACCCGTCCACGAGGTACAGGAGCACGCGCGTGCGCTCGACGTGGCGCAGGAACCGGTGGCCCAGGCCGGCGCCGCTCGCGGCGCCCTCGATCAGTCCGGGGATGTCGGCCAGCACCAGCCGGCGGCCGTCGGCCAGCTCGGCGACGCCGAGCTCGGGATCCAGCGTCGTGAAGGGGTAGGCCGCCACCCGCGGCGTCGCCGCCGAGACGGCGCGCAGCAGCGACGACTTGCCGGCGTTGGGTGGCCCGACCAGGCCGACGTCGGCGATGAGCTTCAGCTCCAGGCGCAGCGATCGCTCCTGGCCGGGCAGGCCGGGCTCGGCGACCTGCGGCGACTGCTGGATCGAGCTGCGGAAGTGGACGTTGCCGCGACCGCCGGCGCCCCCGCGGGCGACGATGGTCTCGGCGCCCGGCGCGTCCAGGTTGGCCACCACCGCGTCGGTCTCCTCGTCGACCACGACGGTGCCGACCGGCACCGGGAGCCGCAGGTCCGAGCCGGACCTGCCGGACTTCCGGGCACCGGCGCCCGGCCGTCCGTCCTCCGCGCGCCACTGGCGGCGGCCGATGTACGCGACGAGCGAGGCCGCCTCGGAGGTGGCATGGAGCACCACCGAGCCGCCCCTGCCGCCGTCGCCGCCGTCGGGTCCACCGCGGGGCACGAACGGCTCGCGGCGGAAGGTGGAGGCACCCCGGCCTCCGTGGCCGGCACGCACGCGCAGGCGCGCGATGTCGACGAAGGATCCCTGGTCCTGCGCGGCGCGACCCGGGCGCACCGGAGCGGACTCCGGTCCGGCTAGTTGCCGGCCTCGACGGCGCTGACGGAGACGCGGCGCCGGTCTTTGCCGACGCGCTCGAACACGACCTGGCCGTCGACGAGCGCGAAGAGGCTGTGGTCGCGGCCCTCGCCCACGCCGAGGCCGGGCATGATGTGCGTCCCGTGCTGGCGAACGATGATCGAGCCGGCGCTGACCCGCTGCCCGCCGTACGCCTTCACGCCGAGGCGCTGAGCGTTGGAGTCGCGGCCGTTGCGGGACGAGCCGCCGCCCTTCTTGTGCGCCATCCGCTAGCTGTCCTCCGACGGCTCCGAGACCGCCCGCTTCCGAGGAGCCCTGGCGCGAGCCGGCTTCTCGGTCTTCTCGTCCTTCTTCTCGGCCTGCTCGGCCTGCTCGGCCTGCTCGGCCGGAGCGGAGCTGCCGATGCCCACGATCTCGAGGGCCGTCAGGTCGGCCCGGGCGCCGCGGTGCACCCGCACGCGCTTCTTCGACTTGTACCGGAGCACGTCGACCTTGGGCCCTCGCGGATGCCCGATGACGCGCGCACGCACCGTCTCGCCCTGCAGCTCGTGCAGGCCGACCTTCGTCGTCGTGCCATCCGCGATCAGCAGGACGCGGTCGAGCGTCAGCTCCGCTCCCGTGTCGGCCTGGAGCCGGTCCACGAGGATGCGGTCGCCGCGGGCGACGCGATACTGCTTGCCGCCGCTGACGATCACAGCCGTCAGCGAACCGCCTGGCTCGGACACGGTGGGGGATTGTACAACAGCGAAGTACCGTGCCGCCGTGGCGCCTACGTCAACACGGACGTGACGGCGGCGATCGCGATCACGGCCAGCGCGAAAGGCGCCAGCGCCCGCGGATAGACGGTTCTGCCCCGCGTCGCCAGGGCGAGCCCGATCGCGGCCGCGGCCGTGGCCAGCGTGGCCGCGAGGAAGCGCAGCAGGCCACCGACGTCGTCCCCGGATGGCGGCAGGAACAGGGACACCAGGAGGCCGCACACCGGCAGCCAGAGCGGCAGTCGTGCGGCCCCGCCGGCGTCGGCCGGCTCGCCGAGGTCGCCCGGCGCCAGCCGCAGCATGGCGGGCAGGCACAGCAGCGCAAGGACGCCCGCCGCGACCTTCAGCGGCAGCGCCGATGGAACGACCACCGCGCCGAGGGCCTGCGGACGGAGGCTCTGCGAGGCGAGCGCGGGCGCGAGGAGCGCGACCAGCCAGCAGACCTGCACGAGGAGCGTCCGGCCCGCCTCGCCGGCCCTCCACCCCGGGGTGCCCGCGAGCCAGACGGCCGCCGCGGTCGCGATGGCGGCCACGACCAGGTTGCGCTCGACGGGGGGCACCGGGCTGAACGGCACGGCGAGCTGGGTGGCGGCGAGCGTCGCCAGCAGCGGCGGCATCACGTCGGCAGGCCGCCGGGTGGCCCGGCGCAGCCATGCGGCGGGCGCCGCCATCGCCGCCCGGAGGTCGCGTGCGGCGAGCGCGTACCCCGCGCCCACCTCGGCCAGCGCCCCGATGGCCACGACAAGGGCGAGCCCGGGATACAGCAGCAGCGCCAGGACGTGGAGCGGCAGGTCGCGGGTCAGCATCGCTATATCCCGCCCAGCGACCGGACCGCGGCCGGCGCCAGGCCGAGCACGAGCCCCAGGCCGAGCGTGATCCAGAGGCCCGCGGCCGCCCAACGACGGTGTGAGCCGAGCGCCCGGGCGAGCCGAACCGAGTACGTGACGGCCAGCAGCATCGCGACCAGCAGCGGAATCGCCAGCGGCCACGCGGTCTGGGTGGCGGCGCCCAGCACCAGCAGCCGCACGGGGAACCCGGAGAACGGCGCCGCGCCCGTCAGCAGCACCGCCAGGAGGACGTTGAGGGCGGTCAGGCGCGCCGGCTGTGCGCCCAGCAGCGCCGGCCGCGCCCACAGGTACAGCGGGACGCGCACCAGCACGATCGCGAGCAGGGCCAGGAGCGCCGCCGCGAGCCCGTCCGGCAGGAACAGGCCGATGCCGACCAGCGCGAAGCCCCAGTCCACCAGGAACGAGCAGCGCCACGCCTCGACCTCGGACGCCGTCCGCCAGGCGCCGATCGTTCCCCAACCCAGGTTCACCAGACCCAGCCCGACCAGGGTGGCGCCGAAGACCGACGCCTCGCCTGCGGGCATGCCGGGCAGCACGTGGCCCGGCAGCGAGATGGCCAGCGCCGGCCCGAAGAAGCCGGTCCAGATCACGAACGAGGAGCTGGCCGGTTCCTCGGAATCGACGGGCGCCAGGTAGGGTACGAGTCCGGCCGTTGCCGCCAGGCCGAGCGCGATGGCGAGGGCTCCGGCGCGGCCCACCCAGGTCGCGCCGTGCAGCTGGACGAACGCCCAGCCGGCGCCGATCAGGAGCGCCGCGAACGCCGGCGGTCGCGCGCGCTCGACGAATGGGCGCGCACCACCCCTCGCGGCGAACCCGAGGCCGATCAGGAGGAGCACGATCGCAATGGCGAGCGGGTCCGTCAGCGCCATGAGCAGCGCCTGGCCGCCGAGCGCGCCCAGGCCGGCCGCGAGCAGCTCCCGGCGACCGACCCGGTGGGGCGCCAGCGCGGTCGTCAGCGCGAGTGCTGCCGCCGACGCCGCGAGGAGCAGCCGGCCAGCAGGCGCGAGGTGGAGCACGCCGCCGAACGGAAGCGCCGGGGCCGCCAGGACCAGCGCGGCCGCTGCAGCGCCGGCCGCGGCGAGGCCGACGAGCGCCGGTGCTCGGACCGGGAGACGTGAGGGCGCCCGCACGGAGATCACCTCCCCACCTCGGCCGCGTCGCGGGCGTCGATGGTCCCGAGGCCGGCGGCGACCACTCCTGCCGTCAGCAGGGGCACGGCTCCGCCCAGCGCGCCGAGCCCCAGCGCCAGCGCGGACGCGCTGCCCAGCGCAGCCCAGCGGTGCTCGACCGTCAGCACCCGGCCGGCGGCGAGCCCGGCCACCGCCAGCGCCGCCAGCCTGGCCGCTCCCGGTGGGCTGCCGAGCTGCGAGCCCGCCACCAGCGCGGCGCCGATCACCACCGCGATCGAGCCGACCAGTCGCGGCGTCGACCCGGGCGGCAGCAGGCCCCAGCCGGGCCGGCCGCTGCGTAGGCGGAGCGCGGCCGCGGCGGCGCCGCCTGCTCCCAGCGCGGCCACTGCGAGAGGCGGCTGCGCGGCCGCCGCGGACGCCAGGACCAGGCCGGCGGTGACCACGAGCAGCCCGAGCGCCAGCCCGCGGCGGGCGTCGGCCACCGCCAGCAGGGTGACGCCGACCCAGGCGGCCGCCGCGCCGACGATCGCCACGGCCTCGTTCAAGGTCGGGACCGCCGGCGTCCCGGAGACGAGGGGGGGTTCCGAACGAGGGAGGCTGCCCCCACCTGCACCGTCATCGCGTGACCGCGAAAACCAGCGCCGCCGTGACCAGCACCCAGAACCACGGCGGGCCGGACCCTGCTCGCTCCAGGAGGCTCGGGCGGAGCAGGCTGCGGTACTGCTCGGGCAGACGCATGGCCCGGAACCATGCCGCAGCCCCCTCGGGGAGCCCCGCGAAGGGCGTGGAAAAGAGCGGCTCCGGCGCGCTGTCGGACGGGACGACTGCGCCGGCCGCCGCCCGGCCGCGCACGGCCCGGACGGCCGCGGCGGCGGCCACCCCGATGACGACCAGCGGGCCGCCGAGCAGCGCCGACGCCCACCCGCCCGACGCTGTGCTGACCGACAGGGTGCCCGCGCCCAGGATGTCGGCCGGCAGCACCGCCGGTCGCGCCAGCCGCCCGGTGGCCGGCATCACCTCGGCGGCCGCCGGGATGGTCAGCAGCGCGAGCAGTGCGGTGAGACCGATGCCTGCCGCCAGCGCGACGGCGAGACCGGCCGCAGCGCCGTAGGGGCTGGGCGCCGGCTCCACCTCAGGTTCGGTCAGCGGGAGCCGCGGCCACCGCGACGCCCCGGCGACGGCGATCACCCAGGCAGCGCCTCCGACCAGGCCGACGAAGGCAGCCGCGCCGCCGGCCTCGACGGCCGCCTGCGAGGCGAGCAGCCAGCCGCCGAAGATCACCGCCGGCGGCACGCCCACCAGTACGGCGACGGCGGCTCCCACCACCGGCCCCCGGCCGTCAGCCGCCAGCGGGGCGAGGCCGGCGGCCGCGCCCACTCCGGCCAGCGACGCGAGTCCGGCGACCATGCCCAGCGGCGTCCCCAGACCGAGGGCCAGCAGCACGACGCCCGCGCCCAGCGGAACGGCCTCGGCGAGGAACGCACGGCGGGACGCGGCTGACTGGGCGCGCACCGCCGCTCCCAGCGCGGCGAGCGCACCGAGGAACGTGAGGGCCGCGTTCAGCTGCTGGCTCGGGAGGACGCCCGCGCCGAGTCCATACGCCCGCACCAGCGGGGAGAACCCCACCGGTACGAGCAGGGCCACGGCGAGGGTGCCTGCCTCCAGCCGCGGCCCCGACCACGCGTCCGAGACCCAGGTGCGCCACGGCAGCAGGCCGGAGCAGAGCACCGCCGCCGCCGCCAGGGGCACCAGGAGCGGCACGTGGAGCGCGGTGACCGGGACCGCGCCGTAGGCCGACGTGCCGCTCGTGACCTGCAGCAGCACGGCCGTCCACGCGAGCAGCAGCCAGGCACCCGTCAGGGCCGCCCAGTACGAGCGCGTCCCGGTCAGGTCCTCCGAGCGGAGCAACACGAGCACGAGGCCGGCCGTCGTGGCGAGGCCGAACGCCGTCATCAGCACGCTGCCGGCGGCCAGGGTGGCCAGCGCCGAGGCGGCCGTCAGCGCGCCAAGGGCCGCCTGGTCGCCGGTGCGGCGCTGGAAGGTGAGCAGCAGCGCGACCGGCGTCAGCACCACGAGCCACAGGTGGACGGTGAGCGCGTCGACCCGGACGACGAGCGGCGCCCCGGCGACGGTGAAGCCCGCGGTCAG
>DASQZW010000093.1:0-9721 GCA_035638495.1 Terriglobales bacterium
ACCTCCTCGGTCGCGTCGCGCACGGTGAGCAGCAGGTTCGTCACGGCTCCCCCGACCTCGGTGACCGGGCACAGCTCCACGTCCCAGACGATGGGCGGCGGCGAGCTGTGGTCCTCCCAGGGCGGCCGCAGGCCGGTGACGGTGCGCCGTTGCGCGCTCCCGGCCACCTCCCTGGCCGTGGCGACCAGCCGGCCGGCGTCGCCGGCCGGCGCCAGCTCGCGCCAGGGGCGCCCTTCGACCGGGTGGGCACCGGGCGGCGCCAGCCGTCGGAAGGCGTCGTTCACGGCCAGCGCGGTCAGGTCCTGGTCCGTTCCGGCCAGGACGACGCCCAGCGGGGTGGCGTCCAGCCACGGCCGCATCAGCTCGAAGGTGCGCACGGGATCTGCCACCCCGTCGAGCAGCGCCCACACCGGAGGAGGCGCCTCTCGCCGTGCCGCCTCGGCGGCGCCGTCCAGTCCCGGTCTTGGGTCGGCGCCCACGCGCTCCAGCGGTGGCGGCGCGGTCTCGACCTGGCGGCCGATCAGCACCAGCACCGGCCCGTCGACGGACGTGAGCGGCCAGCAGTCGAACGCGAAGAGGGCACGCCGCCGCTTCGTGCGCAGGCCGAACTCCCATCCCCGCCGGGGCCGCATGGGCTGCTGGTACGCCCGGACTGCCTTCGCGCGATCGAAGGGGTCGACGAAGTCCGGGAAGTGGATGCCCTGCAGCCGGCCGGGCAGCACGTCGCAGAAGCGCACGAACGCGGTGTTGGCGTGGCGGATGCGCCCCTCCTCGTCGACGACGATCACCACGTCCGACACGAGGTCCACGATCCGGCGGAGCGGGTCGACCTGTTCCTCCGCGTCGGCCGCCGTCGCCGGACCGATGACGTCGGCCTCGCGGGCCTCGGGCACGAGCAGCCCCTGCGCGGCCATCGTCGCCACGCGCATCGAGAAGCCGAGCGCGTGCCGGCCGTGCTTGATCTGCCGGAGCAGCTCCACGTCCTCCGCCGTGTAGCGCCGCTGGCCGGCCGACGTGCGCATCGGGCTCGCGAAGAGGTGGCGACGCTCCCAGGCGCGGATCGTGTGGGCCGAGAGCCCGAGCATGTCGGCGACCTCACCGATGGCGAACGTCGCGTCGTTCGCCGGCTGCGGATCCATCACGACGCTCGAGGCCCGGCAGACGGGAGGACCCCGGGCTCGGCGTGACCGACCGGCAGCGGCACGACGTCACCGACCTCGCGCTCGGGAGCCGCCGCGGCCGCCTGCGAGCGCGACCGGAACTCCGTCTTGGCGCGGCCCGACAGGCCCTTCTGGCGCTGGCCGACCTCCGTCGCCTCGGCCAGCTCGTCCTCGCGCAGGAACGCCGCAAGCCGCGTGCGCGAAGACACACCCAGCTTCTGGTAGACGCGGGCCAGGTGGTAGCCCACCGTTCGAGGGCTGAGGAAGAGCTGCTCGGCGACCTCGCGGTTGCTGCCGCCGTCGGCCACGAGCTCCGCGATCCGCCGCTCCTGCGGCGTCAGCCGCTCCTGGCAGCCGTCGCGCCGCCGAACCGTCTCGCCCGTCGCACGGAGCTCGGCTCGGGCGCGGTCGGCCCAGGGCCGCGCCTCGAGGCGCTCGAACGTCTCCACCGCGGCGCGCAGCTGCTCACGTGCGTCCAGCCGGCGCCGGTTTCGGCGCAGGTGCTCCGCCCACAGCAGGCGCGTCCGCGCCTGCTGGAACGGACGCTCCGCCTCGGCGTGCATCGCCAGGGCGGCGCCGTAGTGATGGTCGGCCTCGCGGCCCGTGGCGAGCAGTGCCCGGCTGCGCGCCAGCAGGGCGGACGCGGGCGCCGGCCAGTCGGGACGGGCCGCGCGCTCGAGGACCTGGAGGGCGGCGCGGGCCGGCCCCAGCCGGCCCGTCCGGACGCCCGCCTCGACCGCATCGGGCCGCGACCACAGCGCGAGCCACGGATGGCCCAGCCGGCGGCCCGGCGTCAGGTCCTCCAGGCGGGTCTGCGCCTCCGCGAACCGGCAGGCGCCCAGGTCGGCGAGGGCCGCCGCCCAGGTGGCCGCACCCGCGTTCATCGGCGCGCACTGCACCCCGGGGGGGTGGTGCAGCACGTCGCAGAGGGCCGCGCGGGCCTCCTCGTCGCCCCTGATGGCGGCCAGCATGGCCAGCGTCCTCGCGCATCCCGCCTCGACCCACGGCTGGCCGAGGCTGCGCGCCAGCGCCAGTCCCTCGGAGGCGTTGGCGTGCGCGGCCTGGAAGCGGTCCGCCCAGACCTCGAGCCAGGCCAGGTTGGCCAGGACGGCCGGCAGCGCGCCGGCGTTGGCCTGGGCGCGCAGGCGGCCCACCTCGCCCCCCAGCAGGTCGAGAGCGGAGGCGAGGAGCTCGGGCCCGAGGTCGCCGCCCGCAGACAGCCAGGTGGCCAGCCCCAGCAGCCAGGTGCTCGCGCCCTCCGGGTCACCGCTGCCCCAGGCCGGGCTCAGCGCCATCGAGATGGCACGCTCGGCCACACGCGAGGTCTCGTCGATACGGCCGGCCATGACGCGCGCCACTCCCTTCAGGAGCGCCACACCGTCGCCGTGTCCTCCGTTCAGGGCCGCGGCCCGGCAGGCCGCCAGATGGGCGCCGGCAGCGTCGAACCCGGCGACCGCAACGCGGCTCGCGCGGATCAGCAGTTTCAGCGCGCGGTCGGGATGCTCCGCGGCCACGAGGTCGACCCCGGCCATCAGGGCGTCGCGGGCGCCTTCCTGGTCGTGCCTGCGGAGCGCGATGACCCCGCGTAACTCGGCGACGTCGGCGCCGAGGAGCGGCGCTGGGCGCAGGCGTTCGGCCCGGTCCAGCAGCTCCAGCGCCTGCACCGACCTGCCGGCGAACCAGCACGCCGACGCGGCCGCGGTGAGCCTCCGGGCCCGCTCCGGACCGTGAGGTGTGAGCTGAGCGGCGCGCTGGAGCGCGTCCGCGCTGGCCGCCGGGTCGCCGTGGACGCCGGCGCGCATCGCGGCACGCTCGAGATCGGCCGCCACTCGACCGTCCCGCACCAGGGCCGCGGCGGCCTCGTGCCAGGCGCGCCGGTCCTCGTCGTCCTCGCCGAGCGACCGGGCCAGCGCGAGGTGGGCGGCTCGGCGCTCGAAGAACGGCGCCTCCGCGTACACCGCCGCGTGGACGAGCTGGCTGCGCAGGCGTACGACCGTCTCGTCGATGTGGACCATGCCCGCGGCCTCCGCGTTCGCGAGCGCGGCCAGCCCGATCCCCAGCTCGGCGCAGGCCTCGGCGACCACGTCGACCCGAGCCGGCTGCGCAGCGGCGACGAGGAGCAGGAGGCGCTGCGTCGGTCCCGGCAGGCGCCGGACGCGGCGCAGAAAGGCGTCGCGGAGACGGGGGCTGAGGGGCAGTGGCAGCGAGAGGGGGGCCCGCCCCGCGAGCTGCGCCGGCGTGAGGCTGACCGCGGCGTCGGCCAGAGCGAGTGGGAGGCCGCCGGTGTGCTCGACCAGCCGCCGCGTCACCTCGGGCGCCAGGTCGCCGCCGGCCCGCTCCGCGAGCAGCCGCGCAGCCGCCCGCGGGTCGAGACCGGCGAGCCTGAGCACGGGGACGCCGGCGGGCTCGAAGGTGCGCCCCTCGCCGTCTCGAACCGCGACCAGGAGCACCACCCCCTCGTCGTGCACGCGGCGCGCGGCGAAGGAGATCGCGTCCGCCGAGGCGCGGTCGAGCCACTGGCCGTCGTCCACCACGCACAGGAGCGGTCGTTCGCGCGCCGCTCGCGTGAGGAGGGCCAGCAGTGCAGCGCCCACCACGAACCCGTCGGGGATCCCACCGCCGGCGCTGCCGCCGAGCGCGGCCGCGAGCGGCTCGGCCAGCCGCCCCGGCAGCTCGTCCACCAGCCCGAGCACCGGCTGCAGGAGCTGGTGCAGAGCGGCGAACCGCAGCTCCGACTCGGCCCGTTCCGCCTGGCAGCGGAGCACCGCCATGCCGCCGGCCCTGGCGAGTGCGTACTCGAGCAGGGCCGTCTTGCCGGTTCCGACGTCACCTTGGAGCAGCAGCGCACCGCTGCGGCCCAGTCCCGCGGCCCCGATCAGCTGGTCGAGCTGATGCCGCTCCTGGTCACGGCCGTACAGACACGCGACCTCGGTCGCGGGCGGCGCACAGGTGACCTCCAACGCGGTCCTCCCTTTACAAGTGGGCGCTGGTAGGTCGGCTCAAATGATTGCACGTTCAAGCTGTCCTACGCATCACTCGTTCGTGTGATGGTTTGCGCAACGTTTTGCGTATTCCCCGCAGACGAACCGCTGCCGCCGGAGCCGGACGGACCCCGGCGGACAGTACGGTCAGCATGGGGGGAGAGGAAGGTTTGCGCTGCGCTAGTACATCGGCGCGCCCTCGGACTTCTGCCAGCGGGCGGTCAGTCCGAAGAGAACGAGGACGTCCACGGCGATCATCACGGCCGACCACCACGGATACGTCGCGAACGAGAGCATGTGCAGGAGCAGGGCGAGCGACACCACGACGATGCCGAACCAGCGCCCCCACGATTGACCGCCGATGACCGCCGACCCCGCCGCGATCAGCAGGATCCCGAACACCAGCCAGGCGATCGCCCAGATCCACAACGACCCGAAGACCGCGTTGCCGATGAACCACGTGGAGCGGAAGAAGGCGAAGAGACCCTCGAACGCGATCCAGATGCCGGAGAACAGCATCATCACTCCCGAGAAGAGGACCCAGCCGGTCTGCGGCATGGCCATCGAGCCGGCGGTGGTGTCGTAGCCGCCCACGTTGCCCGTCGTACTCGCCATGTGATGACTCCCTGGCCCAACCCCGAGCCGGGCCAACCCTGGCCGGTACAGCGCGAGCGTCCGCCTGCCCGGCGCCTTTCTCCGACGGTAGGGCTTCCCGGCCCGACCCTCACCCCGTCGATCGCGAAACCCTGAACAAAGCGCTCACACCCGCGCGCGTCCCCGAGACGGGTCGGCTTCTCGGGTTCTGTCGAAGCCGGGCGCCCGTCGACACCGCCGCCCGCGGCCCGCCGGGACAGCCTTGCCGCATGGCGTCCCGCGAGCCGGTGGTCGGCTGGCGCATCTGGAGGCTCCAGGACGGGCGGCTGCGGTCCCTGGTGATGGACCACAGCTGGGAACCGGGCGAGAACGGCGCCCGCTGCCTGGCCGCCACCCACTCGATCTGCCGGAGGTCGCCGGGCGAGCACTGCCTGTGCGGGTTCTGGGCCGTCTGGAGCCCCAAGCAGAGCCTGAGCAGGGTCTGCCCGGCCATCGAGCCGCCGTGGCAGGTGATGGGCCTGATCTCCGGCTGGGGAACGGTCGCCCTTCACGGCTCGGAGGGGTTTCGTTCGGAGCGGGCGGCGGTGCGGTGCCTGTTCACGGATCGCCCGTGGCCCTGGTCGGCGCGGCTGCTGACCCGCCTCGGTGCGCTCTGGCGGCTGGCGACGGGACGGGGCGCGCACCTCGACGAGCCGGCGCCCGGCCTGCTCGACTGGCCGCGCCAGGACGCACTTCAGACGGTCGCCGCCCACTACGCGGTGCCGCTGCTGTCCCTGCGCGCCGCGGCCGACCGCGGCGTCCTGAGCGAGCTCGGCGTCCCCCAGGACCGCGTCGCGGAGGCCACGCGCCTGGGTGGCGCGCTGTCGGGCGTCAGCACCGGCGAGCAGGCCTGACGCCCGGTCGTGTCAGGCGCTCATCGTCGATCGCTGGTCGCCGCCGCCGGCGTCCTGTCCGCGCGCGGGGGGCGGGAGATGTCCGACGCGCTGAGGACGCGCACCCTCCGTTCTCCAGTCAGCGCGAGACCCCAGCTGAACAGCGCCGCGAGCCGGTTGGTGAAGCCCGTGAGGAACGTCAGGTGGACGACGAGCCACATCAGCCAGCCCAGGAACCCGCTCAGCTTCAGGCCGCGGAAGTCGACGACCGCGTGCCCGCGTCCCACATACGCCATGCTCCCCAGGTCCACGTAGCGGAAGGGCCTGGTCTCGCTGCCCTTCAGGCGGCGGCGGATCGTGCGCGCGGCGTGCATGCCCGACTGCAGCGCGACCTCGGCGACGCCGGGCAGCTTGTTGAGGCTCATCAGGTCGCCGATGACGAAGACCTCCGGATGGCCAGGCAGCGTGCAGTCGGGCAGGACCTCGACGCGTCCGGAGCGGTCGGTCGACGCGCCGACCGCGGTCGCGAGCATCCGGCCCAGGGGCGAGGCCGTCACGCCCGCGGTCCACACGACCGTGCGCGCCTCGTGCCTGGTGACCCGGCCGTCGGTCGACCGCACCTCCAGGCCGTTCTCGTCGATGGCGGTCGCGAGGCAGCCCATGTGCAGCTCGACGCCCAGGTTCTCGAGCTCCTGCGCGGCACGACCTGACAGGTGGTCGCCGAACGTCGCCAGCGGCTCCTTCCCGCCGTCGAAGAGCAGCACGCGGGCGGTGGCCGGGTCGATGCGGCGGAACTCGCTGCGCAGGGTGTGCTTGGCCGCCTGCCGGACCTGCCCCGCCAGCTCGACGCCGGTGGGCCCGGCGCCGACGATCGCGAACGTCAGCCAGGCCCGCTGCTCGTCGGGGTCCTCGCACGCCTCGGCGATCTCGAACGCCCCGAAAATGCGGCGGCCGACGGTCGCCGCCTCCTCGATGGTCTTCATCCCCGGCGCATGGGGCGCGAACTCGTCGTGACCGAAGTACGAGGTCTGAAAGCCGGCCGCCACGACCAGCGAGTCGTACGGGAGCGTGATCTGGGCGCCGTCCGGAGACCGGGCGCGCACCACCCGCTTGTCCAGGTCGAAGCCGACGACCTCCGCGAGGAGCACCCGGACGTTCTTGATCCGCCGGAAGATCCCCCGGAGCGATGGTGCGATCGTCGCCGCAGGCACGATGCCGGTGGCGAACTGGTAGAGCATCGGCTGGAAGACGTGGTTCGCGGACCGGTCGACCAGGGTCACGTCCACGGGCGCCCGGCGGAGCCGCCGCGCTGCGAACAGCCCGCCGAAGCCGCCGCCGACGACCACGACGCGGTGGCGGGAGGTGACGGAGCCGTCTCTGCTCATCGGGTCGCCTCCACTCGCTCCGGCTCGGCCGGCGTGGGCGCGTGCAGGCGGTCCAGCAGATGGTCGCCCACGCGGATCGCGTTGGCGGCCGCCGTCAGCGCGGGGTTCACGGCCCCGATGCTCGGGAAGAAGCTGGTGTCCACCACGTAGAGGTTGTCGACCTCGTGCGCGCGGCAGTTGACGTTGAGCACCGAGGTCGCGGGATCGGTGCCGAACCGGCAGGTGCCGGCCTGGTGGGCGACACCCGCGATCGGGATGGTGGTCGCCAGGTACGCGTGGCGGGGGATCAGGTGATCCGGGTGCATGCCCAGGTGGCCGAGCATCGACTTCATCTGCTGGTAGAGCCGGCTGGCGGGGACGTCGTTGCTGGGCTCGTAGCTCAGCCTGATGCTCCCGTCCTGCTCGAGCGTGACCCGGTTCTCCGGCCGTGGCAGGTCCTCGGTCGAAAGCCAGAAGTCCACGGCGTGGTGGGCGATGTCGCGCAGGCTCCAGGTGGGCGCGAGCCGCGTCTCGCCGGGCCGCTCGCCGCGGAACATCTCGGCCTGCGACTTGCCCAGCATCTGGATGTTGCCCATCGGGTACTCGAAGTCCGGCCCGCGGAAGTAGAAGTCGTTGACGGCGAGCGTCTTCTGGAAGATCGTCGGGTTGGGGTCGGTGGACAGCGCCAGCACCGCCTGGCTGTTGTGGAACATGTAGTTGCGGCCGACCTGGTCGGAGCCGTTGGCCAGCCCGTGCGGGTGCCGGTCGTTCGCGGAGGCCAGGAGCAGCCGGGCGCTGTTCGCCGCGCCGCACGCGACCACGACGATGTCGCCGGAAAACATCTCACGCCGGCCGTCGTCCATCGTGGCGACGACCTCCGTGACCGCCGTTCCGGCGGGGTTGGTGGTCAGCCTGACCGCCTCGGCGCCCGTGAGCAGCGTCACGTTCCGATACTCGATGGCCGGCCGCACGGCGACCACCTCCGCGTCCGCTTTCGCATGGACGAGGCACGGAAAGCCGTCGCAGGTGGCGCACCGGATGCAGGTGCTGAAGGGCGGGTCGGCCTCGTTGAGCATGATCCCGCAGGGCGCGTGGAACGGGTGGTAGCCGGCCCTGACGAGGTCGTCGGAGAGGCGCTGGATGCGCGGCTCGTGCGATACCGGGGGGAACGGGTACGGGGAGCCGGCTGGCTCGGTCGGGTCCTCGCCGCGGGCGCCGTGGACCTGGTACAGGTGCTCGGCCCGGGTGTAGTAGGGATCCAGATCGTCGTAGCCGATCGGCCAGGCGGGTGAGATCCCGTCGTGGTGGCGCAGCTCGCCGAAGTCCTCCCGTCGCAGCCGGTACAGCGCCGCTCCGTAGAACTTCGTGGCGCCGCCGACGAAGTAGTGGACCTGGGGCTGGAAGGTCTTGCCGTCCCGGTCGCGCCACGTGTCGGGCGAGATGTACCGGTTGTCGACGAAGACGTCGGCCGTGGTCCAGTTCTGGATCTCGCGTGGCAGCCAGGTGCCGCGCTCCAGCAGGAGGACGCGCTTCCCGGACGGGGCGAGCACGCGGGCCAGCGTGCCGCCGCCGGCCCCGGTCCCGATGACGATCACGTCGTAGCGGTTCTCGGCGTTCATTCGTCCGCCATCCATGGGCCGTGCCAACCGCCGTGCCCGCCGGTCAGGGCGTCGGCCGCCTGCGGCCCCCACGTCCCCGGCCTGTAGGGTTCGACCGGCGGCGGGCTGTCCAGCAGGGGCTGGAGCACACGCCAGCTCTCCTCCACGCTGTCCTGGCGGGCGAAGCTGGTGCTGTCGCCCCGCATCGCTGCGTTCAGCAGCACCTCGTAGGGCGTCGGCGCCTCACCGCCCTGCTGGGCGAACTCCATGTCGAGGTGCACGGCCCCCGGGTTTTGCTGGTCGGCGCGGTGCGCGTCCAGGCGCAGCCGCACTCCGGTGCTCGGGTCGAGCTTGATCACGAGCTGGTCGGCCTCGGACAGCCGGCCGCGATGCTCGACGAAGCCCAGCCGCGGCGGCCTCCGGAAGACCAGGCGCACCTCGGTCTGCGTGATCGGCATTCGCTTGCCGGTGCGGACCAGGAAGGGGACCCCGGCCCAGCGCCAGTTGTCGATCTCCAGGCGCAGCGCGGCGTAGGTCTCGGTGGTGGAGTCGGGCTTCACGCCCTCGATCGACCGGTAGCCGTCGTACTGGCCGCGGACGTAGTGTGCCGGGTCGGCGTCGGGCATGCTGCGGAAGACCGCGTACTTGGCGTTCTTGAGCGTCGTCGCGTCGTCGCCGGCGGGAGCCTCCATCGCCGTGGCCGCGACCAGCTGCATCAGGTGGTTCACGACGACGTCACGAAGGGCGCCGACGGCGTCGTAGAAGCGGCCGCGGTCCTCGACTCCGAAGCTCTCGGCCATCGTGAGCTGGACCGCATCGATGTGGTCCCGGTTCCAGAGCGGTTCCAGCATCGAGTTCGCGAACCGGAGGTAGAGCAGCTCCTGCAGGCCCATCTTGCCCAGGAAGTGGTCGATGCGGTAGAGCTGCCGCTCGTCCACGTACTTGTGCATCAGGGCGTTCAGCTCGGCCGCCGACGACTGGTCGTGGCCGAACGGCTTCTCGACGACCACGCGCGCGGTGTCGATCATGTGGGCGTCCGCCAGACCGCCGACGACCATGCCGAACAGCGACGGCGGGATCTCCAGGTAGTAGACCGGGGTGTGGGCCCCGCTGATGGCTGAGGCCAGCCGCTGGTAGGTGCCGGGGTCTGTG
>DASQZW010000094.1:0-4289 GCA_035638495.1 Terriglobales bacterium
GGCTTCTACGACGGCATCGCGCCGCCGCAGCCGTACCGCTGGGTCTCGCCGCCGCCCGGCCAGGTCGCGACGAACCAGCCGCCGCAGTCGGGCCACGCCACGGTCAGGGTCGGCACGCAGGGCACCGTCGACCCCGGCAACGTGTTCACGCAGGACGGCCAGGCGGCCCTCTCGTTCCTGCCCGGCAGCTTCGTGACCCCGCCCGGGAACGGCCCGGTGAACCTGGACATCCAGCCGCAGGCGACGTACCCGAGCCCGACCGGCTTCCGACTCGCGACGAACGTGTACTGCTTCACGAGCACCTCGCCGCTGGTCCCGGGCAAGGACCCGCTGGTGACCCTGCAGTTCTCGACCAACTCGATCGCCCCCACGGACGTGTACCAGTACGTGCCCGGCGGGACGTGGCAGAAGGTGGGCAGCTCGGGCAGCGCGGCGCCGTACTACATCGCGGCGAGGCCGTCGACGCTGGGCTGCTTCGCGGGCGGCTACGTCCCCGGCGCCGCCCGGCCGCCGAGCTCGACGTCGACGGCCCTGCCGGTGGTGGCGGGCCTGGCCGTCGCGGTCGTCGTCCTGGCCGGCATCCCGCTCCTGGTCCTGCGACGCCGCGGACTGGAGGCGGACGGCGAGGAGGACGAGGAGGAGTAGGGTCTCGATGGCCGGCAGGACTCTCGACCTGCCGAACGTACGGAGTGCTCTCGATCTGCCGGACGAGCGCGCTCAGTCGGCCGGCTCGGCGGCCTCCACCATCGCCCCCCAGCGCTCCTCCACGCGGCCCGCGCGGTAGACCAGCAGCGCGACCGCCCACGTCACCACGAACAGGCCCACGATGAAGAAGCCGGCCTGCCCGACGAAGTTGAACCCACCGATCGCCTCCCAGGGCTGGCCCTGGAGGTCGAGTGTCTGGACCAGGATCTGCAGCAGCTCGATCACGCCGATCCCGAGCGCGATCACGACCGAGAGCGCCGTCACGGTCAGGTTGTAGAAGACCTTGCGAACCGGGTTCGAGAAGGCCCAGGTGTAGGCCTTTGCCATGAATGCGCCGTCGGTGGTGTCCATGAGCGACATCCCGGCGGCGAAGATGAGCGGCAGCGAGACGATGGCGAGGAAGGGCAGACCCCGGGCGGCCGCGCCCGCCGAGACGCCGAGCAGGGCGACCTCCGACGCGGTGTCGAATCCCAGCCCGAACAGGAAGCCGATCGGGTACATGTGCCAGCTGTCGTCGACCAGGCGGAAGAGCCTGCCGAAGACCCGGCTCATCACGCCGCCCGCCACCAGTTCGTGCTCCAGCTCGTGCCGGTCGTACCGTCCCTGGCGCATGCGCCGGAAGACCTGGACGATGCCCAGCAGGACGACCAGGTTGAGCACCCCGATCAGCACCAGGAAGCTGCCGGAGACCGTCGTGCCGATGGCGCCCCCGATGTTCCGGAGCTCGCCGCCGTCGCTGACCACACCCTGGACGATCGACTTCACCGCGAAGGCGAGCGCCAGCGCGATCAGGAACACGACCGACGAGTGGCCGAGGGAGAAGAAGAAGCCCACCCCGACCGGCTTCCTGCCCTGCTGGAGCAGCTTCCGCGTCGTGTTGTCGATCGCCGAGATGTGGTCGGCGTCGAAGGCGTGCCGCAGGCCGAACGAGTACGCCAGGGCGCCCAGCGCGAGGAACGAGGGGTTCGAGAGGCCGTACGTGAGCAGGCAGCCGAAGCCGAGCACGTGGAGCAGCAGGACCGCGCCGTAGAAGCCGCCGAGGCGTCTCCGCTCGCCTCGGTCGAAGCTGCGACTCAGGTTCTCCACGAACGTCGCCATCGGGCACCTCCTCCCTGCAGCCGGACTGCGTCTCCGCCACCATATCAGGAATCAGTCGCAATTGGCGGGTCAGGCAGCGATCGATGCGGCGTACCGACCCGCTGTGCTCTATTGCGCGCGCATCTCAATAGCACCCCAGCGACCGTGCGCAGCTGCGGCAAGATAGCGCGTGTGACCAGCGGCGAATCGGCGGCCCGCTCCGCCAAGCAGGCGGTCCGCGAGCTGGCCTGGCCGCGCCTCCAGGAGGCAGGCGCGGCCAGGTTCCCGGGCGCTCGCGGCCGGATCCCGAACTTCACCGGCGCCGAGGCCGCCGCGGAGCTGCTCGCCGCCCAGCCCGAGTGGCGGGCGGCCCGCGTCGTGAAGGCCAACCCCGACCTCCCTCAGCTCCCGGCCCGAGCTCTCGCGCTCGCCGACGGCAAGCGGCTCTACATGGCGGTGCCGCGCCTCGCGGCGGAGCGGCCGTTCCTGCTGCTGGATCCCGCCAGCCTGGACGTCCCGCCGCGCCGCGCGGCCTCCATCGCGGGCGCCGCGCGGCATGGAAGACCCGTCGCGATCGAGGAGATGGAGCGCATCGACCTGGTCGTCTGCGGCACCGTGGCCGTCAACCGGGACGGGGTCCGGGTCGGCAAGGGCGGCGGCTTCTCGGACCTCGAGTTCGGGCTGCTGGTCGAGGCCGGCCTGGTCGACGCGGACACACTGCTGACCACCACGGTCCACACCGCCCAGGTGCTCGACGGCGACCTGCCCGAGACCGCCCACGACTTTCGCGTCGACCTGGTCGTGACCCCGGAGGCGGCGATCCGCACGGGCGCGCGCGGCCGGCCTCCGGGGATCCTCTGGGACCACCTGGACGAAGCCAAGATCTCCGAGGTCCCGGTCCTCGCGCGCATGCGCCCATAGCTTGGCGAGCCGTGCCACACTGCGAGGTGCGGTGTACCCGTTCGAGCGGTTCAGCGACGACGCCAAGAAGGTCCTGGTGTTCTGCCAGACGGAGGCGGAGCGGGCCGGTCACAGCTACATCGGCACGGAGCACATGCTGCTCGCCCTGCTCGAGGTGGACAGCGAGGCGCGGAGCCGGCTCCTGGGCCTCGGCGTCGACGAGCAGGCGGCCAGGACGACGATCGGGCGCGTGATCGGCAGCAGCCAGCGCCCCGTCGCCCGGCAGATCGTTCCCACGAACCGCGTCAAGAAGGTCATCGAGCTCTCGATCGCGCAGGCCGATCGGGAGGGCGCTCCGCACGTCACGCCCCGGCACCTGCTGATCGGAGTCGTGGCGGAGGGCGAGGGCATCGCAGCACACGTCCTGGGCGACCTCGGTGTCACGCCCGAGGCCGTTCTCGGCGACGCCGAGCCACCGGAGGACGCCTGAGTGGCCGTGCAGCCGGTCACCGCGTCGGAGGCGGTCGCCGCGATCCCGGACGGCGCCAGGGTCGCGCTCGGCCGGCCCGCGGCGCTGTTCCTGGTCGAGGAGCTGATCCGGCAGGGGCGGTCGGGCCTGCACCTGGTCGGCGTGCCGACCGGCGGTCGGGCGGTCGAACTGCTGATCGCGGCGGGCTGCGCGGAATCGCTGGAGTGCAGCGGCGTCGACCTGGGAGAGGAGGGCCTGGCGCCCGTCTTCGGCCGCGCGGTCGAGTCGGGCACGCTGCGGATGGTCGACTCCAGCTGTCCGGCGATGCTCATGGCGCTCCAGGCCGGCGCGTCCGGCGTCTCGTTCGCCCCGGTCCCCGGCCTGCTCGGCTCGGACCTGTTGCGGGTCCGTGCCGACTTCCGCGTCATCGACGACCCCTTCCGGCCGGGCGAGCGGGTCGTGCTGGTGCCGGCCATCGCGCCCGAGTTCGCGTTGCTGCACGGCCTCCGGGCCGACCAGGACGGAAACGTCGTGATCGGGACCGAGTACGACGACCGGCTGGTGGCGCAGGCCGCGCGGCACGTCGTCTACTCGGTCGAGGAGGTGCGCGATGACGGGACGCGGACGCTGGCGGCTGGGGAGCAGGTGGTGCCGGCGGCCTACGTGGACGCCCTGGTGATTGTTCCGCACTGAGGAGCTGATGGCCTGCGCGATCGCGCGGGCATTGCGCGACGGCGAGCGCGTCGGCGTCGGCGTGAACTCGCCGGTTCCGGCCGCCGCCGTGCTGCTCGCGAAGCGGACCCACGCGCCCTCGCTCCGCTTCCGCCTGCCCGGCGTCGAGGGGGCCGAGCCGTTCCTGGGCTCGAAGGAGTTCTTCGACTTCGCCCAGTGCGGCAGGCTTGACGTGTTCTTCCTGAGCGGCGTCCAGATCGACGCGGGCGGCCGGATCAACCTCCACGTGCTGGGCGACTACCACCGCCCCGAGCGACGGTTCCCTGGCGCGTTCGGCTCCGCGGTCCTGTACCCGATCGTGCCGCGGGTGATCCTGTTCCGGGCGGAGCACTCGCCGCGGGTGTTCGTCCCCCGGGTTCACTTCGTGAGCGCGGCAGGCACGCCGGACCGGGTGGTCACCTCGCTC